>CAKTPC010000001.1 GCA_934590505.1 uncultured Oscillospiraceae bacterium
GCGCCGGTGGCGACAGTGAAGCACGGCAGCTTGAGCTTGAAGCTGGAATAGCGCGTCATGTCGGTTATCGATCCCGTGCCGACACCGATAATGAGGTCGCAGTCGTCCGGCTTATTTATCACGATCTCGCCGAGTGTCGCCTCGTCAAAGCCAAGGTGCGTTAACGTATGCTCTGTCGCAGCGATGCCCGCCGTCTGCATAAGCTCCATGCAGCGCACGCCCGCGATCTGGTAGGTTACCTTATCGCAAAGGACGAGCGGATGGGCATAGCCCAGACTCTTCACATAGTGCGGCAGGCGCTCGATCGCGTCCGCCCCTATTTCCACGCCCTTTATGGGCACATAATGCGTCCTGCCGCAGTTGCACTCTAACTTTATGTTGAGGTATTTTGAAAGCTCCTGCGGCGTATCGTACATTTTCATATATTCTCCTCTTTCAGGTGATTTCCGCCGACATTCACGCTCACGTTGAGCGCCGGCGGAAGTCACTGCGGCGGCGGTCCTTAAAACATAAGCCCGCATAAAGCGGGCTTATGTCGGTTAGATATTACAGCTTTGCCTATCAGCCCTGAACGGCGGCGAGGTGCTCGTTCCACTTGGCAAGAAGGTCAGCCTTCTGCGCGGTCAGAGTGGGGACGTCACGGGTGACCCAGGTGATGTCGCTGGACGCCTTGAGCCATGCGTTCTCGGGAGAGGTGTAGTTGGCGTTGGTGAAGCGGAGAGTGCCCTGCATGTACTCTGCCATGGCGCTCTGGCCCTCAGCAGAGGTGACCCAGTTGACGAAAGCCTTTGCAGCAGCCATGTGGGGAGCGCCCTTGACGATCGCAACACCGAAAGCAGAGGCGGAAGTGCCGTTGGAGGGGTAGCGAACCTCGGTGACAGCCTCAGTGCCGAGGTCGGCTGCGCTCTGGTTGAGCTTGATCGCACCGTCCTCGTAGGTCAGACCGACAACGTACTCACCATCGGAGACGGAGTTGAAGCAGACGGAAGACTTCTCAACAACGACCATGTTCTCAAGGAGAGCGTCGATGTAGTCCCATGCCTCATCGGTGTCGATGCCGTAAACGGAGAAGATGTTGCAGAGGTTGTTCCATGCAGCGGAGGAGCTGTTGGGATCGGAGAAGACGATCTTGCCCTTGAGTGCGGGATCGAGGAGGTCTTCATAGGACTGGATGTTCAGACCGAGTTCCTTCTCAAGCTCGGTGTTGACGCAGAAGCAAACGGTGGAGAGGTGATCCATGCTGTAGAAGCCGTTGGGGGTGCTGTAGCCTTCCATCTGCTCGTCATCGTTGTCAGAGACCCATGCTTCGAATATCTCGGCGTACTTGTCGCCGTCGGAGTCAGCAAGGCCACCCCAAGTAACGTCGCCCTGGGGGTTGCCGGCTTCGGCCTGAATCTTCGCGGTGAACTCACCGGCGGAACCGGAGATGACCTCGATCTCGATGTCGGGGTACACTTCGTTGAAGCAGGTCTTGAGAGCATCAAGGTCGGCTTCGGTCATGGAGGAGTAGAGGACGAGGGTGTCGCCCAGATCTTCCTCGACTGCCGCATCTTCGGCGGGAGCCGCTCCGTCAGCAGCGGGGGATTCATTCTGAGTGGGCTGCTCGGCAGGTGCTGCGGACTGTCCGCAGGCGCACAGTGCAAAGATCATGCAAAGCGCCAGTACGAGTGCTAGGATTTTCTTCATTTTGGTTCTCCTTTTTTTGATATATTCCCGGATGCATTTGCATCTATAGGGCGGTCGTGTGCCGGGGGATCAGAGCTGTATATCGTCCTCGGACTTGCTTATTGCCATGTAGAGGAAGAGGCTCAGTGCGGTGATGACGGTGAGGATGGCCGCAAATGCTGCTGCCGTGCCGTATTCGCCGCGTCCGATGTAGATATACGCCTGCATGGTGAGGGTGGTGGTCTTGTTGCTGTAAAGTATGACGGAGCTTGACAGCTCTGTCACGATGGCGACCCAGCTGAGGATCGCGCCGGAGAGGATACCGTTTGACATCATGGGTACGGTTATCTTCACGAAAGTTTTCAGCTTCGACGCGCCGAGGCTTATCGCCGCCTCTTCTATGCTTATCGGGATCTGCATCAATGTCGCCGTTGCCGAGCGTATCGTGTACGGCATACGGCGTATCGCAAAGGACATGATCATGATGGTCATTGTGCCGGTGAGGGCAATGGGCTTGGAGCCGTAGGCGATGAGCAGTGCGATACCGATGACGGCACCGGGCATGATGTAGGGGAGCATAGCGATAGTGTCAAGCGAGTGGTTGAGCGCGTTGTTGCGGCGCACAACGAGGTATGCGAGCACGACCGCGATGACGATGATGACCGCAAGGGCGATGATGCCCATGACGAGCGTGTTGCGCGAGGCGAGCACGAGCTTTTTCTTCAGCGCGCTCTGGTAGTTAACAAGGGAGTACCCCACGCCGAAGAGCGAGCCTTTGCTGTTGCGGAAGCTGAGATAAATGATATATATCTGCGGGAGGATCGCAATGGCGCAGAGAAGATAGCAGTATAGATGCATGAGGAAGCCACCGAGACCCTTTGCATCCTTCTTCTCCACGGGGTGCAGGGTGTTGATAGAGAATTTGAAGCGCCCTGTTGCCCACTTCTGGAGGAAGAATATCACGGCGGTGACGATGACCGCGATAATGGCGAGTGCGGCAGCAAAGTTGTAGTTCGCACCGTTTTCACCGAGATACTCATTATAAAGCAGCACCGGGAAGGTCTTGAAGCCCTCGCCGAGGATGGTGGGCGTACCGAAGTCGGCAAACGCCTGCATGAACACCATGAGTGTAGCGGCGAGGATGGTGGGCATAGTGAGATGCAGCACGATGTTGAAAAGGCGCTTTACACCGGTGCAGCCCATATTTGCCGAGGCCTCCATGAGGGTATTGTCAATGCTCTTGAAAGCACCGTTCATGTAGATGAACACGAGCGGGAAGAACTTGAGCGTCTGCGACAGGGCGATGCCGCCGAAGCCGTAGATACTGGGCAGGGTGATGCCGAGGGCGGTTTTGAAAAACTTTGTGATGACACCGCTGCGTCCGAGCAGCATGACCCACGAGTACGCGCCCAAAAACGGGGCGGACATGCAGCAAAGTATGCTGACGACGAAGAGAATCTTTGCGCCCTTGAGGCGGTAGAACGCATAAAAGTAAGCAAACGGAATACCGATCACGAGCGTGAGCACCGTGACGAAAATGGTGATCTTGAAGGAGTTATAGATGGTGTCCACATAGTAGCTGTTGCTGAAAAACTTGTGGAACTGCTCCCACGAGAAGCTGCCGTCAGGCATGATGACCGCCTGCTTGATGACGCCGAACATCGGGTAGATGAGCACCGCGATGAACAGCACCAGCAGCAGCACAGAGACGATCAGCCAGCCGTCAAAACGTTTTTTGACCATAGCCTGCTCCTCCGTTATGCCTTCGCACAGTCATTGCACACGCCGGTGAGTATGTTCTCCTCGCCGTCGGCAGTGAAGAGGTTGACCTTATCCGTGTTTATTTTCAGCTTTATCTCGCTCCCCGGTTCGATAATACTGTCGATGGAGGACTCCTGAATTATCTCGACCTCCTCGCCGGAGGACAGATGCACAAAGTAATGGGTGTTCAGCCCGAGGAACACGCAGTCATCCACGATGGCGGAGATACCCTCTGTGCTGTCGCGGTCGAGCAAAAACTCTTCCGGACGCACGGACAAGGTGATCTCCTGCTCCTTCTGCTGCTCGGGGCGGACGGTATGTATCTCGGCGCGGTAGCCGGAGAGCGTTTCAAGATAGGTCTTGCCGCCGTCGACGACGAGCTTGCCCTTTATCACGTTGGAGCGGCCGATAAACGTGGCGACGAAGAGGTTTGCCGGGCGCTGGTATATGCTCTTGGGCGTGCCGACATGCTGGATGACGCCGGCATTCATGACGGCAATACGGTCGGAGACCGCCATGGCTTCCTCCTGGTCGTGCGTGACATACACGGTGGTGATGCCGACATTGTGCTGGATGTTCTTGATGACCGTGCGCATCTCAACGCGCAGCTTCGCGTCAAGGTTGGACAAAGGCTCATCCATCAGCAGAACGTCCGGCTCGATGCACAGTGCGCGTGCGAGCGCAACGCGCTGCTGCTGACCGCCGGAAAGGCGCTCAGGCATACGGTCGGCGTACTGGTCGATCTGCATGAGCTGCATGAACTTCTCGGACTGGGTCTTTATCTTGTCCTTGGGGAACTTCTTGTTTCTCAGGCCGAACTCAACGTTTTTTCTGACGGTGTAGTGCGGGAAGATGGCGTAGTTCTGGAAGACCATGCCAATGTTGCGCTTGGCGGGGTCAAGGTCGTTTATGCGCTTCTCGCCGAAGAAGAAGTCGCCGCCCTCGATGCTGTTGAAGCCCGCGATCATTCTCAGAAGTGTGGTCTTGCCGCAGCCGGAGGGACCAAGCAGCGTGAAAAACTC
This sequence comes from uncultured Oscillospiraceae bacterium, assembly GCA_934590505.1. GTDB lineage: Bacteria > Bacillota > Clostridia > Oscillospirales > Oscillospiraceae > Limivicinus. The sequence goes on from CAKTPC010000001.1 coordinate 4,449, forward strand.
GCCCTCTCTAATGTCAAGGCTCAAGTCGGGAATGATGACGTTGTCACCGTACTTTTTAAGAGCGTGTTTTATGATGATCTCTTCACTCACTTGTGCTCTCTCCTTTACATTTGTTGTATATTATTCGATTTCGTATATCTTTATCATCCGGCGCGTTCTCATAAGCGTCAGACGATTGCGCACAAGGGGTGAATTTTTCAGCAGTACGGGAAGATCGATCTCCTCCACACCGATGGAAGCAAGATCGCGCTTCGCGTCTAGCATCTCCAGAAGCCCGTAAAGGTACTCCTCAGTCGGGAGCTCGTCAATTATATGCCGCAGCTCACCCCAGCTCGCGCTGAGCTTTTCGCGGCTCACCTTTGCAAGGCAGTCGTTTTCGTTTTCTTTTATCAGCGAATCCGCCAGCCGCTCGCCGAAGAACTTGCGAAAATGCTCCTCCGGTATGGGGGCGTAGTCGGTTATGTACGGGGTGATGTCCTCTACCTTTGCAAGGCGCTTATATTCGCGCACCGCAATGAGCGAGCCGACGCCGGTTTTCTCACCATGCATGGCGGGGAACTTTACCGGGAATGCTTCAGGCTCCATCTCTATCATGTGGGATATATGATGCTCCGCGCCGGAGGCGGGGCGGGAGTTGCCCATCATCTGCATTGCGATGCCGCTCATGATGAGCGCATAGGTCACATCGGCGTAGGCGCTCTCCTCGCCGCGGGCAATGCCGGGGACGCTCTGCATGACTGTGTCGGCGGCATCCTGCATTATACTATAAATTTCTTCACAAAGCAACTCATTAGTGAGGACGTGCGCCATTTTCCAGTCGGCAAGGGCGGTGTATTTCGCCATAATGTCTCCCACGCCGCTGCGCACAAGCTCCATGGGAGCGTTCTTGATGATCTCCGTGTCTGCCAGAACTATCTCCGGCGCGACGGCGGGCAGCGTCTTTTTGAAGCCGTACCACGTCATTGCAGCGACAGTGCTGCAGAAGCCGTCCACGCTCGCGCCTGTCGGGCAGGAGACAAAGCGTATGCCGCGCTCGTGCGCGCAGAAGCGCGCGATGTCGTGAATGGTGCCGCTGCCGACGGCGACAATTACTTCCACATCGCCCTCAAGCTTCGCGAGCACCTCCGCCGTGGATATCTCGTTCGCGTGCAGCCCAGTCGGGTCAAGCACGATCTTCTGCTCGGCGCGCGGATGCCTGTCCGCCGTGGCGGCATAGGAGTTTTCGCCGTAGAGCGCGCAGCGCTTACCCGTGACACCGAACTGCGCCATGTACTTCTCAAACTCAAAAAGGCAGCCCGGCTCTATCACCGCGGCGCGGGTCTCCATGGTATGCTCGCGTCCGCAGGCGCATTTTCCGGCGTACTTGCTGCAATCTATAAACACCTTTCAACGCTCCTCTTCACAGAAACTCTTTCATGTACTCACCAAAGCGGGTGTAATCATCCACGCAGATAAAGCGGAAGTCGGAGCGGTAGACCGCCTCATCGTTGCCGCCCGGACCGTAATCATCGCCGACATAGACGATCTCGGAATGATCATAGCCATACTCGGTGCAGTACCGGTCGAGCGCGTAATATTTGTTGTACGGGAAAGGAGCAAGGTCGAACGACGACGACCCACCGATGAACACCGTATAATCGGGGAAAGCATCGCGCACGACAGGGTACATCGGCTTGCGCTTTGCGCGATACGGGTCGAAGGCGAGCTTGTCGGTAATGTCCGCCGCGGTGCCGAGCAGCGGGAACGTGACGCAGCCGGAGTCGTGATACTCTACATTATTGCCCTTGAATACCGTATACCCGAAGCGCTCCCTCAGCGCGGTCACGCGAGCCTCGACGCTGGCGCGGTCACAGGGGGCGTGCTCATCAAAAACATGGTCAAGCTCACCTGTCGCGGCGTTATATGTGCAGAACTGCATTCCGTAATTGCCGATAATATCTATGGGGTAGCCGTTCATCTGACTGAATATGCGGCTGCACATCCCCGCGCCGACCATCAGAAGCTTGTACTTTGCGCGCAGTGCGTCCAGCACACCGAGATTGGGCTGGGCAAGCTTCGTCTTGTGCTGAGTGAGCGTGCCGTCAAGGTCAAACGCGATCAGTCTTACGTTATCCATATTCTCTTTTGCCTTTCGTATATGAACTTTTCCAGCGCACGTGGGTTTAACGTGCGGTTTCCAACACTTTGACAAATTTGCATCAAAAATATATATTTCACCCGCCTTGCGGCGGCGTTTTCCATCAAAATAGCTAAACCATATTATACTCACAATACTTGACTTCTGCAAGATTTGGCGCTAATATTGAGAAACGATCAAAAACGATCAATGTTAAGGCGGGGACAGCAGTGAAAAACGAACGGTACGAGAAAATAATGAATATATTGGCAGAGCGCGGCTATGCAAGCGTGGACAGACTCAGTAAAGAGCTCTTTGTCAGCATGCCGACGGTGCGGCGCGACCTGAACACAATGCAGGATCTTGGACTCGTGGTGCGCAGCCACGGCGGTGTGGTGCCGCGCTTGAGCGATATGGACGGTGGCCCCGCGGTTTTCCGCATGGGCGTCAATCCGCAGGAAAAGCTCAAGCTCGACAAGGCGGCAGCGAAGCTGCTGCGCGACAACTGCATGGTGTTTATGGACGAATCCACTACGACGCTGCACATCATCGACCAAATGAGCGCTTACAAGAACATCACTGTTGTCACCAACAATATCTCCGTTTTGCAGCTCGCGGCGAAGTACCGCGTCCCCACCATCTGCCTCGGCGGAGAGACATGCTATGACACGATGAGCTTTTACGGGTACGAGGCGGAGGAACTCATCACGCACTTCGGCATCGACATCATGTTCTACTCCTCCTCGGCGATAACGCCGGGGGCGTGGATCGCCGATTACAGCGCGCGGGCAAACGCCCTGCGCCGCCGCGCTTTACAGCAGGCGGACATGAAGGTGTTCCTCTGCGACAAGTCGAAGTTTCTGAAGCCTGGCGCGTATATGCTGATGCCGTTGTGCGAGGCGGATCACATCATCACGAATGCCAAACTGCCGGAGGAGCTGAATACCGGCGCGGCGCGCGTGACGATCGTGTGAAGGACACCATTTCCTGGTTTCTTTCACCGTATCTTCCTTCCCGCAACTTCTACTGTATACATGTTCTTTGACACACTCTATAAAGCATCGTTTGTTTTTCTTAGGCATCTGCGCAGCTTGTGCGGAGGAACTGAATAGAATGCAGATGCCGCGGCAGAAGCGGAGCATGACGGCCCCTATGAGATACCTGTGGATGCAACTGTCCTGTCCCTTGGCATCCAGCCCGATACCAGCATGCTCGAAGAACTTGACAAGCGCTTTGACAAGGTAGTTTATGTTGGTGACTGCGATAAGCCCAGCCTCATCGGCAATGCCACCGGCGCGGCATACCTCGCAGCAAAAAACCTGTAATCTTCATAACAAAATGACCGTAAGTTGCTATGCGGCTTACGGTCATTTTGAACTCCACACGACTCAACTGAGTCGTGTGGTTGCTATCCTTATATCTCCAGCGCATTGTGCAGCTTTCTTGAGGATAAGTTTGAAACGCCATGTGAATGTTGCCAGCGTCATAGGTTCGTCCAGCTCATGCTTTCTGAACAGAAAGTTGTTGTCGGTTATAGTTCGTCCATCCTAGTGCAGTGTCTCATTCTCGCAATAGCGGCGTTGCTCCTTCAGGAGAGTCCACATCTCCCATTTCCTCTCTGTTGACCTCAGCAGAGTAGAGGTCTGTTTTGCAGACATAACATACTGCAAACAGGTACAGAAAGCTATTACTATTTTTGCACGCAGGAGAAATTCTACCAAACCAACAATGATTACGGTCTTGATCTTATAGACTCACCAAACCGCACGGCTGCAAACACTTCGGCTGCACTGCGCTTTTTGTCGAGCCGTGGGTGACAGTACGTGCGTTCGAGGAAGGACGTGCCGCAATGACCTACGAGGTCGGCAACGGTCTGCTTGTCAATGGCGTCAGCGACGTTTCTTCCCCACAAAATCACAAAATTAAAGGAGCTATCAATTACACTGCTTTCGACCCTTCGTGAGGTGCTGGGCGAGATCCGGAACTGAACTTGAGTTGGCTGATTGGCTGAGAGAAATTAGAGAATAAATTTTGAATTGACCAATAAGCTGAATAAGTTATGATTTTATGAGTTTGAGTATAAACGAATATTGCTGCAAGAGCACAGTACCGGTTGACATTTAATTACTGTGATTTTATTGACATGTGTTGACTTGAAAATAAAAGCTGATATAATATTTACATATGTATATAATACGGCATGGGGGCTGTTGTCATGGAAAACGATATTAACAGACGCTTTTTGCAGATGCTCGGATGGGAGGGCGAAGAACTTGAAAGCTTTATCCCGGATTGGGAGCTTGCTGCAAAATTTTTGAGTCTCAAAGATAAGGATATTCAAAATGCAGTTGAAAACTGGATACCCAAGTATTGGGATATTTCTCTGCTCAGCGTCAGGAAAATGATCGCCGCATGTGTGCGAGAGACGGCAGAGCTGGCAAAAATGAACAGGTATAAGGCGGAAGGAAAGAAGATACTTTACGTGAATAACACTTCGCTTTTTGCCTGCGTATATGCAAACAAGCTTGCCGGACATGGGGAACTGCACTTCGCTTACCCGGACTTCATTATGACGACCATGTGGCAGGCATTCTGCGGCAAGTCTGAGGGACAGTTTCCGGGTAAGCCGGCGCTGAATCCCGCCTGCGGGCACTGTGCGCTCAACTGCACCCGCGCTACCACCAATATGGATGGGCATGTACCGGAGCCGACCGCAACATGGAACTGGGGGCTGCACTGCAATGAAGCACCGAAAACGGAGGAACTTATCGACTGTCTTTGCCAGCGTGATGAACAGGCGGACGTCCTCACGGCCATTCCGCACGATGCGCCGCTCGGAGAGATCGAGGCAGAGAACGATGAGAGGGTCGCATTCCTTGCCGCACAGATCAGGGAAGGACAGCAGCGCGTCTCCGAGCTTACCGGCATTACGGTCACGGATCAGGATCTGCGTGATGGCATAGAGGCTTACATGGCCTACATGCGCCGGGTGGAGAAGCTGACGGACCTTGTGGTCAATGCCGATCCTCAGCCCATCTCGGGGATCGAACTTGCGCTGTTCAGCTTGAACATGCAGGTTTGTTTCGATTCCGGAATGGACTATGTCAACGATGCTCTCGACACGGCTATTGCCGAAGTCGAGGATCGCATACGCCGCGGTGTGGGCAATCTGCCAAAGGGCGCGCCGAGGCTCGCCTGCCATTTCGCACCGCTGAACGTGCCATGGGTCGACCGCGCGTTCAGGGACAATGGCGTAAACCTTTCACTTGGGAGAGTGTTTCCGCTGGCAAGCTGGATGGAAGAGGCGATAAAGCACGACGACGATCCATATATCGCCGCGGCGCGTATGTGCCTTATGTGGCCGGATGCGGTGAACATGAAGAACGAGGCAGAGATAGTAATAAAGCTGTTCGAGCATTATTCTTTTGACGGCGCACTCTTTGGCTTTTACGACTTTGACCGTTGGATAGGTGCGCTCCAGAAAACAATGATCCGCATTGTCGAGGAGCGGACGGGTATCCCGCACTATTATCTTGAGGGAGAGTTCTGGGATGGCAGCAGGTATAATATTGACAACCGTATATCCATCATACGCAGCATATGCAGCTGCCTGAAGATATCCAATCTTTGATTAAGGCGGGGTAGTTACTGTAAGATGTCACGAGAAAAAGTACTATGCGGAAAAGAGGAGATATTCCGCGTCGCTATCGGAATAGTTGACAGCGACGGAATGGAGGCCCTGTCCGTCAGAAATATAGCAAAAGAGCTTGGCGTTTCTCCAATGACGATATATAATTATGTCGAGAATCTCAACGACATAAAAAAGCGTGTCCTAATAAACGGCTTTGACAGAATGTATTCCTCGGTGTATGCGGAGCTCAGCTGCTTGCAGGCTCCCGTAGATAAGATGCTTTTCTGCAAGACTATCGCAATGAGCGTATATAGATTTGCGAGTGAAAACCGCGGAGTGTTCATCTTTATGTTCTCCGACGGGGAGCGCCTGTTCAGCGAGGACGCGGAGGTTCGCCCTTTCTATAATAATATCCAGAAGCTTATGAAGCGCGCAAAGGCCACAAAGAAGGACTGGACGATAAATGAAAAGGGATACAGACTTTTCGAGATCCTGATCTTCTCAGTGTCGAACCAGTTTGCGGCAGGGACAAAGTCACTGAGTGAAAAAGAGTACGGAGAGCTTATAGACTATTATCTGACAAGGTGCATCAGCTGACAGTGCGCGGCGCGTGCTGAAGAAAACTTTTAATCCGGCAAGCTATTTTGGCGCTGAACGTAAATATGCTATTGACATTTATGTGACAAAAGTATATTATAGAAGAGAAAGTTTACAGCGTACATTTTAGCGCGCCCGGCACATATACAAGGAGGCGCGGCAAGTGATCAAAAATATTTTTGACAAACTGTCCGACATAGAAGAGCGGAGACAGAACGAGATAGCACAGCAGAAAAAAGAGGGAGTTCCCCTTGTCGTTTATAACAGCACCTTTGTACCGGAGGAGTTTATCCGTGCCGCGGGAGCAAATACATATCTGCTTTGCAGGGGCGGCGAATCAGCGCCGGCAGCCGCGGCAATAAATGATACGCTCGAGTGCATTAACCCGCTCGCGAGGGCGAGCGTGAGCTATATCACCGGCAAAATGGACAGCATCGCATCGCAGGCGGATCTTGTTGTCACTGCCTTTTCTGACAGTCATATGAGCCGCATGAGCGAACTGCTTGAGTATAAGGGTATAAATGTATTCAAGGTCGGCGTACCGGTCGATTGGCAGCGCAGTATTTCCTTTGATTATTACTTGAGTTCACTGCGCACGATGCAGCGCCGTGTTGAAGAGCTCACCGGGAAAAAGACTGATATGGAGCTCGCGAGGGAAAATTTCGCGCGCTCCAACCGCATCAAGGCTTGCAGCCGCAGAATAAAGGAACTGCGTAAGGCGGACAGCATTCCATTGAGACTTGAGGATGTTGTACGGCTGCACCATATGGGCTTCTTATTCAACACCGCCGATGCCGTTGACACGCTTGAAGCTTATGTGGATGAGCTTGGCAATGCCCCATCACTGTTTGATAAGGACGCGCCGCGGCTTTTGATGATAATGCGTGCTGTTCCGGCAGGCGATTATAGCTTGCTGAAGCTAATAGATGAGACGGAATGTCCGGTAGTGGCAGAGGTGCTTGATGAATGTGCCTGCGTCTCTGACAGCGATGTTGAGCTTGAGGGCGACCTGCTCCAGAATTTTGCCAGGAGCCGTTACAGTCTGGCACTGCCGCTCAACTCTTTCCAGCCCTCGTGGAAGATCCGCTATGCCCGCATATGCGAGCTTATCAGCGAATACCGGATATCAGGCGTTATATGGTACCAGCTCGCTTTTGACGAGATATATGACATGGAGTATACCTGCGTATCCAAATGGCTCGGCGAAAAGGGCATGCCGGTCTTGAAAATAGAGACGGATTTTGATTATTCTCAGGATAAGCTCACGGCGAAGAGAAACCAGATAAACAGCTTTATTAACCGTATCAAAAAGGGAAAGTAAAGCTTGGCAGCCTTCGTCGGAGTTATATAAAAGTTGGAAAAGCCCATAGAACATATAAAACTGTACGGAGGTAAAGAAAATGGACTTCAAAACGGCAAACCTCAAGATCAGCGACGAGGTCGCAGAGCTTATGGAAGAGCGCGGAGTCAAGGAGAGCGACGTGCGTGAGATCCTTGACTATGCCGAAAGCACCGGCAAAAAGCTCTATGTTGAAGGAGAGGAGCATTTCCTCGCGCGCAAGCGCATAGGCAAATTCTCCGGCTATGTCGAGTATCTGCTGACGGACGACGGTGCAGAGTTGCTTGATGTGTACAGCCACATGGTCAGATTTGAGGACGAAGAAGAATAATTAAAGGAGACTGAGAAATGAGCAAGTGGAAATGCTATACCTGTAAAGTCGACATGGAAGAAGTCGATGATATCGCGATCAGCTTCGGCGAGATGAATCTGCCTGAGGCGGAAGGCCTTCGCTGCCCTAACTGCGGTATACAGTTCCTTGAAAGCGAGTATGTTGTCGATCAGCTTATGAGCGCAGAGCAGATGCTTGCGGGCAAGTGATTCTTGCGGGGGGAATATATGGATCTGTTTGCGGGAGTGGACATTGGTTCCACCACTTCGAAATGTGTTCTTATTGATGAAAATAAGGACGTTAAGGTATTCTATCACGATTATACGGAGTTCGACCGCGACCTGAGCGGCGAGAAGGTTCTCAATGCGGCGCTGGAAGAGATCGGCGCGAAGCTCGAAGATGTCAAGTATATCGTCGCCACCGGATACGGCAGAAAAGCTTTCCAGCGCGCGAATATGGACATACCCGAGATCATTGCGCACGGTGTCGGCACACATCAGGTGGAGCCGGACGCGCGCACGATAATCGACATCGGCGGGCAGGACAGCAAAGTGATCGAGCTTGACGAGTTCGGCACAGTCACAAAGTTTGAGATGAACGACAAATGTGCCGCGGGCACTGGCCGTTTCTTCGAGGTCCTGACCCACCGTCTGCTCGGCATAGAAATGGATCAGCTTTCCGATCTTATGAAGCAGTCGACAAAGCCCTGCAACATCAGCAGTATGTGTACAATATTTGCCGAGTCAGAGATCATATCGTATCTCTCTCAGAAGGAAAACGTTGCGGATATTGCTGCGGGTACGGGTCGTTCGATCGCAAAGCGCGTCCTTGCCATGGGGCGTGCTGCGCAGATTCCATATGACGAGCCTATCGTTTTCTCGGGCGGCGTTGCCAACAACCCCGCTATCGCTGATATTTTTGCCGACCTTCTGCATAAGCCGGTAAAGGCAATCGCACTGCCGCAATCCACGGCTGCGCTGGGCGCTGCAATAAGAGCGCTGCGCGAATACAAAAAAGAACAGAAAGCGTAATTATGAAAGATCAAAAGCGGCAGCTGTGCGCTGCCGCTTTTGATATATGGGAATCTGTTTTATGGAAAAGGCATTTGAAAAGCTGTTATCGCTGCTGCCGGAGTGCAGATGCAGTATTGCCGCGCTATGCCGCGGAGCGGAGTATTTCTCCGTAAGTGCCGGCGATGTGGAAAGAGCCGCACTGGAACTGCCGCAGAATCATGACCTGCGCTATAAGGGAGTGCGTATGCTGCTCTCGGCGTATATAGAAGAATTTGCGGCACTCTTCGAGACGCATGCATCGGCACAGTGCGAGGTCACTGTGCCTGCCCCGATATGCTCGGTGCTTGCGCTGCAAAACGCTGCGCGCGGGAGGATAGAATTTTTTTCATCTGCGTTCTTTTCCCAGGTGATGCTGCGCGGAATACTGCTGAACGCTGAGCCGCTGAATGTAGCGAGCTGCTCGAAGCGGCGCTGCGGACTGAACAGAATGAGAGAAACTTTGCTGACCACGCCGCCGTTTGAGCAGCAGAGCTATCAATTGCAGTTCTCGGCGCTTTGCGACGAATGCGCAAAAACAGGGGAGAGCTGCTCAAAGAGCGTGTCCGCCTATACGCTGAGCCTCCCTCATGGGAGCAATAAAATGCTGCCGGAGATTACGCGCGAGTTTTATTCCGAACTTTGCAGGGAGCTGGAGATAAATGTTTCCAAGGAGGATATGAGATACGCCTTCGAGCTGTATGGTCGATTGCTGAAAGCGGGGAAGCGGATATGTCGGCTCAACTCAAGGCCGGACAGAGAGCCGCTCTGGGGCAATAGCCTTGCGCTTGCACAGTCATCTGTGCTTATGGCGGCGAGAGCCCCGGAACGCTTTATATCTGCGCTTGAGCTTTTGGCTGCGGAGCTTGAGGATGCACCTGCGTTTAAAGACAGACGCAGGATATACTGCTATTTTATTCCTTTTTTACAGCCGAGGATAGAAAGAAGGTTCCGCGAAAATAAAGTACGCCTGTGCGGAAATGCCGCTTTCATAAATATCGGGAGTTCTGCCGGATTTGATATCGCCTGGGCGACAGCCGCGTGGGCGGAGAGCCTGATAGGCCGCGCGTCGCCGGAAAAACAAAGCACCGCCATAGCCGAGGAAATGGCAAATGGCGGGTTTGATACCTATCTGACCGGTATGTTTTCTTTTGACCGCTGTTTAGGCGCGTCCGTCCCAATGCAGAGAAAGATACTCACGGAGAAATATGGGATAAAAACGATCGTCCTCAATGCGGATTTCTGGTGCGAGAATGAAATGTTCGGAAATCTCCAGGAGCGTATCGATCAGATCTGTATGTGCTGAAGAGCTATTCGGGATGGTTTTCGTCAAGCGGATGAGTGACCGTCTTGTAATGCTCCTTTAGAAATATCGCCAGATCCTGCAGCTCGTTGGACATGAACTGCGTAAGATCAGTGCATGCGTTTATAGCCTCTGCCAGCAGCGCCCCGGTGCCTTTTTCGAGGTCCTTTATCCGTGCGGGAAGGCCAAGGGAAAACGCGCGCTGGAGCGACGCGGAGGATATTCTCTGCATGCTTGTAAGCCTGCTGAGTATATCGTTTTCACTTGATGTGACATCCGCGATTATCTGCGCGTTCTGTCCTGCGAGCCTGCCTGCAGATACCTTTTCGTTGAGAGCAGCCGTGAAGGCAATGCACTGATCCAAACCGGCAAAAATATCCATGCGGTCTGATGCCAGTCCGTCGGCCCACTTTTTTATTTCATCCGACGCTGCGGCGGATGCGACGGAGTTTATCTTTTCAAGAAGAGCTCCGCTTCTTTTGTCATATTCAAATTTAAACAGCTCAAGCTCGCCCATGAATCCGGGAGAGAGGTTTTCCGGTACGGGGCCGCTGCAGTTTTCCTTTTTGAACATATTATTCCTCCATAAACGGATATTGAATAAAGCCATTCAGAAAAGTCCGCCGGGATCCCCGGCGGACTTTATTGATTATGCTGGAGTGCGCTTAGCCTTCCTGCGCGTCCTTGAGAGCCTTGCGGGCATGGATAATCTGGCAGACAGATTCGATCCTGGTCTTGAGGGACTCGGGGCTGTAGTCGCGGTCATCCCAGAAGTCAGCCTCGATGTAGTAGGAGGGAACTCCGGTCTTTTCTTCAACGATCTTGGCCATGATCTTCTGCTGAGCGCCAAGCCAGCGGTCAAAGTCGAAGAATCCGAGGATCATACCATCAGGATGGCACATTTCAACCTTTTCGATCATAGACTCTGCTTCGCCTGCGAGGTTACGGCACATACCGTTGCGGGACCACATTTCTGCGGCAGCCATCCAAGGATCGTCAGGGTACTTGGAAGCGGACTGCTCAAGCTTGGACAGTGTGAGCGCATGTGAGAAGGTACCGATAACGCCGTTGTCGCGGAAGAACTTGCCGACCCAGGGAACGCAGAAGGGCAGGTTGTAGTAACCGACAGTCGGGGTGTCCTTAGGCATAACGCCTTCGCCGTTCTTGATGGCCTTGCGGCACTCTTTGATGAGGGTGTCGATAGCATCTTCCATGTACTTGAAGCCGGTGTTGAACGGAACGGTCAGGCACTGCTGGAGCATGGTAAGGGTCTCGCCGCCGAGTACGGGAGGATTGGAGTTGGTGGTCATCTGAGTGAGCATACCGACCTTGAAGCCCATCGCGCCGGCATGCTTGTTGGCGAGAGCGAGGTGCTCATCGGTAACTTCGATGCCTGTTGCTTCTTCGATGGCCTTGACGCCGAGCTTCATCTGCTCAGACATGAATCTTACGCGATCCTCGATCATGTCCTCCTGCTCATCGAAGCGGCCGTCGTGAGGAACACGGGAGACGTGATAACGCCACTGTTTGCCGGTGATACCCTGGATGAATTCGTCGGTCTTGGGGCCTTCGTCGCAGTTGAAGCCCCAGCTCCAGATAAGGTCAGGAGCAGCGATAGTGCCGGTGGTGTATGCGGCAACACGCATCTTGTTGAGCGGGCAGTGACGGCAGCCATAGGTGAAGCCCATCTTTTCAGCCTCGTTCAGGAAGGGAGCTGCGCTGTGGAAGAAAGAGTTGAGGACGTTGACGAGGATCAGATCGGGGAAGCCGATGAAAACCTTGTCGCCGCCGGACTCTTTGACTGCGTAATAGTAGTTTGCAATCGCGGGAAGAATACCGTAGACGATCTTGACGCCGTTGGCTTTCTTGTTGGGGGTATCGCATATCTCGGCAACCTCGCGCAGGTATGCGCCGATCATCTTGCGCACGCCGAGGTACTTGAGGTCCCAGTTCTGGGGAAGATAGGTGTCGACAGCGTAAGCGACTTTATCGTCTGTGAGCTGAAGCTTCTCAGCGGTCTTTACCCATATGGGATAGAACTTTTCGAGCTCTTCGCCTTCAAAAGCGGCAAGCTCAAGCAGTTCGCGATTAACGTCTCTAGCCATTATTTTGCCTCCTTTATGCTTTCAACAAAGCTTTCAAGTCTTGTAGTGAGCGGAGCCATAGCTTCGCGAGAGTACTCGTAAGAGGACTCGAGCTTCATGACGGGCATGCCCATTTTAGCAAGCTTTGCGCGGAGAACGGTGAACTCCATGTCGTATATTTCGTCGAAGGCGAGCTGATACCAGAGGATACCGTCGACCTTGTATTCCTTGATGAGCTCTTCGAGATACTCGAAACGGGTGTCCCATGCGGGCTGGAAGATGGTGATGGGAACCTTCTTGTCATATATCGCGGAAGCATAAGCCTCGATGACGTCGCCCTCGGTGGAAATGTCGCAGCGGAAAGGACGGATAGCTTCATCCAGAAATTCGGAGACGATCTCGCCGCCGGCAGCTTCGATGATGCTGGGAACCATATAGTCGCCAAGAGCGACTGCGCGGCCCATGATAAGGATGCGCGGTGCGCCTTCCTTGTGGACGCCGGGAGCGTCCTTCAGCTCGTCATAGATCTTCTCCAGAGCGGCTATGCTCTCATCGTAGCTCACGCGGTAGGTGTAATGATTGAGTTTGATGAAATCGCTGAAGGTGATGGGCGGGTTGTCCTTCTTGCGCAGCTCGTCTATCTTGCGCAGCAGCTCATTTATCTTATTGGTCTTTGCGTAGTTTGCGCGGATGTCGTCATCGCTGATCGGGTGACCGGCGATCTCCTCCAGCTTTGCGCGGAACTCCTTGAGCTCGTTGCGGTAGTACTCCTGGGAGATACCGACGACGTTGTCTGCGGGGACGCCTATTTTATAGACGGGTACACCCTTGTACTCAAGGATCTCGGACATACGGCCATAGTGGCAGTCAGACTGCTGGATCGCGACGCAGTCAGCAATGGGCATGACCGGGTCGAGGTTCATGAGGTAAGCGCCTGCCATGGTGGCTGCCAGAGGATTCATAAAGCGCAGCATATAGTCGAGCGTAGCCTCGGGGGGCTGGGGGTCGCCGCCTTTGCAAATAAGGAAAGGATCCATACCGGCAGCAACGATCCACTGTTCAGGAACGAAATCGCCGAAGTACTCAACGACTTTCTTTCCTTCCTTCTTGTCTTTGACTATCTCCAGCGGACGCTTGCTGGAGAGTCTGTCAAGTTCCTGCATTATCTCCTTCACGAAGAGACCTCCTTAAAAATGTATTTTACGGATGTATCCAGATGTACCGGATGCGCAGCAATGAATGTTTTGCTCGACTGAGTCTTGACACATTTATGACAATATCACTTACACCGTAAATAATCAAGTGTTTTCGCGCAGAAAAATCAATTTTAGCTATTGTGACAAAAAGAACAAACTCGAATTTGTGTAAAAGTGCTGAAAATAAAGAAAAATGCGGAAAATGATTATTATTTACAGTGTATATTTCGGGGATTAAAGTTTTGAAAATGGATTAAAAGCATGAAATTTGAGCGTTTTATTTATACTTGACGTTCAAAAATGTCAAAGAAAACGGGCAATCCGACACCTCTTGACAGGCGGAAAGGACGAAGATATTATAAATGCAGAAACCGGAAATGTACAACGTAAGCAGTGAATCCCTCCCGACTGAGTCTGACACAAAATTTAGTATGGTGGGAGATTCACACACATGGAAAAATCTAAAGGCAAGATTCAGATCGGCATATATCTGATCGCTATTCTGATGATGGGCGTTGTCGGCATCGCCAGCTCTCTCGGCGTTGTCGCGGCACAGTTCCCGGAGGTGTCCATGACCAACGTTCAGGTTGGCCTCATCTCTGTCCCCTGCATTGTTATAATGGTCGTTACTCTGCTGATGGGCAAGCTCATGCAGGTCATCTCCAAAAAGACGCTCACCATTATTGCGATCGTTCTCTTCCTTGTCGGCGGTATCGGGCCTGCTTTCATGAGCTCGTTCTCCGCTATCATCGTTCTGCGCGGCGTGTTCGGCGCGGGTGTCGGTATCCTTCAGGTCGTCAGCACAGCTCTTGTTGCCGAGAACTTTGAAGGCGCAGAGCGTGAGAAGGTTCAGGGCAATCTTCAGGCATTCCAGATGCTCGGCTGCGCGATCATGGTCTTTGTCGGCGGCTGGCTCGGCGCAAAGGGCTGGAACACCGCATTCTATGTTCACGCTCTTGCTCTTGTCTCTCTTGTTGCTGCAATAGTCTGCATTCCGAACCACAAGCCTGTCGCGGCTGCCAAGACCGACGACAAGCCCGCAGAGAAGGCACAGCTCACCGGCAAGATGTGGGTGTGGATGATCGTTGCATTCTTTGTGTTCTGCACCGGTCAGATATACTCCAACTCCAACGCGTTCCTCGTTGCTGATAAAGGGATCGGCGATTCCGCCGCTTCAGGTCTGGGCATGGCGTTCTTCTGCGCAGGCGGCATCCTGATGGGATTCATGTACGGCAAGCTTGCAAAGGCTACCGGCAAGTTCACCATGGCTATCGGCTTCTTTGTGATGGCGCTTTCCTATGTCATCATGGCCGCAGGCAGCAGCATTGCAGCGTTCTATATCGGCTGCCTTGTTCTTGGCCTTGGCATGTCCATAGTTATGCCTAATGTGTTCCTCAATGTCGGCAGTTCCGTAGCTCCGGCGGCAGTCGGTGTGGCTCTGTCCATCGCGACCTGTGTTCAGAACTTCGGTCAGTTCTGCAGCCCGTATATCGTCAATCCTATCGTCAACGCCATCGGCGGTACCGCAAGCGTAGTTTCCTTCTATGTCGCGGCAGTGCTCGGCGCGGTACTCGGTGTTGCAATGCTCGTTAAAGCGTTCTGCGAGAAAAAGGCCTGAGCCTCAGGCAAATACGAAAAGCAGTAAGCCGATTTCACTTACGATTTCGGCTTGCTGTTTTACAAAAGAAAGTTGATAATTAACGGCCTGCCGCTTATGCGGGGCTGATAAAAAACGGAAGGATAAACAAAATGTACGATTACGATATAGTATGTATCGGCGGCGGCCCCGGCGGCTCGGCCTGCGCGATGCGCTCCGCTGACCGCGGCAAAAAGGTTGCAATAATTGAAGCACGTCCGAAGAACGGTTCAGGCGGTACCTGCGTTAACCGCGGCTGTATTCCGACCAAGGCGCTCATGGCCTCCACAAATCTTTATGCTTCCCTCAAGGAAGCCAAGGCCTACGGCATCAACATTGATATGTCTGCCGTTACGGTTGATTTCAAGGCGATAGACAAGCGCAGAAAAGGCGTCATAAACAATCTCGGCTTTGGCCTTGAGACCCTGCTGTGGAAGAAGTCCCGCGGTATCGATGTCATCAAGGGCAGAGCAAGACTTGTTGATGCGCATACCATTGAGGTCGACAACGGCAAGGAGAAGAAAATCGTCACTGCCGAGTATATCAACATCGCCGTCGGCTCCGAGCCTGCGGAGATACCGGCATTCCATGTCGACCATCAGAAGGTCATCACCTCCAATGAGATAATGGATTTCTCACGCCCCATGCCCAAGAGCATAGTCATCATCGGCTCCGGTGCTATCGGCCTTGAGTATGCCCATATTTACAACACCTTTGATATTCCCGTTACCATCGTCGAGATGATGCCGAATCTCGTTCCTGCTCTGCACGAGCCCGAGATCACCGACGCTGTGCGCAAGTCCCTTGAGAAGCGCGGCATAGTCGTCAAGACCGGCTCCGGCATTGCAAACGTCGAGGTCCAGCCTGACGGCAGCGTCAAGTCCACTCTCGCAAACGGCGAGGAGCTTATCTCCGACGAAGTTCTCTGCGCCATCGGCCGCACGCTCAATACCCGTGATATGGGCCTTGAGGAAGTCGGCGTCAAGATGGAGAAGAACGGCCAGATCATCACCGACGAGCACATGCGCACCAGCGTGCCCAACATCTTTGCCGCAGGCGATGTCACCACCGGCACACAGCTTTCCGACAAGGCGCAGCGTCAGGGACTGGTCATTGCCGAGACGATAGCGGGCAATGACTATTATATAAACTACGACGTTATCCCCGTCACCACCTTCCTCGAACCCGAGATCGCATGGGTCGGCTACACTCAGGCCGATGCGGAAGCCAAGGGGATCAAGACGATCTCCGGTTCTCTCGGCTTTGCGTCCAACGAGAAGATGATCGCTATCGGCAAGACCGAAGGCGTTATCAAGGTCGTTGCCCGAGAGGATGACCATGTTATCATCGGCTGCCAGATCTTCGGCCATGAGGCCTGCGACCTGATCGCAGAGATGACCGTCGCTGTTGAGAACAAGATGACGCTTGAGCAGGTGTACAACACCATCCACCCGCACCCGACCGTGACCGAGCTTATCCTCGAAGTATGCAAGCGCGCGGTCAACCTGGCCTTTGATAAGGGCTGAGAGTACATAAGAAACGCAGAGCCCCATTTGGGGCTCTGCGAATGAAATGATAAAGTGATTATGGAAAAAACACCGCTGAGGGATGCCTTCGTGCAGCGCAAAGATCGCTTCTTCCTGCTGGATAAGGGGTTTATAAACGCAGGCTTTACCGAAACGCTCGAACTGCTTGAGATCGGCTGCGCCGGTGGAGAAGCATCAGAGCACCTGTCTGGTAAAGGCTTTACAAAGCTCACGGCGATCGATATTGACGGCACTGTACTTGAGCGAGCCCGAGAGTGTGCGCCGGGCTGCCGGTTTATCTGCGCCGATGCCTGTGCGATGCCGTTTGCGGACGAAAGCTTTGACGGCGTTTTCAGTGAAGCGGCCTTTGCCGTGATACCGGATAAAGCTGCCGCAGCTGCAGAATATGCACGCATACTGAGAAGCGGCGGCAGATTCCTGCTGAATGATTTTGCACTCAGAAAGCCAACCGCGGCAGAGCGCCGGGATATACAAGGCATACCGTGCCTTGAAGGGGTGCAGACTGCTGAGGATTATATCGAAATTTTTCGAAGTGCCGGGTTCAAAACGGTATATCAAAAAGAGGAATACCCGGAGCTTGTGCGCATTGCCGCGAGCCTGAGCCGTCGGTACGGAGTTCCGATGAAAGATGTCGGCAGCTATATACAGTGCGCCTTCGGAAACAGCAAATATGTCAACGAGTTTTTCAAGAATACGGAAATGAGCTATTACCAGATCGTTTTTGAAAAGGAATAGAATGGCGGATAGATTTTTATATAAGACAAAGAGCGTGTGCCCTGTGTGCCTGAAAGAGGTATACGCGGACATAGTCAGCCGTGACAGCGGGATATATATGGACAAATCCTGCGCGGAGCACGGCAGTTTTTCCACGCTTATATGGGCGGACAGCGCGGAGAACTATCTGCGCTGGCTGGAGTATGGCGGGATGGATGTAAACGGGCTGCCGCGGAATGAGGAAGAAGCGGACAAAGCCACCGGCGGGAAAGGTTTTGCATGCGAGGCATGTCAGCTCCCGGCGTCGTCCGCGCTTATGACGACGAACCGCTGCAACATGAACTGCCCCGTCTGCTTTACGCGCGACAAGAATGAACCGCTGCATGAGCCGAGCCTTGAGGAGTGCGAGGCTTTGATGAAGCGTTATAAGGAACTTGCGGGAGATGACGCGCTTATAGAATTCTGCGGCGGGGAGCCGACTGTCAGAAAGGACATATGCGACCTCACGAACGCTGCCAGGACAATAGGCTTTGATTATATCCAGCTCAACACTAACGGAATAGAGCTGGCAAAAAATAAAGACCTTGCCCGCGCGCTGCGCTTCTGCGGGCTGACGACCGTGTATCTGGGCTTCGACGGGATGTCGGATAAGCCGTACTATGCAAAGTACGGTAAACCCATGCTCGATATAAAAAAGAAGGCAGTCGAGAACTGCGCTGCGGCGGGGCTTGCGGTAGTGCTTGTCTGCTGCGTGATACCCGGCGAGAACGATGGCGAGCTTGGGCAGATAATCGAATACGCAAAGCAGAACATGCCGACAGTCAAGGGCGTGTATCTCCAGCCGATAAGCTACTTCGGGATATACCCGCACGATAAGGTCAGGCGCATAACCATACCTGACGTTATCCGCCGGCTCGATGAGCAGTGCGGGGATATATCCGCGCGGGATTTCGGACCGGGTGCATATGACCATGCGCAGTGCTCGTTCAACGCCTGCTATATGCTCGGCAAAGACGGCCGGCTCAAGGCGCTGACGCGCTTTTCAAAGCGTGAGCGTGAGGAAAACGCAGTCCACCGCCTGCGTAAAAATATGCGCGCAACATGGATGCCGAGTCAGAATAAAATGCTGACAGTCGGCGGAATGGCGTTTCAGGATAATTCAAACATCGACCTTATGCGCGTCCAGCGCTGCTCAATCCAGATAATCCAGCGCGACGGACGGATGATCCCGCTTTGCAGCAAATACCTCAGCAGCTGCGACGGACACAAAATATTTGACGGAATAGGATAAATATAATGAGCAAGACCCTACAGTACGGCCTGTACGAGCTGTGCAGGATGAGGATAGAGCAGGACGCGGAATTTCGCGCGCAGTCCGCGCGCGGCGATTTCAGCGTTGTGGATGATGAGCTTTTTGACGAATACAGGCTCTGGCAGCTTAAAAAGACGGTGAAGCTTGTCAAGGAAAACAGCGCCTTTTACGGCAGACTCTACGCAAAGTACAATGTCGGTGCGGAGGATATCGGCAGCCTAAGCGATATTCAGAAGCTGCCATTCACAACACCGAAGGACCTTTCCGGTACGAGCTACAGCTTTCTCTGCACCTCGCAGGGAGAAGTGGAAAAGCCGGTGACATTTTTCTCCTCCGGATCGACCGGTATGAAAAAGCGTATCTTTTTCTCCCAACGCGATATACAGAAAATATTCGAGTTTCTCCCGCGCGGCATGAACACGGTCGTTGACCGTGATGAGGGGCGCTGTGTCGTGTTCCTCCAAAACTCGCAGGGGCGGGGGATCGGCGGCATATTGGCGCAGAGCCTTATCAGGTTCGGCATGCAGGCATGGGCGGCAGATCTTCACGACGACCCGGAGGAGCTGTATGAGCTCTCGGTAAAAAACAGGGTCAACGTCTGGTTCGGCGAGGCTATCACGATATATAGGGCCACGCGCATCCTCGCCGAGAAGCACGATCTTTCAAAGCTCGGCATGCAGTGCATCTTCATCACCATGACGAATATCCCACAGAGCATGATAGATTATCTTGCCGAGACATGGCAGTGCCGCGTTTCGACGCACTATGGGCTCACCGAGTCCGGCTGGGGGCTTGCCGTAGACTGCGATGTTTGCAGCGGGTATCACTATAACGAGATAGACCACATCATAGAGATAGTCGACCCCGATACCGGAGCTCCGCTGCCGTACGGCGAGGAGGGCGAGGTCGTGCTGACAAACATCTCGCGCGACTGTATGCCGCTCGTGCGCTACCGCACGGGGGATATCGCGAAGCTCGAAAAAGCCGTCTGCGGCAGTCACTTGGATGTGCTCGGCCATATCGTCCGCCGCAAGGAGGGCGCGTATGTGCTTCAGGGGCATGAGCTTTTCCCGGCGCTGTTTGACGAGGTGCTCTTCGGTACTGACGGGCTGCTTGACTACCGCATATTCACCGACGGCAATAAGCTGACTTTCGAGATAGAGACGCTTGATCCGGAGCGGTTTGACGCCGACGGTCTGCGCAGCAGGCTGGCTGCACTTGAGGTCATGCAGGGACTTCCCGCACCGGAGATAACTCTGCTGCCGTGCGGCGCGCTGCGCGAGCACTGCTTTGAGAAAAAGCGCATTATGGAGAGAACGCCGTGAACGAGGAATTTGAGCGTAAGCTGGATGAGCTTGCGCGGCTTGTAACGCAGGCAAAGCACACTGTGCTCTTCGGCGGAGCGGGAATGTCCACCGAGAGCGGGCTTGCGGATTTCCGCAGCGCGGTGTCCGGGCTTTATAACAATAAGGAGTTCTACGGTTATTCCGCGGAGCGGATACTCTCGCGGGAATTCTTTGAAGAGCACCCGGAAATAATGTTCAATTTCTACCGCACCGAGCTGCTGAACCTCGATGCGCGCCCGAATCTGGCACACTTCGCGCTGGCGTGGATGGAAGAAAAGGGGATGCTTTCCTCAATCATCACGCAGAACGGCGACGCGCTGCACCAGCGCGCCGGCAGCAGAAAGGTCTTTGACCTGCATGGGAACGTGTATAAAAACACCTGCCTCAAGTGCGGGAAGAGCCACGATGTGCGCCGTGTGAAATACTGCGAGGGGATACCGTACTGCGAGTGCGGCGGCATTATCCGCCCCGGAATAGTCCTTTTCGGCGAAACGCCCGATCCCGATGTGATCTTCGGCTGCGTGAAGGAGATCGCGCAGTGCGACCTTCTGATCGCGGCGGGAACATCGCTGAGAGTGTCGTCCGCCGGACGGCTGCTTGACCGCTTCAGAGGTATGCTTGTGATACTTAACAATGATGAGACCGCGCTTGACGACCGCGCAGACCTGATAGTACGCGGAAAAATGGGCGAGATATTCTCCGCTCTGTGGGAAAGGCTTAAAAGATATGAACGAGATACTGCATGAGACTGAGAGCCTCTGCCCAGTCTGCCTGAAGAAAATACCTGCCCGCTATGAGCGCATAGACGGCAAAGCCTATATGGTCAAGGACTGCCCGGAGCACGGACACTTCAAGGTGTTGTTCTGGCGCGACGCGGATATGTATGTCAACTGGATGCGGCAGGGGATACATGCCCCCGCCAAAGACAGAGGCCGCCCGGAGGAACACGGCTGCCCATATGACTGCGGCCTGTGCGACGCGCACCACAGCGGCACCTGTACATCGATACTGGAGATAACCTACCGCTGCAATATGCAGTGCAAAATATGCTTTGCCGACGCGAATGCGGAGCGCTTCGACCCGGACAGAGAGCAGATACGCAGGATGTTCAAAACGGCGCTGGGAGCTAACAAGTATTGCTCCGTGCAGCTCAGCGGCGGCGAGCCGACAGTGAGAGATGATCTGCCTGAGCTTGTGCGCATGGGCAAGGAGATGGGGATAATCCACCTCCAGGTAAACTCAAACGGTATCCGAATCGCGCAGGATATAGACTATCTGCGTCAGCTGAAGGAGGCCGGGATCGACCTGATATACCTCCAGTTCGACGGTGTGGATGATGAGATATACCGCACGATACGCGGCAGGGACATGCTGGATATAAAGCTGAAAGCCATCGAAAACTGCGAGAAGCTCGGTGTCGGCGTGCTGCTTGTCCCCGTTGTGATCCCGGGCGTGAACCTGCACAGGCTCGGCGAGATAGTTGCATTTGCGAAAAAGCATATCCCGACTGTCAAGGGTATCCACTTCCAGCCGGTCAGCTATTTCGGCCGCTATCCGGGACAGACTCCGCCGGACGAGAGCCGCTGCGGACTTGACGATGTGCTCCACGCGCTGACAGAGCAGTGCTCGGAAGAACTTGCGATGGACAACTTTGTTCCGCGCAAGCAGTTTGACCCGCACTGTGATTTTTCCAGCACCTATTATCTTGATGAGAACGGGAAGCTCATCTGCATGACGCAGTTCCACCAGAACGACTGCGATACCGAGCAGACAGACTTCGTAGAAAAGACCAATAAATACACCGACAAGCGCTGGCGTATACAGGACGGCGCAGAAGAAAAGGCAAAGACCTCGCCGCTCATGAAGTTTGCACTGCGCACGCTGACGCATTCGTTCTCGATATCCGGCAAGGGCTTTCAGGACGTGTGGAATATCGACCTCGGCAGGCTTCAGGGCTGCTGTGTCCATATGATAACCGGAGACGGTGACGTTGTTCCGTTCTGCGCGTTCCACCTCACCAGCGAGACCGGAGAGAGACTGTATCATAACTGATGGTAAGGGAGGATCACAATGAAACGAATGGGCATTGACCCGGAAATGCGCCTCGGCGAGGCGATGGAGCTGTATCCGCAGTCGTTCCAGATGTTCCGTCAGATCGGTATGTGCTGCGTAAACCCGGATAACGAAAACCTGACAGTGCACGAGCTGTGCACGAGTCTCGGCGTAGAAACGGACAGCTTTCTCGAAGCGGTCAATTCTATGATATAGGATCGACCGCGCGAAGGGCGCGTTTTTATATTGAATATATCGAAATATTTCGATGTATATAGAAGAAAAAAGGAGAATCCAAATGAAAAAGCTTGTAAGTATCATCATTCTTGTCTGCATGCTTTCCGCGCTGGTTCTGACCGGATGCGGCAGCGAGCAGACTCCTGCTGCTGACAGCCAGCCCGCAGATGCAGCCGCCCCTGCCGAGACGGAAGCTGCTGCGGCGGAAACACCCAAAGAGCCCGTTACTCTCAAGGTCGGCCTGCTCGGCAAGTCAGTGAAGCCGGTCGGCGTACTCGTCGCCGATGCCATGGGCTACTTTGACGAGGAGGGCGTGAAGGTCGAGTTTGAAAAGGTATCCAGCATGAACGATGCCTATATGGCAGTTTCCACCGGTGACCTCGACGTTTACCTCTTTTCCAGCACCGCTGCCGCGACCTTTATTTCCCAGGGCACTACCACCCTGCGCGTGTTCGGCGGCACCGCTGCCGAGGGCTCCGAGATAATCGCCGCTAAGGGCACGCCGCATATCACCGGGGTCGACGACCTGCTTGGCAAGACCATTGCCTGCCAGATGCCCGAGACCGGCCAGATGGTTCTGAAGAACTATCTGCTCGAGCAGGGCTATACCATCGGCGCACCCGGTGAGGGCGCGGACGTCACCTTCGTGTATGTCAACGACGGCAACACCGCAGTCGAGGGCTGCACCAAGGGCGAGTATGACTACTGCATCACGAACTCCTGCCTTGGCTATTATGCCGAGAGCTTCGGCGCGGAGCTTGTCGGAAGCGTAAAGCAGTTTGTCGAGACCTATCCCTGCTGCCGCCAGACCTGCAGTCAGGAGGCTTATGAGAACAAGTTCGACGCACTCGTCGCCTTTGAGACCGCGACCCTGCGCGGATACCGCTACTACCTCGAAAACGAGGAAGCCACCCTTGATATCCTTGAAGCCTACGCCGGTGAGGATAGAGAGTTCCTGAAAGCGCAGGTCTACGGCACGGATACATACACTCCGGTAATGCGTCTCTCGCTCGACCCGGATAAGACAGCCTGCGTCAAATTCTATGAGGCGATGGCGAACCTCGGCGAGATCACCGACACCGTAGAGGTCGATTGGAACGATTATGTTGTCACCGACGTTTATGGCACTGCCCTCAAGACCCTTGCCGAGCGCGAGAGCGATGTCGCCCTCTGGCAGGAGTTGACCGAGTACTTCAATACTCACGACTGATATGCCGTCTATTGACTTGCGCGCCGTGCGCTTTTGTTATAAGAACGCGCGGCAGAAAACAGAAGCGCTGCATGGGGTCGACCTCAGCATTGCCGACGGCGAATTTGTCTGCGTCATCGGCCCGTCGGGCTGCGGCAAAAGCACGCTCCTGCGTCTGCTTGCCGGATTGGATATGCCCGATGGCGGAGAAATAAGCATCGGCGGACAGCCGGTGGAAGGGCCGGGAGCCGACCGAATGATAGTCTTTCAGGACTATGCGCTGTTTCCATGGCTCACTGCGGAAAAGAACATCAGCTTTGCCCTCAGCAGGGCAAAGCGTGTTCCGCGCGCCGAGGCGAAGCGCACGGCGGCGGAGTACCTGCAAAAGGTAGGTATGGCACAGGCCGCGGATTACTATCCGTGTCAGCTCTCCGGTGGTATGAAGCAGCGCGTCGCGATAGCACGCGCTCTTGCAATGGACACGGACATCCTCCTGCTCGACGAACCGTTCGGCGCGCTGGATGCCAAGATACGTGCTTCTCTTCAGGAGCTGCTGCTGGCGCTCTGGGCAAACGACGGTGGGAAGAAAAAGACTGTCGTCTTTGTCACGCATGATATCAACGAGGCGCTTATTCTTGCTGACCGTATTGTTTATATGCAGCCCGGAAAGATAGCCGGTGAGCTCAGGATAGACATACCTCGCCCGCGCAGGAATGTTGAAAGCAGCGAGGAGTTCGGCGCGTACCGCAGGACGCTCATGCGGCTTTTTGAGGGCGAGGATACGGAGGTGGCGGAGCTGTGAAAAAAGGGAATATAGCGTTCGCCGCTGCACATGTGCTCCTTGCAGCTCTTCTCGCGATAGTCGTCTTTGCAGCAAAGCAGCGCCCAACAGTCCGCGCCGGCGGCTCGATGCTCGTCGGGCTTGCAATCATAGAGCTGCTGTTTCTTGCAAAGTATTTCTCAGCGCGCAGAAATAGAAACGAAACTTCGTCGTGCGATATAATGATTTTCGTCTGGCTGCTGCTTATCGCGTGGGAACTGTGCACCTCGGTGTTCAACATCGCACACCCGGTTCTTGTGCCGTGCCCGGAGAATGTTTTTGATACCTTCCGCGAACAGTGGCGCGAGATGCTTTTGAACGTCGCGTATTCCATGGAACTGCTGACGATCGGCTTTGTGACCGGTATGGTGCTGGCTGTGCTGCTCGGCCTTATAGCGGGCTGGTTCCCGCGTCTGCGCGGCTTTGCCTATCCGATCGCAAATGTCATGGCGCCGATACCCGCTGTGGTGTTCTCGCCGTATCTTGTCGCACTGATGCCGAGCTTTCGCAGTGCGTCCGCGCTCGTCATAATACTCGGCGTGTTCTGGCCGACGTTTCTCACGACCATCAACCGCGTGGAGTCTATGGATCCGCGCATACTTGACTCTGCCCGTATGCTGAATCTTCGCAGCTCGGATATGATCTGGCGAGTGCTTTTGCCGTATGTCATTCCGGGCATCGTTTCCGGACTCAAGGTATCTGTTACAACGTCTCTGCTCATGCTGAACTTTGCCGAGCTGATGGGCGCGGCGCACGGTATGGGCTACTATATCCAGAACAGCATAACCTACGCAAACTATACGCATGCCGTTGCCGGCATCGTATGTATCGCTATCGTTGTCACTGTACTCAACAAACTTGTGACCGCATTCCAGAGGAAAGCGATCGTCTGGAGGTAAGAATATGGAATCAATAGATAAGCTCTGTTGCTGCTGCGGGCAGGAGGAGAACTTCAATAACTGTCTCATCTGCGGCAAGCCCCTGATCTATTCCGGGAAAACCGTTATGCGCCGCTGCGCCGTGTGCGGAGAGGAGAAACCGTCGGATGCCGTGTGCGAGGACGGACATTTTGTGTGCGACGAGTGCCATAATAAGGACGGCGCGGCTGTATGCGCAAGGCTCCTGAACACGGACGAGAAGGACCCGATAAAAATTTTCCTTGACGTCGTGAAGCTTCCGTCGGTACACATGCACGGACCGGAGCACCACTGCATTGTGCCATGCGTACTTCTCACCGCGTATAAAAATAACGGCGGGGATATCGATCTGCGCGAATGTCTGGACGAGGCGTGGAAGCGCGGCAAGAAGCTCTCGGGCGGCTCGTGCGGTTTCCTCGGTGTGTGCGGTGCGGCGGCGGGAGCCGGTATCTATGCAAGCATCCTTTCCGAGGCTACCCCGCTTACGGCGGAGGTCTGGGCTGTGCCGCAGAGAATGACCATGCGCTGCCTTGAGACGCTGGTCGCAACAGGCGGTCCGCGCTGCTGCAAACGCACCGGGCGGCAGTCTATCGAGACGGCGGTCGAGTTTACAAAGGAACGCTTCGGCGTAGATATGCCCGTGAGTCGGCCGCGCTGTGAGTTCTTCCCGAGAAATAAAGAATGCCTGCATGAGCGCTGCCCGTATTTTCCTGCCGTCAGCATAAAGACCGGGGAGGCATGATATCATGAACGAGTATCTCAGAGTGTTCCGGGCACTGTCCGACGAGAACCGTATAAAGATCCTTGAGAAGCTGAGCGAGGGTGAGCAGTGTGCCTGCTGCCTGCTGGAGGGATTGGGGATCAGTCAGTCCACGCTGTCGCACCATATGAAGATCCTGTGTGAGTCCGGGCTTGTGCGCGGTGAGCGCGTAGGCGTATGGATGTATTATTCCATCGACGGCGAGGGCTGCCGCCATGCCGGGAAGCTCCTCAACTCAGTTGCCAACGGCGATATGAAACGCTGGCTCAGATTCTTCAGGATCGTTGCACGTATTGTAAAGCCGTTTGCCGGGAAAGCACCAGAATCAAAATCGGACTATGCACGTTGCTGCTGCGACGGTACAGCGGCAGAAAAGTGCTGAATAAGTGTACTCAAAAAACAAAGCACGGGAGAGGGATCATTGCTGTTCCGCTTCCGTGCTTTGCTTCTGTTATAGGCTCTCGTTTTAAGAGCGAGGATTCAATCATGCGAAAGTATGAGAAAACGATTGCCAATCATGGCAGATTCAAGCAGTGCTTTAGCGATGTACTCGGGTTTCGGCTTCGCTTCGATGATTACGCGCGCTGCCATGCCTTGGATGAGGACAGAGAGAAGATACTCGCTGAATTTTCATCCTGAGCGCTGTGCGTTCGTGCTCTATAGAAAATATATCGACCGGCCAAAATTTCCGATTATAACTAAAAAGTTGGGTGTACCAGGTTTTCCCGGGTACACCCAACTTTTTTGGTTTAGAACCTTTATTCCCTGCGCCAGTGCCTGAGTCCGGGGACGACCGCTTCCATGTGCGCGCGCACCTGTTCGGGCGGCCAGGCATCGCTTGCCATATGCTCAACG
Organism: uncultured Oscillospiraceae bacterium; assembly: GCA_934590505.1. Classification (GTDB taxonomy): domain Bacteria; phylum Bacillota; class Clostridia; order Oscillospirales; family Oscillospiraceae; genus Limivicinus. The sequence goes on from CAKTPC010000001.1 coordinate 31,480, forward strand.
CAGAAGTCGATAAGCTGTTCCGGGCTTGAATACTTGAACTCGCCGCCCGTGTAGCACCACTTGCAGTATTCCTCGTTGAGCTCACCGTCGGGCTCCGCGCTGATCGTTGAATCGTCAAGCGGCATCCCGCAGCACTGACATACAAGCTGCTGCGGTGAGCCTAAAAGCGTGTTGATCGAAACTCTAAAGAGCTTTGACAGAAGCTTCAGCGCCTCAGTGTTCGGCACGGTCTCGCCGGTTTCCCAGCGAGATACGGCCTGCCGGGTGACGAAAAGCTTTTCCGCAAGCTCGTCCTGAGAAAGCTCCGCCTTAGTGCGCAGTTCGCGTATAACATCCTTGGTCTCCATTTTGCCCCTCCATGATCGGAATAAATTATTGCTGCATTTACTTCGATTATATCAGGAATGCTCCCGAGGTCAAGCAACGCGCGGTTGCGGAGGATCACACGACCAGGTTTATAAACATACCGCTTACCGCGCTGAGGATGAACAGCAGCGCAATGACCGTCAGGTTCTCGCGGCGGTTCTTGTTCGTGCGCAGCAGCACCAGCAGGCCGATGCCGGCGTTTGACAACAGCCCCGCGAACAGCCCGCCGAGCCCGATGATACCGGAGAGATACGCCTCAGTTATGACAACGGAGATGGAGCAGTTCGGTATAAGCCCGAAGAGCGCGAGCAGCAGTTCCCCGACGACGGGCGCTGTAAACACCGTTGCGCCCAGCCGCTCAATGCCGACAAGCTCCAATATTATATTCAGCGCGAAGGTGACGGCGATCAGCATCACGGCGATCTTCACCGTGTGCTTGAGCGCCGAGAGCCACACGCTGCCCTCCTCCTCGTCGCATTCGCAGTGCTCGCGCTCGCAGAAGCTGTGGATGTTTTTGCCCCGCGCGAAGAGCCTGCTGCCGAAAGCGTCAACAAGGTAGCCCAGGACAATGCCCATCACGGCCTTTGCCGCGACTATCACGGCGATCTGCCCGATGTCTGTCGCGCCCTTCCCGTCTGCAAGCGAGGAGAGCATGACCGGCAGCATCTCATCCGAGGTGGCAAAAAATACCGCGAGCATCGTCCCTGCGCTTATCGAGCCTGTGGAAAACAGCGTTGCCGCCGCACCGGATATGCCGCACTGCGGTATTGCGCCGAGCAGACCGCCCAGCGCGGGCCCTGCCTTGCGGGAGTATGAATGCAGTATGCCCTCGTCAAGACGCTTGCTGTTTTCGAGCATTTCCATAAGCAGATATGCGAGGAACAGTATAGGTATGCTCAGTGCGCCGTCCTTCAGCGCGTCAAGCGCGCAGTCGAGTATAAGTTCAGTCAATTAAAGCTTCTCCTGTATAGATAGAATTTTGCTCTTTATAGTACCTGCTGAAGCCGTGTTTGTCAAGGCTCAGCGACTTTTTTGCCCGTTTCTATTGAATTAAAGTAAGTATTCTGGTATTATTAATTATTAAAAAATATTTGAGAAGAGTAAAATAGATGAAAACAAAGGACTGGACAATTCCATTTACCAGACCGGACGTTCCGCATGAACTTTTGTCGGCGGGCTTTACGCCGCTGCTGTCGATGGTGCTGTCGCTGCGGGGGATAAAAACCGCCGCCGAAGCGCAGGCGCTCATCTCCGGCGGGGAGGAGCTGCTGTGCGACCCCATGCTGATGCTGGACATGGACAAGGCGCGCGAGCGTATTCTGCGCGCGATAAGGGAAGGGGAGACCGTCGCGGTCTACGGCGACTATGACGTGGACGGCATCACCTCCACCTGCCTTGTCACCGACTATCTGCGCCGAAAGGGGCTCAAGTGCGTGCCCTATATACCTGACCGGAACGAGGAGGGCTACGGGCTCAACTGCGCCGCGCTCGATACGCTCAAGGCGCAGGGCGTGAGCCTTGTCATAACGGTCGACTGCGGCATCACCGCCGTCGAGGAGGCCGCGCACGCCGCGCAGATCGGCGTCGACATGGTCATCACCGACCATCATGAGTGCCGCCCGGACGCGCTGCCCGAAGTCACTGCGCTTGTCGACTGCAAGCGCGACGGGGACACCTATCCCAACAAGAACCTTGCCGGCGTCGGCGTCGCGCTCAAGCTCGTCTGCGCCTGCGAGGGCGACAGTTCAAAAATGCTTGAGATGTACGGCGACCTTGCCGCGATAGGCACCGTGGCGGATGTCATGCCCCTCACGGGGGAGAACCACTTCCTCGTGCGCTATGGTATTTCCCGCATCGCGAAGGCCCCGCGCCCCGGCATCGCGGCGATGTTCCGAGAATCCGGAACTGACGCCCGCCACCTGACGGCCTCGACCATAGGCTTTTCCCTTGCCCCGCGCCTCAACGCTGCGGGCAGGCTCGGTCGGGCTAGCGTCGCCGCGCGGCTCCTCATGAGCCGGGACGAAAACGAAGCCGCGGCTCTTGCAAAGGAGCTGTGCGAGCTCAACCGCCAGCGTCAGAGCATAGAGACGCAGATATGGCAGGAGGCCAACGATATCATAAAGGACTCCGACCCGCAGGACCCGATAGTCCTTGCAAGCGACCGCTGGCACCAGGGCGTTATCGGCATCGCCGCATCAAGGCTTGCCGAGCAGTATTCGCTCCCGGCGATAATCATCTGCTTAAACGGGGAGAACGGCAAGGGCTCCTGCCGCAGCTACGGCGGCTTTAATCTCTTTGAAGCGCTCTCGGCCTGCTCCGAAAACCTCACCGGCTTCGGCGGGCACGCGCTCGCTGCGGGGCTGAACATCCGCCGCGACAGGCTCGACCGGTTCCGCGAAGCGCTCTCGGCGTACTACCGCCGTCACCGCCCCGCACCTCTGCCGGAGGTCTGCTGTGACCTGCTTATAACCGACCCCTCGCTCCTTAGCGTGGAGAATGTCCGCTCGCTTGATATGCTCGAGCCCTACGGCAACGCAAACCCAAGACCCATCATGTGCATCTGCGGTGCGGCGCTCGAATCGGCCTCCGAGGTCGGCGGCGGAAAGCACCTGCGTATGCGCGTGCGCTTGGGAGCGGCGCACTTTGAGTGCATCTTCTTTTCGCACACCGCCCGGCAGCTCGGCATTTCCGAGGGGGACTCTGTCGACCTCGCCTTTACGCCGCAGATAAATGAGTTTCGCGGCAATGTCACCGTGCAGCTAGTCACCGCCGCCGTGCGCCGGCACGACCCGACGGCCCTCTGTTCGGCGATACTCGCCGGGGACGAAAGCATCAACTGGGCGGCGGCAGCCTACTGCCCCGGACGTGCGGACTTCGTGCGCGTGTGGCGTGCTATGGACAAGGACTTTGCCGTCGGCAAAAACGCCGCGGACGTTATACATCAGTGCATAGCGGGCATGCCGCCCGAAAAGTTCTGCCTGTGCCTTATGGTGCTCAGGGAGACGGGACTCCTCAGAAGCGAGGACGGCGGCATATATTCTTCCCGCTGCGCCAGTATTTCCGGCAAGGCCGATCTTGAGGGCACCCACCTTATCCGCGCGCTGCGCGCACTTGCGTAGAGGTTATTTATATGGAAAAGGAAAAGATGAAAAACGCGCCGGTCGACGGCGCCCATATGCCGGTAACGGACAACGCCGCGGCGAATGTCGATCCGGACAAGCTGTTCGAGGAGCTTGAGGAGAAGATAAAGAGCAGCGGCCACCCGATGGACCTCGGCCGCATCAGAGCCGCTTATGAGATGGCGCGCGTCGCCCACTCCGGGCAGAAGCGGCGCGACGGCTCGCCGTATGTCACGCACTGCATCGCCGCGGCGGATATCTCCGCCGACATGGGGCTGGATGAGGACTCCATCATCGCCGCGCTCCTGCATGACGTGATCGAGGACACGAACCTCACCCATGAGGACATCGCCCGCCAGTTCGGCTCCGCCGTAGCGGATATTGTCGAGGGCGTCACAAAGCTCAGCCGCGTGCAGTACACCAGCAAAGAGGACGAGCAGATGGAGAACCTGCGCAAGATGCTCATGGCCATGGCCAAGGACATCCGCGTCATCCTCATCAAGATCGCCGACCGTTTGCACAATATGCGCACGATGGCCTACCAGACTGCCGAGAAGCAGCGCGCCAAGTCCCTTGAGACGATGGAGATATACGCGCCCATCGCGCACCGTCTCGGCATGCAGCGTGCCAAGTGGGAGCTGGAGGATCTGTCGCTTCAGTACCTCGACCCAGAGGGGTATAAGGAGATAACCGACGCACTGAATGCGAAGATGAATGAGTTGGAAGCCTTCATGGACAGCGTCAAGAGCAAGATACAGGCGCGGCTCGACTCCGAAGGCGTGGAGGCCACGATCTTCTCACGCATCAAGCACGTCTACAGCATCTACCGCAAGATGTATTCACAACACCTTGACATAAACGGTATCTTCGACCTCTGCGCTTTCCGCGTTATTGTCGATACGATACCCGACTGCTATAATGTCCTTGGCATCATCCATGATATGTTCAAGCCCGTACCTGGGCGTTTTAAGGATTATATATCCACGCCGAAGCCCAACATGTACCAGAGCGTGCACACGACGGTCATCGGCTCAGAGGGCATCCCGTTTGAGGTGCAGATACGCACTTGGGACATGCACCACACCGCCGAGTACGGCATTGCTGCGCACTGGAAGTATAAGATGGGCGACAGTGCCAACGCCGTCGTGCGCGCGGGGGACGAGGACAAGTTCGCGTGGATACGCAGGCTCCTTGAGAGCCAGCAGGAGTCCGACGCGCAGGACTTCTTCCATAACATGAAGATAGACCTCTTTGCCGATGAGGTCTTTGTGTTCTCCCCGAAGGGCGACGTTATAAACCTTCCCGCCGGGGCAACGCCTATCGACTTTGCTTACAGCATACACTCCGATGTCGGCAACAATATGGTCGGCGCAAAGGTCAACGGCCGCATCGTCACCTATGACTATGTGCTCCAGAACGGCGATATCGTCGAGATACGCACTTCAAAATCCGCGCCCGGTCCGAGCCGTGACTGGCTGAATATTGCCAAGAGCGGCTCCGCGCGTACCAAGATAAAGCAGTGGTACAAGAAGGAACGGCGCGAGGAGAACGTTGCCCGCGGCCGCGAAATGCTCTCCGAGGAGCTGCGGCACAACAGTCTCACGCTTGACGATGTGCTTGACGAGAGCATCATCACCCCGATTCTCAAGCGTTTGTCTTTCAGCTCGGTGGACGATCTCTATGCCGCCATCGGCTACGGCGGAGTTACCGCCACGAGGGTCGCGAACCGCCTGCGCGACGAGGTGCGCAACGTAAAGCCCGATAGAAAGACCGCACTTGAAAAAGTCTCCGAGGCCGCCGAGCGGCGCGAGCTGCAGGCGAAAAAGGGAGGCAAGGCCGTCCACGGCATTCTTGTCGCGGGGCTCAGCAACTGCCTTGTGAAGTTCTCCCGCTGCTGCACGCCTGTACCGGGGGACGATATCATAGGCTTCATCACCCGCGGTCAGGGCGTGTCCATCCACCGGCGTGACTGTGCCAACTGCCGCCGCCTGCTCTCGCAGCCCGGCAACGAGGGGCGCTGCGTTGAGGTCGAGTGGGCAGGCAAGGTGGACGACAGCTACCAGACCACCGTCGTCATCACGGCGAAGGATCGCTCCGGCATCGTGCTGGATATCGCTGCGGTGCTGAATGTGCTCAACGCCAAGGTGCGTACGCTCTCCGCACGCGACAACGGCGCGGGAACCGCCGTCACCTCCGTGACGCTGGAGGTCAAGGATGCGGCAGAGCTCAAATATGTCATGAACAGGCTCACCTCGATACAGGGCGTCATATCAGTTGCAAGAAACGGAGATTAGTATATGAGAGCAGTTGTTACAAGAGTCACTTCCGCCTCCGTCGAGATAGACGGGGCGGTGCACGGAAAAATCGGCAGGGGCTTCCTTGTGCTCCTCGGCGTGCATCAGGACGATACCGAGGCCGAGGCGCTGAAGATCGCCGATAAGATATGCGGCCTGCGCGTGTTTGACGACGCCGACGGGAAGATGAACCTCGCCCCGGCGGACGCGGGTGCGGCGGAGCTGCTGATAGTCAGCCAATTCACGCTGTTTGCCGACTGCAAGTCCCGCCGTCCCGGCTTCTCAAAGGCCGCGCGGCCCGACAAGGCGATCCCGCTTTATGAGCTTGTCATCAGCCGGTGCCGCGAGCGCGGCTTCAAAGTTGAGACGGGCGTCTTTGCCGCCGATATGCAGGTCGCGTCAGTAAACGACGGACCGATAACTATTATAATAGATACAAAGGAGCTTTGAGCCATGCTTATAAAAACCATCCCCGTAGGCCAGCTTGAGGAAAACTGCTACGTCGTCACGAACGAAGCTGCGCTTGAGAGCGTCGTCATCGACCCCGGCGACGAGGCGAACACCATTCTCGATTATCTTGAGTCGAACAAGCTCAAGTGCGTCGCTATCATGATAACGCACGGGCACTTTGACCATGTCGGCGCGGTCGACGCCGTCGCCGAGGAGACCGGCGCGACCGTGTACATGAACGAGCTGGATGACGCCAAGCGCCACCAGAACAATCATTCGAGCTACACCCTGCGCGATGGCGGCATATACTATTCCGACGGCGATGTCATTGACGCCGCCGGGCTGAGCTTTCATATTATTGCCACCCCAGGCCATACCCCCGGCGGCGTGACCATACAGGTCGAGGACTGCCTCTTCACCGGGGATACGCTCTTCAGGGGCAGCTGCGGCAGGACGGATCTTGACGGCGGCGATATCAATCAGGAGCTTGCCTCTCTGCGTAGGATATGCTCTCTCCCCGGGGACTATGAGGTCTATCCCGGCCATATGGACAGCACCACGCTTGAGCGCGAGCGTATGTTCAATTACTATTGCCGCAGCGCCATGCAGGGCTGATGCGATATGGAGAAATATGACTGAGCAAGCATATAAAAACATATACAGAATTTACGTTCCCCTTACCGGCAACCCGCTCAAATCGCTCAACAGCTATCTGATAAAGGCCGAGGGCACTGGAAAAAACCTGCTTATCGACACCGGCTTCAACTGCGAAGAGTGCCTTGAAGCGCTGCTTGGAGGCATGGCAGAGCTGGGAGCGACCGCGGAGAATACGGATGTTTTCCTCTCCCATATGCATTCCGACCACTGCGGCAATGCCGCCTCGCTCCAGAAGCTCGGCATGAAATTACTGATGAACGAACCGGACTACCGTTTTATGAACCGGATGGACTGGCAGCCGCGCGGCCTGTGGTACGCCGCTGAGGGGATGCCCGCTGAGGTCTGGAAGGACAGCCTGAACAAGAACCCCGCGGCGCAGTTCGCTTCGGAACCCTTTGATATTGTCTCCCTCAATGATGGGGATACGCTGGAGTACGGCGGCTATACTCTGCGCTGTATCGTCACGCCCGGCCACACGCCGGGGCATATGTGCCTGTACATTCCGGAGGAGAAGCTTCTCTTCTCGGGCGACCATGTGCTCTTTGACATCACGCCCAATATATGCGCCGTTGCCCCGGGCGACGATATGCTCGGCGAATATCTTTCGAGCCTTGAAAAGATACGTAAGCTCGATATCGCTGTCACGCTGCCGGCGCATCGCGGCACGGGCAATGTCGATGTTTACAGCAGGATCGACGCGCTCGAAGCGCATCACCAGAAGCGCCTTGAGGAGGTGCTCGACATCGTGCGCCGCAAAGACGGCATCAACGCCTATACCATTACCGGCCTCATGCGCTGGAACATCCGCGCCAAGAGCTGGGAGGATTTCCCCGCCGGGCAGAAGTGGTTTGCAATGGGCGAGGTGCTCGCGCATATATACAGGCTCTGCGTCCTGGGCAAGGTGCGCCGTGAGCTGCTTGACGACGGCCATGCGGTGTATCACGCCGTGTGACTGTGACTGTGTAAATCTGTGAAAATTGTCTATTGAATTTCCCGGCGGCTTGGCGCATAATCTTCCGGGATCAGATACAGAGCCATATATAAGACCATAATATATAAACGATAGGAGGTTTCGCTATGAAGCGTTCTACAAAGATCGCGCTCATCACGAGCGGCGGCGATTGTCAGGGGCTGAACGCGGCGATCCGCGGCGTCGGCAAATCGCTGTTCCAGCGCATGGACAACGTTGAAATATACGGAATGTATGACGGATACCGCGGGCTCATCGAAGGCGACTATAAATTCATGGAGCCGCAGGATCTCTCCGGCATTCTCACCGAGGGCGGCACGATCCTCGGCACCTCGCGCCAGAACTATGTCCCGGGGAAGGATATTGTGGACGATAACGGCAACAGCGTCATCCCCTCAATGCTCCAGACATACAACCGTCTCAATCTTGACTGCCTTGTCATCATGGGCGGCAACGGCACGCAGAAGAGCGCAAAGCTCATTGCCGATGCCGGCATGAACGTCATCACCCTGCCCAAGACCATCGATAACGATATCTGGGGTACGGACACGACCTTCGGCTTCCAGAGCGCCGTTGACATCGCAACGAACGTCATCGACTATATCCATTCCACCGCAAGCTCTCACAGCCGCATTTTCGTCGTGGAGCTTATGGGGCGCGACGCCGGCTGGCTCACGCTCAACGCCGGTATCGGCAGCGGAGCCGATATTATACTTATCCCAGAGATTCCATACGACCTCAATAAGGTCGCCGAGCTTATCGAGGAGCGCAACCGTCAGGGCAAGCGTTATTCCATAATCGCCTGCGCCGAGGGTGCGGTCTCAGTGGACGATGTCAAGCTTGACGAGGAGGCCAGCCGCCGCAAGCGCGAGAACAGCAGGCACTCCACCGTCTCCTATGAGATCGCCGACCGGCTCGAAAAGCTCACCGGCAAGGAAGCGCGCGTTACCGTGCCCGGACACTATCAGCGCGGCGGCCCTCCCTGCCCGTATGACAGAGTCCTCGCAACTCAGTTCGGCGTTGCCGCGGCCGACCTTATCATCAATAAGCAGTATGGCCGCATGGTTGCCGTGCAGGGCGGACAGATCGTGTCTATCCCGCTGGAGGACGCCGCCAGCAAGACCAAGTTCCTGCCGGTGGATCATCCGATGATCCAGGTCGCCCGCAAGATGGGCATCAGCCTTGGCGACTGATACATAATAAAGCCTCAGCACCGGGTGCGGCCGTTTAATTGAACGGCTGCACCCGGTGCTTCTTTAAGGTTTATTTTTCTGCGGCATAATATCTTATAACGCCGTCAGTATCCGTCCTGCGCTCCGCAAGTCCTGAGCAGCACATATGCTGCAGATGCGCCATGCATTCGCATACGGCGAAGTATTTCTGCGACGGTGGGAAATCGTCCCAGCTTGCGGCGCGTATGCTCCATTTCATCCGCGCGGCAGCCTCGTAGCAGGTCAGCCCCGACCTGCCGCGCACGATCGCGGACAGCTCTTCAACGCGGCGCTGATGGTGATTTATAAGCTCCTCGGCGCGCTCGGCAAGGGGAATGCTCCCAGCAGTCCTGTGCGCGGGCAGAGCCGTTTTTACCGGCAGCTTCTGCACGGCACGGAGGCTTTTGAGGTATTCGCCGAGCGCGTCATCCTCCCACGTCCAGAGGACGATGTTCGGAGAGATATCAAACAGAACATGGTCGCCGAGAAAGATGATCTCATTTTCACGGTCGTACAGCGAGATGTGCCCGGGGGAGTGACCGTAGGTCGGGAGACATTCAAGCCTGTGTCCGCCATATTCAAGAACGGCTCCCGCCTTGACTGTCTCCGCGGGGAAGAGCTCCGGCAGCATGATCGGGCTCGGGTTGTGCACAAACATCGCGTCGATCACGTCAGACGGGACACCGGCATCAATGGACTTCTGCCGGGCTCCGTAGAACTCCGGAGAGTGCGACTCGATGACCCCCTGATAGTCGCGCTCGCCCATGATGATGCGGTACCCGAGCGCTGCGAGGCAGGCGGCGTTGCCGGTATGATCGGCATGGATATGTGTAAGGAAAACGTCGGTATTCTCAGGTGTCAGCTCAAGATCACTCATCCCGGCTTCAAGGTCATGCCGCGATTCCGGCAGGGCATAGCCGGTGTCAATCAGCAGATTTTTCCCGCTGCCGCTTTTTATCACATAGCAGTTGAGATACTTGAGCGGGCTGCGCGGAAGCGTGATCGGAAAGCAGAATATATTGTCACAGATTTTTTTGATCATAAATTTACATGAAGTCCTGTGGAGTAATGTGCAGATCATCCGGTACGGGCATGGAGGAGATCGGCGCGCCGTCGATCAAAACGGCGGCGTCCGCGGTGATAAGCTGCGCGCCGACGGAGACGGCGGAGCGCAGCGCCGTTATCAGAACAGCGGCCGGGTCAATGACCCCGCGGCTGAGCATATCGGTGTACTGCCCGGAGACTATGTCAAAGCCGTAATTACCGCAACCCTCGGCAACGTGCGCCGTGATCTCGGATGGAATGTATCCCGCGTTCTTCGAGAGTGTGCGCAGCGGGGACTCAAGCGCGGCGGCAAGTATGCCCGCGCCGGCCCTTTCATCTCCGGACAGATCGGCGCAAAGCTCTCTGACGCAAGGGATAGCGCGGATATACGCCGTGCCGCCGCCGGAGAGCACACCGTCATTTGCCGCAGCGCGCGCAGCCTTGAGCGCGCTCTCGGCGCGGGAAGTTAGAAGGCGGCGCTCCGCGTCGGAAGCGGCTCCGATGCGAAGCTCCGCGGTGTGCCCGGTGAGGCGCGCGATGCGCTGGCGGAGCCGCTCATCTTCAAGCTCATTATGCTCAAGCCTGAGGAGAGATGAGAGGTGGTCGGTATATTCATTGAGCTCCGGTGTTTCGACGGCGGAAGCCCCGTATATCAGGGTCTTGGACTGGGTGATGCGCACCTTGGCCGCCCGACCGCAGGTGCCGAGGAGCGCAGCCTTGGTATCAGGGCTCAGGGGAGTGCCGAATACGACCGCGCCTGTGAGAGCTGCGGCGTCCTCAAGAGCGGCGAGTTTCCCCGCGCCGACGCCGGGGGCTTCAACTGAGCAGAGCCGTATGACCCCTTGGGCGATGTTGCTCACAAAGCTTTTTACTACCTCCGGCGTGATGCTCTCGGCCAGTATCAGCAGCGGCTGCTTCTGTATGCTGGCTTCGTTGAGCAGCGGGAGAATGTCATGTATGCTTGTGATGGGAGAAGCGCAGACGAACACGGCGGCGTTTTCAAGCACGGCCTCGCCCGATGTCTCGCTGTCGGCCATGTATTTGGACTGGTACCCGGCAGGGATGGAGTAGGCTGTGTCCTCGGACACATAGCTCCGGTCGGTGTCAGAGGGCTTGACCGTTACCACACCGTCATAACCTGCCTGCTTGAGCGCTTGACAGATAAGCTCTCCAAGCCCCTCATCACCGGCGGTGAGCGCCGCGGCAAGGCCGGTATACTCATCGCAGGGCGGGAGCGTCATTTCGCGCAGCGCATCCTCAGCCGCCTTCCCGGCAAGCTCGATGCCGCGGCGAATGAGCACTGGACTGCATCCCGCCGTGACGGCGCGCGCTCCCTCGCGTATGATCGCTTCGGCGATCAGCATCGCGGTAATGGAGCCGTCACCGGTAAGTTCGGCAGTCCTTTCACCGGCGGAACGCAGAAGGATAGCCCCGGCGTTTTCGACCACATCGGCAAGGCTTATAACAGCGGCGGCGGACGCGCCCTTGCCTAAAAGCTCGGGAGCGCCGGTATAGCCCGCGCTCAGCACGGTCCTGCCGCCGAGACCATAGGTCGGGGCGATAGCGCGCATGAGTTTGCCGCAGCCGTCGTTAAGCTTGCGGAGGGTCAGCTGACCCGTTGTGATCACTTTTTTCATATGCACTCTTCCATAGCCAGAATAGATTCTAGAATAGCCCAAGACAGGGTAGCCCGGAGAGGAGACTCCGGACTGCCCTGTCCGCTTTATTATACTCAGTCGGCAAACTCGCCGCGGAGCTTTTCGAGAACGCTCTCGGCTCCGCCGCAGACTTCGTCGAACACTTCCTGAACTGTCTTTATATCATGGATCTGACCGACGCAAAGGCCCATCGGGAACAGGCAGCCGTTGATGTTGCCGTTCTTGTAGCAGACTCTCTGGTTCTTGCCGCTGATGCCGCGCACTTCTTCGTCGTTCGGATCACCGGCCATGAGCACGGCGATGAGGGGCTTGTCGTGCGGAGCGTCAAGATCCCATGCGGCCTCGGTCTTTTTCACCCAAGCAGCGGTCTTGGAGAATCTGGAGTTCTCGGGGTTCTTCTTATCCTGGTGGCCGTACCACACACGGTTGGCGTTTCTGACCTTGTACTGGAGCACGGCGGTGTCGTTCTCGGTGGAGTCGATAATGAGCTGTTTCCAGTTGGGGTGGATGCCGCATTCCTCGGTCGCGACAAAGCGGGTGCCCATGATGACGCCGTCAGCGCCGAGAGCCATGGCGGAAACAAAGGTGTTTCTGCTGCAGATGCCGCCGCCGGCGACAACGGGGATGGAGAGCTTTTCCTTCGCGACAGGGATGAGCGCCATGGTGGATACATCGCCGAGACCGGGGTGACCTGCGCACTCGAAGCCGACTATCGTGACGGCGTCTGCGCCGGCTCTCTGAGCGGAGAGGGCATGCCTCACGGAGGGGCACTTATGGATGAGCTTGATCTTATCATGCTCGTTATCTCTGCCGTCCTCCTTCTCCCAGCCGCGCAGCAGCTCATAATAGGCCTGGGGATTGTTGCCGGAGGTCTCTATAACGGGGACGTGCTCTTCATAAGCGGTCCTGAAGAAAAGCTCGGTATTGTTGTCATAGTCGGCATGGGGCAGCATGGAGATGTTCAGGCCGAAGGGGTGACCGTCGGCGAGCTCGCGGCACTTGGCGAGACCTGCAACGAGGCCGGCTTTGGTAGCGGCGGGGTCGGAGTCGACCATGAAGATGGTCGCGCTGATGATACCGAGGCCGCCGGCCTTAGAAACGGCGGCTGCAAGCTCCGGAGTCGCAAGCCACTGCATGCCGCTCTGGAGGATAGGATATTTGATTCCGAAAAGCTCTGTGATTCTTGTATTCATGTTTTATCGTCCTTTCCAAATATCGGGCTTGGGCAGCCCGCTCTGCATGCAAAAAAAATAACACACATATCGGGAGAGGACAAATACATATTTGCCTATGCCAGCTATAAAAAAAACAAATGCCGTCTAAAAACGAGGGGGAAAGGCCCGTTCTGCCGGGTCAGTCGAGGATCTCGAACGGGTAGGAGCAGCCGCGGATATAGTCCTTAATGCACTGCACGAACAGCTCTATATCATCAAGCTTGGGATTGTTCTTCTTATAGACCGCGGCAACGGTGCGGCTCAGGGTAGGATCATTGAACATGTAATAGTTCACGTTCTCTATCCTGCGCAGGAAAACACTGACATCCGGAAGCAGTGTGACGCCGATATTCTGGCTCACAAGGGAATGCACGGTTTCGATATTGGTGCAGACAGTGCTCTTTTCCGGGATGCAGTTGAGGTCGAGCAGAAGATTGCGCATCACCTTTCCGAGATACTGCTGCTCCTGGAGCATTATGACGGGCTGCCCGATGATGGCGCTTTTATTGACATAGGCGTAAGGCTCGGCGGGGGTGCAGGGAATATCGACCTGCCTGCTCGCGCTGAGGAGAAAGCGCTCCTGAAACAGAGGAACGGATTTATAAAGCGTTGTATCGGCATGGGGAAGGCTGATGACGATATCGAGCTGGTCAGCCTGGAGAGCGCTGCTGAGATTGGCGCTGACGTCCTCATGGATCTCAATATTGCAGTCATTCGTGCGGTTATAAAAGCTGCTTATCGATTCGGGCAGGAGAGCCGCGCTGCGCTGGTATGAAGCGCCGATATCAAGCTGACGCTTTGAACCGGCCTTTATTTTGCTGAGCTTTGCCTCCAACTGCTTTGCCGATTCGAGAGTGACCTTTGCCCATTCGACATAGGCCTGACCGGCAGGTGTGAGAGTGACGCTGTTTTTGCCGCGGACAAGAAGCTCGGTGCCGAGGGAGTCCTCAATGGCATGGATGCTGAGACTGAGGGACGGCTGGGAGATATAGAGCTTCTTTGCGGCTTTGGTGATGCTCTTTTCCTCTGCGACTGTGACAACGTATTTCAGCTTATACAGGTTCAGCATGCTTTCCCTCCGTTCCGCAGCAGCCGGTTATATAGGGTATAAAAAAATCCTATGGCTGTCCTTGTTAAAAATACCACAGCAGAATTGAATTTGCAAGGGTTTACCAGTTAAATACACTTAATTTGATGCAGGGTTTACATACACCGGCTTGCAAACAGGGGATAGTTTGTGCAGGTATACATACGGGGCAAGCCGGCGATGTATAAGGAAACAACAGATAAATAATACCATAAAACGGCAAAAAATGCTTGATTTTGCTGCGAAACAGCTGCAAGAAATTTGAGATCGCTTGCCGGAGCCGCTCCGAAGTGCCGACCGGTGCAAAGACGGAATTTATGTATCCATAGGTTTTTTCTATGGGCTTTTCGAATTTTTTCGTATTTTACAAATCGGGGATAAGGCCGTAAACTTAGGCCAACTAAAACAAAAAAATAACAAGCGAGTAGATGTTTGCACGGCGCTTGTTGACCAAATGACAGGAGGAAATGAGATGGCTTACGAGTTCATCAAGTTTGAGGTGAAGGATCATGTCGCGTACATAACCCTGAACAACCCTCAGAAAAAGAACCCGGTACCGAACCCGGCAAAGAAAGAGCTGATACGGCTGTTTGACATCTGCGATTTTGACGACGACATCCGGCTGGTCGTCATCAGGGGAGCCGGCGGCTGCTTCAGCGCAGGCGGCGACCTGAACGCCATGCGCGACAGACTCGAGCGCGGAGAGCGCGGGACGAGATACAACTGCCGCCTCGGCAGTGAGATGAATCTGCGCCTGCGCAATGTGAAGAAGCCCGTTATCGCCTGCATAGAGGGTGCGATCGCGGGAGCGGGCATGAGCCTTGCGCTCAGCTGCGATTTCCAGATAGCCGCGGCGGACACGAAATGCACGCTGGCATTCGTCAACATCGGCTATGTTCCCGACAGCGGAGCGACATGGCTCGTGACCAAGGCAGTCGGCCAGGTGCGCGCGACGGAGCTGTTCATGTCCGGCAAGCGCTTCAGCGGACAGCAGGCCGCCGACTGGGGCCTGTTTACCGAGGCGGTCCCGCCGGAGCAGCTGGAGGAGCGCCTTGCAAAATACATCGACAAGTATTCCAACGGCCCCACGGTCGCTTACGGAAACATCAAGACGCTTATAAACCGCTGCGTTTACGGCGACTGGTCGACCGGCACCTACAGCGAGGTAGAGCTCCAGGGCGAGTGCGAGCATACCGAGGACTTCCGCGAGGCGGTGTTCGCGTTCTTTGATAAGCGCAAGCCCGAATTCAAGGGAAAATAAAGCAATCAGATACAGGAGGAAAACAATGAAAGCACTTGAAGGTATCCGCGTTCTCGATTTCTCCACGCATACGGCGGGCCCCGCCTGCTGCGCGATGATGGCCGACCTCGGCGCGGAGGTAATCAAGGTCGAGCTTCCCGTAGAGGGAGACGACACCCGCCGTCTCGCAAATTCAATACAGGGCTACAGCACCCAGTTCATGTGGAACAACCGCGGCAAGAAGAGCATCACCGTCGACCTGAAGGATCCCGACGGCGCAGCTGCGATACTCGAGCTCGGCAAGACCTGCGATATAGTTTTTGAGACGATGAAGCCCGGCTCCATGAAAAAGATGGGGCTTGACTATGAAGCGTTCAAGGCTGTAAAGCCCGACATAATCTACTGCTCCATTTCCGCCTTCGGCCAGACCGGCCCCAAGGCGAAGGACCCCGGCTTTGACATTCTCGCTCAGGCGTGCAGCGGCATCATGGACATGACCGGCGAGCGCAACGGCCCCCCGGTGAAGTCCGGCGTTATAATCTCCGACTTCATAAGCGGCAAGGACGCTTTCGGCGCGTGCATGGTGGCTCTGTTCCACAGATTCAGAACCGGCGAGGGACAGATGATAGACGTCGCGATGCAGCAGTGCCTAGCCTCCATGAACCCCTTCCTTGAGCAGGCGACCAACGGCAAGGACCCGCACAGACAGGGCAACCACTCCGCAGGCTCTGCGCCTTACGGCGTATTCAAGGGGCCGAAGGACGAGTACCTCGTCATCGCCGCGCACCCCGACCGGCACTTTGCAAAGCTATGCACTCAGGTCCTCGAGCGCCCCGAGCTTGTTGACGATCCGCGCTTCGTAGGCGGCCAGAACCGCGCGAACCATTACAGAGAGCTTGCGGACATAATCGAAGAGTGGATGTCAAAGTTCGACTCTGTCGACGAATGCAAGGCCATCATGGACAAGGCCGGCATCGTCTGCGGCAAGATACTTTCCTGCAAGCAGGTCATCGAGGACCCGCAGATGCTCTACCGCAAGGGCATAACCGATCTGCCCATGCCGGCAGACCGCGAGGGCACATGGCGCGGCCGCGGCGCGACCGTCCTGTATTCCGCAACGCCGGAGGTCCTTGGCGCGGCTCCCGTTCTCGGCGCGAACAACTACGAGATACTCACTCAGGCGGGACTCAGCCGCGAGCAGGTCTACGAGCTTGAGACGCGCTGGGGTCAGCCCATCGAGAAGCCTTAAAGCAATAAGCAAATTAAAAAAATAAAGGAGAAAACAGATATGTCTACAACCAGCTTTGATCTTCTGACTCCGGATCAGCAGGATCTGCGGCAGATGGTGCACAGCTTTGCGGATGAGGAAATAATCCCCACCTGCAAGGAACTCGAGATCGAAGGGATTTTCCCCGAGGAGCTCTACAAGAAGGCATATGAAATGGGACTGACCACCATGATCCTGCCCGAAAAGTACGGCGGCATGGGGCTCGATATCTTCACCTACTCGATATGCAAGGAAGAGCTTGCACGCGGCGACGCGGGCTTTGCCGGTGCGGTGGCCGGCAGCTTCATGGGCTCGCTGCCCGCACGTCTCTTCGGCACCGAGTACCAGATCAAGACCGTGACCGAGCTTCTCTGCAACGGCGGCGCGATGGCTTTCGCGCTCACCGAGGCCGAGTCCGGCTCCGACTCCGCCGGTATGCGTACGACCTATGTCGACGACGGCGACGCTTACGTCATCAACGGCTCCAAGACCTTCATCTCCGGCGGCGAGCATGCCGACATGTTCCTCGTATTTGCAACCTTTGACCGCGAACTGCGCGGCAAGGGAGTGTCAGCGTTCTATGTCGATGCAAAGGCCCCGGGCCTGAGCATAGGCAAGAAGGAGAACAAGATGGGCTACCGCACGTCCGACACCGTCGACCTTATCTTCGACAACGTACGCGTACCCAAGGATATGCTCATCGGCAAGGAAGGCGAGGGCATGATGATAATGTCCCAGTGCCTCAACCGCACCCGTCCGACCGCAGGCGCCGGCGCAATAGGCAACGCGCAGTACGCCTTCGAGATCGCGGCGGACTACTCCACAAAGAGAATGTCCTTCGGCAAGCCTATCTGCAAGCACCAGGGCATCGGCTTCAAGCTTGCCGACATGTACACCCTGCTTGAAGCAGGCCGTCTCATGTGCTGGCAGGCGAGCAAGACCGCCGATGCTGGCATCGTCGATGCAAAGCTCTTCTCCGCAGCGAAGGTGTTTGCCTCCGACGCCGGTATGAAGGTCTGCTCCGAAGCCGTCCAGATCCTCGGCGGCTACGGCTACAGCAAGGAGTATCCCGTCGAGAAGCGCTTCAGAGACGCAAAGATATACCAGATATTTGAGGGCACGAACGAGATACAGAAGATGGTCATCAGCAGGGACATCACCAAGGAGCTGCTGCCGAAGAAGGCGTAAGCACACGGCGGCCAACAACCTATGTATATAATTCCGGCGCGGGGACCGCGTCGGAATTATAAAGCCTGACTTAGTCGGAAATATAACGAGAAAAGGCAGAAGAAAGGAAGAAAAAAATGGCAAAGGCAAAAACCCCGAACAAGAAGCTGATGCACACCATCATCGCTCTTGTGATCTGGGCCATCTTTAAGTGGCTCATCCCCGCACCCGAACCCATGACCGACACCGGCATGGAGATCGTCGGCGTATTCATCATGGCAACCTATCTGTGGATCACGGTCGAGACCGGCTGGACGAGCATTCTGGTCGTCAGCATGGTAGCAATATCCGGCGCGATGAGCGCAACGGCTGCTATCAAGGGCTCCTTCGGTGACTGGATGTTCGCCTTCCTGATGGCCTGCATGCTCGTCAACCATGTCCTGAGCGAGACCGGTATCTCCCGCCGCATCGCGGTATGGTTCATTACCCGCAAGTTTGTCAAGGGCAGACCGTACATTATCGTGCTGATGTTCTTTGCGGCGATGTTTGTCCTCGGCCTCGGCATGACCTCCTCCGCGACCTGCGTCATGTTCCTCGCACTGGCAAAGGAGATCCTCGACACCTGCGGATATGACCGCAAGGATAAGTTCTCCCAGTTCCTGTTCTGCTGCATCGCAGCTATCACCATTGCCGGCAACGGTATGACTGCTATCGGCCACGGCAACTTTATCACCGGTATGGGCTGGGTCGGCGAAGCCTTTGGCCTCGAGATCAGCATCGCACAGTCTGCAGCCATCGGTATGTCCATCGGCATCGTCTGGATACTGCTGGTCGTGCTCATCATGGCCAAGATCTACAAGATCGACGCTTCCAAGCTCGTTAACCTTGACATCGACGCTCTGCGCGCCACCATCCCTCCCATGAGCAAGAAGGAAAAGTTTGCGGGCATCATGTTCCTCGTTGTTATCTTCTTCTGGGTCGGCAAGGATCTGCTCAAGGGTCTCACCGGTATCCCGTTCTTTGCAGGCATGCGTGACTTCATTTCCAGCCTCGGCTCCGCTATCCCCGTACTGCTCTGCGTCTGCGTGTTCTGCGTCGTTCCCATCGACGGCGAGCCGCTCATGAACTTCAACAAGGCAACCAAGTCCATCGCATGGCAGAGCTGCATGATGATCGGTACTGTCCGTCTGCTCGGCTCCGTCGTCAACATGGAAGAACTTGGCATCGTTCTGTGGATCCAGCAGGTGTTCGGACCCATGGTCCAGGCTCTGCCCTCCTTCGTGTTCGTCATGGTCTGCATCGGCGCTGTGCTGCTGTTCACAAACTTCGTTTCCAACTCCATCGCAATGGTCCTCTTCAAGGTCGCCGCTCCCCTGATAGTCCTCATGCCCGGCGTGAACGGCCCGGCTCTCGGCGTTGCAATGATCTGCGCCGCTCACTACGCAATGTGGACTCCCGGCTGCACCACCACTACCTCCATGGTCGTCGGTACAGGCGACGTCGAGGGCAGCTTCATGACCAAGTGGATGTGGCTGCCGATGATCGCGGCATACATCTGCCTCGTCTTTGTCGGCTACAGCGTTGGCTGCCTCGTATTCTAAGCTTAAATTTACTGTTTTGATACGGCAAAGAACGTGATCTGTCCGAGCCGTTCCCGGTGTTTCCGGAAAAGCCTTGTGCTTTTCCGGAAACTGTGGAATAATCGCGGATGGGTTGTCGTTTTTTACGTAGAACCGAAGGTTCCACTCCTGGCGGGACATGGTCTCCAGGGGATCGTGCCCGGCCCTGTCGAGGGAATATACGTCACCGTTGAGATCGGCGGGAGATGTATATAATTAGAAATAGAATGGATGTGGTATTTTGCTCTCTTCCCAGGTTATAGCTTTACTGATATTGGTTTTTTGCATAGTGTTCTTTATAACCGAGTGGATACCTTCAACCGTCACCAGCATCATAGCGTGTCTCCTCTTCGCAATGACCGGGATATGCTCATTTTCAAAGGCCTTCTCCGGTTTTTCCAACAGCACGGTCATCCTCGTTTTCGGGATGCTCGTTATCGGCAACGCCATGTTTGAGTCCGGTGTGGCTCAGAAGATCGGCAATGTCGTAATGCGCGTGTCCGGCGGCAGCGAAAGAAAGTTCATCCTCTTCGCCGGCGGAACATCTATCATCATGTCAATGTTCCTTGCAAACATGGCTGTCATCGCAATGTACCTTGCGGTCATGAGCAGCGTCTGCAGGACAAACCCCAATGTAAAGCTTAAAAACATCTGCCTTGCGACGACTATGGGCGCAATGTTCGGCGGCGTATGCACGCTCGTCGGGTCGACGCCCCAGCTCACAATGCAGACCATACTTGAAGGCGCTGCAGGACAGACGGCAGGGATGTGGGATTTCATGCCCGTCGGTCTGTGCCTGAGCGTGGTTTACCTCCTGTACGTCCTTTTTATCGGCTATCCCCTCGGAAAGAAGATATGGAGCAAGGACGACGGCGGAGAGAATCTTGATGAGCTCGATACGCTCGTTGCGTCGAGAGCCGTCAAGGTCGAAGAGGACGCAGGCCTCAAGAGAAAGCAGATATACATGTATATCATTCTCGTAATGCTGGTCGTCTTTTTCGCAACGGAAATTGTCAGCAATGTTATTGCGACCTGTATATGCGCGATCCTCTGCGTCGTCACCGGGTGCACGACCGAGAAGAGCGTGCTGAAGAATATGGACTGGGCGACGCTCATCCGTCTTGCGGGCTGTCTCGGTATTGCCTCCGGCATCAACGAGAGCGGCTGCGGTGACCTGATCGCCGGCGGTTTTACATCGGTATTCGGACCGGATGTGCAGCCGATAGTTTTCCTCGCTGCCTCGGTTCTGGTGGTAATGGTCGTCAGTAACTTTATTTCAAACTCAACGGCGGTATTTATAGTGCTCCCGCCCGTGCTCGCTGTCTGCCAGCAGTACGGCTTCAACTGCTTAGCCTTCTCAATAGCCGTCTGCTACGGGGCAAACCTCTGCTTTGCGACTCCGCTTGCAAACGCGCAGACCGGCACCACCATGGTCGCAGGGTACCGCTTTAAAGAATACTTCAAATATAATCTGCTCCTTGAGCTTTTCGTATGGCTTGCCGTAGTGGCGTTTATGCCGCTGTTCTGGAACCTGAGAGTATAGGTTTTCGGCATTGACTGCTTCTGTGCGGAGGGTAGAAAGTAATATGAAATTTCTCAGTGGGCTTCTTGCCGGGAACGCGGAAAAATTTCCGGATCGGATAGCTGCTATCCACGGTGAGACCACCATGACATACGGACAATTGAATCATGAAGCCGACAGGCTTGCGAATTCTTTGCGGCGCACTGGTCTGAAAAAGGGCGGACGCGCGGCGCTGCTGATGAAGGGCGGCATAGATTGGCTGCTTGCGTTCTATGCCTGCCAGAAGCTCGGTGTGGGGCTTGCGCTGATACATCTGCGCCTGATGCCGGAGGAGATGCTGCGCATGGTCGCCCTCACAGGGGCGGATACGCTCATCTGCTCGACGGAGTATCTGCCCCAGGCGGAGTACATTGCAGAGCACTCCGGCAGGGACTTCAGGATAATAGTGCAGGGCGGGAATGAAAATACCCCGGACGGCGCGTGTTCCTTTGAAGATCTCCTGCGCGGGGAGGACTGCTCCGACGCGCAGGAGGTCATGACCGGAGATGAGGAGAGCATCATACTCTTCACCAGCGGAACGACCTCCGCTGCCAAGGGCGTCGTGCGCACACAGCGGATGATGGCGGCCTACGCGTCCGTACTGGCCGGCGAAGAGCCGATGAATGCCGGTGATACTATGCTCACACCGGCACCGCTTTATCACGCGACAGGCATATGCTGCGTGGTAAAGATGCTCGTCGGCGCAGGGACGCTCATACTGCTCGATCATTTTGACTGCGAAAAGGTGTGCGCGCAGGTGCAGAAGTACCGCGCAACGCAGATAGCGCTGGTTCCGCCGGTGTCGTACCAGCGGCTCAAGGCCTCGGGGTACCCGGAAAAATATGATCTGAGCAGCGTCAGGCTTGCACACGTTGCAGCGGGCAAGGCGAGCGAGGAGTGCTTCGCGGATCTGTTCGGCATGTTCCCCAACGCCGGTGTGCGGCTCTCATGGGGGTCGACCGAGGCGTCAAACATCACGTCGGTCACGCTCAGGCGCGAGGACATAAAGAATGACCGCAGGCTGCTGACCTCCGTCGGCAAGGTCAATTCCGTGGCGGAGCTGAAGCTTGTGGACAAGGACGGCAACATCGTCGAGGGCGCGGGCAAGGGCGAAGCGTTTGTGCGCTCGCCGCTGGTGTTTGGCGGGTACCTGAACGCACCGGAGCTGACGGAGCGCAGCTTCTCAGACGGCTGGTTCGACATGGAGGATATCATGTACCGCGACGAGGAGGGTTACTATTACCTTCTTGACCGCAAGCGCGATATCATCAAAACCGGCGGAGAGAACGTCTATGCGCAGGAGGTCGAGCAGGATCTGCTCAAGAACCCGGCGATATCCGAATGTGCCGTAATAGGCGTACCGGACAGAAAGTACGGCGAGGCGATCGCCGCAGCGATCGTGCTGAAGAAGGGCTGCACGCTCGGCGGACAGGAGTTCATAAGCTTCTGCCGGGAAGTAATGCCATCGTTCAAAAAACCGAAATACTGGGCTTTTATGGAGCAGCTGCCTAAGAACGACGTCGGCAAGGTGCAGAAAGCAAAGCTCAGAGAGCGCACCGATCTGTTCACGCCCGTTGTGTGAACGGATGCGGATCGCAGTATAATTATAATAATGAAGGGAGCATGAAGGTGAATATACTTGTTTGCGTAAAGCAGGTGCCGAAGGAAGAGGATCTCAAGCTTGATCCCGTGACCAAAACGCTTATCCGTTCGCAGGGAACGGGAGTAATAAGCGAGTATGACAAATACGCCATGGAGCTTGCAGCAAGGCTGAAGGCCGAGGATGGGGGAAAGGTGACTGCGGTCACGATGGGGCCGCCCTCTTCGATGGAGGTGCTCCGCTACTGCATGGCTGTGGGAGCGGACGACGTCTATCTCCTCAGCGACCGCGCGCTCGGCGGCGCGGACGCCTACGCGACGGTCAATGCGCTGGCGGCGGCAAAGGCGTATCTGGAAGCCGACGGCACAAAGTATGACCTCGTACTCTGCGGAAAGCAGGCGAGCGACAGCGACACCTCGCTTGTCATGCCTGAGCTTGCAGAGTGCCTCGGTCTGCCGCAGGTCACATTCGTGAGCGGCTACGAGCTTTCCGACGGTAAGCTCATAGTTCAGCGCGAAACGGACGAGGGAACGGATCACATCGAGCTGCCGCTGCCGGCGGTCGCGTCCGTGGACAAGACCGTGTTCGAGGCGCGCCGCCCGAACATGCGTCTGAAGCTGAAGGCAAACCACATGGAGATACCCGTCCTCGATGCGCAGGCTCTCGGCCTTGAGGCAGAAGAGATCGGCGTCAAGGGATCCAGGACGACGGTCGGCAGCTCCTATTTCCCGGAGCATAACAAGTCCTGCGTGACCATCGGCGGAGAGAGCAGCGAGGGGATCGCGGACAATCTGCTTTCGGCACTGCGCAGCGCCAGAATGATATGAGGTGAGCATATGAAGAAAACAAACAGAGATATTTTCACCGTCATGGAGCTGTCCGGTGCGGGCGTAAAGGGAGGCTCACTTGAACTGTTCACCGCTGCGCGCACCATCACCGCTAAGACCGGCGGACAGGTGATAGCTGTCATCATCGGCCATGGCACGGATGAGGCGGTAAAGACCGTCGCGGCCTGCGCACCGGACGCGATAATCTGCGTTGACGACGCGCGCTTTGCCGAATACAGGACAGCGGCATATACGAACATACTCACGGCACTTGTGAAGAAATATGAACCGGACGCAGTTATGGTCTCCGCAACAAAGAACGGCAAGGATCTTGCGCCGCGTCTTGCAAGGAGACTCGGCACGGGCATAACCGCAAACTGCACGGAGCTGAGCGTCGAGGCGGAAAGCGGTCTGATCTCATGGAACATGCCGGCTCCCGGCGGCATCATGGCGACGATACTATGCTCTGATACCCGCCCGCAGATGGGCACGATATGCCCCGGCGCCTTCCGCAAGGCGGAGAGCATACAGGGAGCGGCGGTCGAGATCATTGATGAGACGGCGGAGGAATTTGAGGATGACGGCGTGAAGCTTATCCGCCGTGTTCTGAACGAGAGCGACCCGGAGCTGTCCATCACGGACGCGGACATTATCGTTGCCGGCGGCAGAGGCATGGGCAGCGCTGAAAACTTCGGCCTGATCCGCGAACTCGCGGGGCTCCTCGGCGCGGCAGTCGGCGCGTCGCGCGTCGTAGTAGATGCGGAATGGGTCGACCAGAAGCACCTTATAGGGCAGACCGGCAAGATAGTCCGCCCGAAGCTCTATATAGCCTGCGGCATTTCCGGCGCGCTCCAGCACATGGTAGGCGTTGAAAAGGCCGAGTGTATTGTCGCGATCAACCGCGATCCCTCCGCGCCGATCTTCGGCTATGCAGATTACGCAGTTGTCGGTGACGCGGTCAAGATAGTCTCAGCCCTGATCGAGCAGCTTAAAAAAGATTCATAAGAGAAAAGCGCTCCGGCGCTGCTTCCATGAAGGCAGCGTCGGAGCGCTTGATCCTATTATAATTTTCAGGCACATCCAGCTTTTAGCTTAGAACCAATTTTATTACGGACAGGAAACCTAGACGGCTGTTTTCAGCTGTCTAGGTTTTTCTTTTGCAGCCACTTTTTTGATTAGTTACGCTCTGCCCCAACTATTGAGGCAGAACGATTTCAGCGTCATTTGTCTATTTTAAAATATTCTATCGCCATTATAGCAAGGCCGAGGACGATAAGGATGATCGCCGCCGCGAACAGCGGAACAAAGCCCATCTGCGACACGGTGGTGAGGAACCGCCCCGGCGGGGTGGTCCAGCTGGAGACGAGGTTATTCGATGCTGCCAGAGCTATGGCTAAGCCCCAGATGGTGCCGAGCAGCGAGATAAAGCCGCCTATCAATGCTCTCTTCATGTGCCCGCCGAACTTAACGAACGATCGCCTTTATAAAGGCGGGGCGCTCAACGGGCGCGTCGGAGAACTGATAGCAGCCGCGCAGCAGCTTTGCCGCCTCCTGCGCCTTCTCCTCGGAGGAGGCGTGGATGGTCGCAAGGCTCTCACCCTTTTCGACTTTATCGCCAACCTTCTTGTGCAGGATAACGCCGACGGAAAGATCGATCTCGCTGTCCTTCGTGGCTCTGCCGCCGCCGAGATGCATCGACACAAGGCCGACGTGCTCAGCAAGGATGCGCCCGACATAGCCCGAAACCTCGGACGGGACCTCGAGCTTCACCTTTGCGTCCGGCAGACGCGAGGTGTCGTATACGTCGCTGCCGTCGCCGTCCTGCGCGGAGACCATTTCGGCAAGCTTCTTGAGCGCCGCGCCGCTCTCTATCGCATGCGTGAGCCGGGCGCGCGCGTCCTCGATGCTCTCGGCGATGCCGGCTTCTGTAAGGATGCAGCTGCCGAGCGTCAGGCACAGCTCAAGAAGGTCGCCCTTCGTTTCGCCCTTGAGGACGGAGATGGCTTCCTTGACCTCGACAGAGTTGCCGACGGCACAGCCGAGGGGCTGATCCATATCAGTGATGACAGCGGCGCACTTGTGCCCGGCGAGCCTGCCGATGCGCGTCAGACCGCGGGCAAGCTCCTTGGCTTCGTCTACGGTTTTCATGAAGGCGCCGTCGCCGCACTTGACGTCAAGGACAATAACGTCTGCCCCGGAGGCCAGCTTCTTTGACATGATGGAGCTGACGATCAGCGGGATGCTCGGCACAGTACCGGTCACATCGCGCAGAGCATAGAGCTTTTTGTCTGCCGGGTCGAGATCGGCGGTCTGGCCGATAATGGCGATGCCGTGCTTATTGACATTATCGAAGAAGCGCTGCTCACCGATGCTGATGTTGAAGCCGGGGAAGCTCTCGAGCTTGTCCAGCGTGCCGCCGGTGTGGCCGAGGCCGCGGCCGGACATCTTCGCGATCTTCACTCCGCAGGCCGAGACCATCGGGCAGAGGATAAGGCTCGTCTTATCGCCGACGCCGCCGGTGGAGTGCTTATCGGCCTTGATGCCCTTGATGGGACTAAGGTCAAGTGTCTCGCCCGAGTTCATCATGGACATGGTGAGGTCGAGCGTCTCCCTGTCGCTCATGCCGCGGAAAACGATGGCCATGCACATTGCGGACATCTGGTAATCCGGGATCTCGCCGCAGGTATAGCCCTGTATCATGAAATCTATTTCTTCGGTGCTCAGTTCGCCGCCGTCACGTTTCTTTACGATGAGATCATTCATCAACATGTTATGTACCTCCGTACTGTCTCTAAGTAATTTTGTATTATATAACAAAAACGCGAAATACTCAATAGCGGAATACCATGTATTTCCG
>CAKTPC010000002.1 GCA_934590505.1 uncultured Oscillospiraceae bacterium
TTCCTTTTGAAGCTGAAAAATGGCATATAAATCGTCTTTTTACACTCATACGTATTTGCGACATTAAGAATAATAGCGGAAATAATAAGATGAGCAAAAAAGACATATACGCGCACAACAGACAATTGAATGCTGCCAGACGAGCAAAATTAGGCTCAAAAGGGTAAAAAGGAGGGAGTAGCGTGCAGGTTAAGATTAGTTCTAAAGGGAGTTTTAAGAATACTTATAAATTTCTCAAATTCTTGTCTGACTGGAAAATAGAGCAGTCTCTTAAGAAATATGCCCAAAAAGGCGTGGACGCTTTATCTGCCGCTACTCCTATTGAATCTGGAAAAACTGCTGACTCATGGGGATACGAGTTAGAAGTATCAAAAGGGTCAGCCAAAATACATTGGACTAACACCAATATTAATGAGGGTGTGAATATAGCCGTCATTTTACAATTCGGCCATGGCACCGGTACAGGCGGTTATGTTGAAGGACGTGACTATATAAATCCAGCCATACAGCCAGTTTTCGATGAAATTGCAGATGCATTGTGGAAAGAGGTGACAACCGTATGAGCAAATCAATCGACGAAAGAGTCGTTCGGATGGACTTTGAGAACGATTCTTTTGAACGAAAAGCTGCCAAATCCACAAAAACAGTAAAAGAGCTTGATAAAGCGCTCGAGTTAAAGAACGGCAAGAAATCATTTGAAGATGTCGAAGCCGCTGCTGAAAAGACAAATTTCAGTTCGCTCATAAAAGCAGCTGATGTTGTGACTAACCGGTTATCTAATCTTGGTATTGTCGGTGTTGCAGCATTAACTAATCTCACCAATAAAGCAGTCGACGCAGGGGAAAAGATCCTTAAGTCTTTGACAGTAGATAATATTACTGCTGGTTGGGACAAATATGCTCAGAAAACTTCCGCTGTCCAGACCATAATGGCAGCTACAAGAAAAGAGTTTGGCGGAGATACCGCTAAACAGATGGAATATGTTAATAGCCAGTTAGAAAAACTTAACTGGTTTACTGATGAAACTTCCTACAACTTTCTTGACATGGTGTCAAATATAGGAAAGTTTACATCAAATAATATTCAATTAGACCGCTCGGTTACTGCAATGCAGGGCATCGCTACATGGGCAGCCATATCAGGCGCTAATGCCGATGAAGCAAGCCGAGCAATGTATAATCTTTCGCAGGCTATATCGACTGGTGCTGTGAAATTGATAGACTGGAAATCTATTGAAAACGCGAATATGGCAACTGCAGAATTCAAGCAAACAGCCATAGAAACCGCGGTAGCGATGGGGACTCTAACTGCTGAGGCTGACGGTACATATAAAACACTTGACGGAAATGTCGTAAGCGTTGAAAATTTCAACTCAGCATTGTCTGACGCTTGGTTTACAAGCGATGTTTTGCTTAGTACACTCGATCAGTATGGCGCTGCTACGACCAAACTCAATGAAGCATATGAAAAGACAGGTCTGACCACGTCTAAGATTTTGGACTACATAGATGATTACAAAGAAGGAATATTAGACCTCAATAAATTGTCTAAAGAAACAGGCGTAGGCGTGTCTGAGCTTAAAGGAATGTTCGATGATTTAAGCGACAGCAGCTTAGAATTTGGTATTCGTGCATTCAAAGCTGCTCAGGAAGCTAAGACTTTCGGAGAAGCACTGAGTTCAGTGAAAGACGCCGTTAGTACGCAATGGATGAATACATTTGAGTTGATCTTTGGTGACTACGAGCAAGCAAAAAAGCTTTGGACTGATTTAGCAAATGGTCTATACGATATATTTGCTTCTGGTGGCGAAGCTCGCAATGAGTTACTTAGAGCATGGAGCGATCTTGGCGGTCGTGACGATTTCATAAAGGGACTATATAATTCTTTAGGAGCAATCGTTGAACGCGGTGAATTACTCAAAGAAACATTCAGAGAAGTTTTTCCGAGTCTTACTCCAGAACGTTTAGCTGAGATTACTAAATCTTTTGCGGAGATCTCCGAATCATTCAAAATGGGAGATGAAGAAGCAGGGAAGCTTAAGCGTGCATTTTCGGGAGTTTTAAATGTTTTTAAAAAAGCTGGAAATATAGCAGGCTCGTTCGTAAAATCCTTATCACCATTAACCAAACTTGGTTCATATCTTGGCGGTCTTGCTCTGAACGGGTTAGCCAGTTTTGGGGACAAGCTTACTGAGCTATCGAAAATTTCCTCAAAGGTAGATATATTCGGTGGAATCGAAAAAGGTGTAGACTTTCTCGTCAACAAGTTTATAAACGCAACAGAAGCAGTAAAGACTTTCTTCCAAACTCTTGAGAAACCAAAGTTACCTGATTTTTCGGGAATGTTTTCTGGTTTTAATATAAGTGGTGCTTTAGCATCAGCAGGTTCATTTTTAAATCAGGTTTTCTCGGGCTTAGGATCCGGAATTTCAAATGCTTTTAACGGGTTTAGTTTCGATAATCTTCTGAAAAACATAACTACCGGAGCTTTTGCAGCACTGGTAATAAATTTAACTAAGTTTGTCGATAAAATCAAAGAATCATTTGATTCTCTTGGAGATGTTGTTGGCGAAGATGGAGTTTTAGGAATTCTGAAAGAAACTCTGAAAAGTTTCCAGACAGAAATAAAATCTAAAATTCTTATCAACATAGCTACAGCTGTTGGAATATTAGCTGCATCTTTACTTGTTCTATCTATGGTTAAGCCCGAACGATTAGCTGTTGCTCTCGGAGCACTTTCTGGTTCAATGATTGGGCTTGTGAAAATGGTGTCTGCATTAGGTACTATGATGGCCGCTGGTGATTTTAAAGGTTTCGCCAAACTGACAGTGTCACTTATACCGCTATCTGTCGCGATACTTATATTAGCGTCTGCAGTAGCAAAATTGTCTAAATTAGATTGGAATGGTCTTTTAATCGGATTAGCGGGTCTTACAGGCATAGCTCTTGTTATATCGAAAACTGCATCTTATTTAAGTTCTTCTGCAAAAGGCTTAAAAATATCTGCTCTTGGTTTCATCGGTCTTGCTACTGCTATTGTTATACTGGCAAGCGCGGTTTCAAGCATGGGTAAGCTTGATCTTGGGCAACTTGCAAAGGGATTACTTGGAGTGGCTGCGTCATTGGCGGCTATTGCTGGCTTCACGAAGATTGCTGACGTATCAAAGATCGGCGTTAAAACAGGGGTCGCGTTAATAGCCATAGCTGCGGCCATGAATATTTTCGCCTCTGCTGTGTCGAAATTGGGGTCGATGGACTCTACCCAAGCTTTAGACGGCATATTCGCAATAGGAGGAATCTTATTAGCGATTGCAAGTTTCTCGGCAGTTATAAACAAGTTCGGCTCTGGTAATATGGTATCGCTTGGAGCGTCGCTTATATTAATTGGGGCAGCGATGAATATCCTTGCAGTAGCTCTTGGTTCCATGGGTAAAATGGGACTTGAGCAGATTGGAAAGGGATTACTGGCTATGGGCGGAGGGCTCCTAATTCTCGCCGGTGCTATGGCATTGTTCGGCAAGGCTAAGAATGGTGTAGGTGCTATGATATTGGCGGCCTCTGCGTTGCTATTGTTAACTCCGTCATTATTACTTCTTGGCAATATGTCGCTTTCCAAGATAGGCGTTGGCCTTTTAGCTATTGCCGGGGCGTTCACAATTCTCGGTGTTGCAGGTTTACTTCTTAAACCTTTAGCTCCGACTATTCTCGTACTCTCAGGCGCTCTCGCACTCATGGGCGTTGGCATATTAGCTACCGGCGCGGGTGTGATGGTATTAGCTGCAGGCATAACTGCTTTGGCTGCTGCATTTGCTGCTGGCGGAGGTTTAATTGTCGAGGGAATAACTGCCATCCTTACTGGTATTGTGGAAATGATACCGACTGTCGCGACAGCTTTAGCTCAAGGTATAACTGCGTTTGCTTCTGCTATCGCTACCGGTGCACCCACGTTAGCTGCTGCTGGTATAGCTCTTATTATGTCATTCCTTATGTCGATTAGGACAATAATTCCGGCTATAGTTACTGTTGGATTAGAGATGATTGTGTCTTTACTCTCTGGACTGAATGCAAATATCGGAGATATTATTACTGTAGGTGTACAGTTAGTAATTAATCTTATAAATGGTATAGCATCATCACTTGGAGCGTTGATACAGGCAGGTATCAATTTAGCTATTGCTTTTGTTAATGGAGTTGCCAATGGTATTCGAGATAATTCAGAACAGATATTTGCTGCCGTCAGAAATCTTCTTAGCTCTATCTTGGAGCTCTTTATTGATGGCTTACAGGAAGTAGTTTCACTAATTCCGGGCGTCGGCAGCAAAATGGCGGAAGGACTTGAGAGCGCAAAAGAAGCTATCCGGGCTACTCTTGCACCTGAGTCCATGTCTGAAATTGGTTCTGAGGCAGCACAAAGCCTTTCTGATGGCGCTGTCAATGGAATAAATATTGAATCAATTGGTAGCGGCTTAAGTGCACAGCTAACCACCGCTGCGGGAAGTGTCGATGTGTCTTCCGCAGGAGAAATCCTCGGCAATAATTTTAGTGATTCTGTCGCCACCTCGATGGTCTCCGGAACTAACCTCTACTCTGTTAGACAGAGCGGTGTAACTCTCACTAATGAAGCTAATGATGGTGGCCAGTCAGTAGACACCACAGTTACCGGTGCTTATATAGTTCAGGGCATTGCACAAGGCATTTGGAATAATGCTTATTTAGCGTATCAGGCGGCGGAAGCGGTAGCTGCAGAATGTTCGAGACGTATAAACTCCGCTCTTAGAATCCACTCACCGTCAAAAGTTACTTATGAGTCGGGTTCATATTTCATAGAAGGTTTTGCTTTAGGCATTACAAAGAATGCGTCTCTTGCTTATAGCAGTGTTGAATCTCTCGCCAATCGGGCGATTAAGACTTTTTCTGCTGCACTTGATGGCGCAAACGATTTGACACCAGCAAGAATTACACCTGTTCTTGATATGAGAGAGATTTACGACGCAATGTCTGATTTTGGAGTAAACGATGAAGAGTGGAATCCAGTTATACGCCCAATTCTCGATATGTCTAGAGTCAATCCTGGACTCAAGAATCTCAGAGCAATTGTCGCTAACAAGGCAGAGATTGAGAGTGGCGCAGAAAATCAAAATGGGAGTACGGTCAACAATGCTTCCAATTCTATGGTTTTCAATCAGTATAACTATTCTCCGAAGGCTCTTAACAGAGTTGAGATTTATAGACAGACAAATAATCAGTTTGCTGCAATGAAAGGTTTGGTGAGATCAAAAGCATGATAAACTCAATAATTATCACAAATTATTTGGGTGAACAGATCACTTTAGACCTTAAAAATCCGGAAAACTCTGGTTTTATTGTGAGAGAAATTCGTGGTCTCGGTCCATGTAAGGCCACGATAAACACAACTGAAGTATCGACTAATGACGGGTCGATATACAATTCTGCCAGGTTGAACACTCGAAATATAGTGTTTGACCTGGTTTTTATTGGCACTGATATCGAGTCAATTAGACAGATGTCTTATAAATTCTTCCCGATTAAAAAGCCGGTAAGTCTTTATTTCGTCACTGATAATCGTATTTGCGTAACGAGTGGTTATGTAGAAACAAACGAACCGGACATTTTCTCTGAAAATGAGAGTGCTTCAATTTCAATCATTTGTCCAGACCCGTTTTTTTACTCGGCATCCGCGAACATCAACACAACAACATTTTATGGGGAAGAACCTCTTTTCGAGTTTCCGTTCGAAAACAACTCTCTGACCCAAAAACTGATCGAGTTTGGCTCTATAAATGCAGTTACTGACGCTAACATTCTTTATGAAGGTGATGCCGAAGTTGGTGTGACTATAACTATTCACGCTGTTGGTGAGGCAAAGAATATTGCAATTTACAACACTGGAACCAGAGAACAAATGAAAATTGATACCGATAAAATTGCAACAATAACTGGTTCAGGTATCATAGCAGGTGACGATATAATTATCTGTACTGTTCGAGGGAAGAAGTCAATACAACTTCTTAGAGCTGGTGTGTATACGAATATTCTTAATGCTCTTGATAAGAATTCGGATTGGTTCCAGCTTACAAAGGGTGATAATGTTTTCGCTTATACCGCAGAAGAAGGCGTCACAAATCTCCAATTCCGTGTACAGAATGATGTCATATATGAAGGGGTTTAAATGGAAGTTTGGATTTTAGATACTGATTTTAGTAGTGTTTCTGTCCTTGACACATTTGAATCCCTCATATGGACAGATCGTTATAGAGAATATGGTGACTTTGAGATTTTTGCTTTTCCGACATCGCAGCTTATAAACGACGCAAAAGATGATTTCTATCTTTATAATCCAGCGTCCGAACACACAATGATTATTGAGCACCATGAGGTTACGACAGATATTGAGGAAGGACCTCGCTTTATAGTTACTGGACGATCTCTGGAATCAATATTAACGCGACGGATAGTTTGGAATCAGACTACAATTTCTGGATCTCTTCAAAATGGTATAAAAAAGCTCATAACAGAGAATTTTATTGCGCCTGAAGTTTCAGAACGTAAAATAACGAATTTTGTTTTTGTTGAGTCGACTGATCCTGAAATAACAAAGCTCACACATGAACAGCAATACACAGGAGATATTGTATACGATGTAATCGCGGATCTTTGTAACACGTACGATATTGGGTTCAAGGTTACGCTTAACATCGATAAAAAGAGATTTGAGTTCTCACTCTATAAGGGAAAAGATCGTTCTTATGCGCAGGAAACCAATCCGTACGTCATTTTCTCTCCTAATTACGAGAATATTATAAATAGCGACTATACGCACAGTATAAAAGACTATAAAAATGTGACTCGCATTGGGGGAGAAGGTGTTGGTGTTGATCGTAAAATGACGACGTATGGTGAAGCCAGTGGATTAAGTAGACGCGAGATTTTTACTGATGCACGCGACATATCTTCCAAAACTGATAATGGAGAAGTTCTTTCAGACGAAGATTATTTGAATCTTTTACAACAGAGAGGAAAAGAAAATCTTGCTGAATATCCTATAAAAGAAGGTTTTGAGGGTGAAGTCGAGGCGTCTAAAATGTTTATCTATGGACGAGATTTCTTCTTAGGCGACTGTGTTCAGGTACAGAATGAGTTTGGTATGTCAGGTACTTCACTTGTGTCAGAAATTGTGTTTTCTCAGGATAAAGACGGAGAAAGCGTATATCCAACTTTTCTGTCTCTTCAAAAGGAGGATGAATAAATGGCGTTAACATCAGGTTTCTTTAATTCAAAAAATCACGATCGTTTATATGACGCAACACAGATATCTACTCTGTTTGAAGGACTTATAAATGATGGTGTTTATCAGGGCGTCGGAAATATTTTCAAAGTTTCTGCAAGTAATGGCATGAATGTTACAGTAGATACCGGACGAGCTTGGTTCAATAACACTTGGACTCGAAACGATGCTCTGATTGTTCTTACAGTTCCGGCAGCCGAACAGGTTCTAAAAAGAATTGACGCGGTTGTAATTGAGGTGAACTCTCTTGAGACTGTAAGAAACAACATTATAAAAATAGTGAAAGGCACTCCAGCAAGCAATCCCGCGAAACCGTCTTTAACAAAAAATGACGATGTACATCAGTATCCGCTTGCGTACATAACTGTTGACCCAAACGTCACTGCAATAACTCAGCAGAAAATTCAAAATGCAGTAGGTACGTCTGCATGTCCGTTTGTCACCGGCATTATAGACACACTTGACATAGACAATCTGATTACTCAGTGGAGTAGTGAATTTGATGTGCTGTTCGCAGAACTTGAGGATATGATAGCTCAGGCTGCATCGCAGACTATAATTGATAAGTCTGTCACATTTCCCAAATTAGCAAATGACGCAATAAAGAGAGTAGTGACAAACAAGGTAGTTGCTAAAGCAGCTTTCACAAGCAATAACACATACGCCGATTATCCTTATAGAGCAGCCATAGCAGTTAATGGTGTCACGACAGACATGATACCTGAAATTATATTTGATGTTGAGGACGCTATTGGTGGAAATTATTCGCCTGTTGCGCAGACATATAATGGCGGCGTTTATATTTACGCGGCATCGCCTCCAGATAACAATCTGACTATTCCGACCATAATTGTTTGGAGAGAAGGTGCAGGAACATGGTAGGACGTACTAACACCGGCGGTGGAGGTTCGGGCGCAACTCTTACCATCACAGGTGTAGCAGGCGCAACTGTCACCGTGAGTAAAGATGGAAAGATTTATACCCGGACAATCAGCAGCAGCGGTACAGCCGTGTTTAAAGGCCTTTCAACCGGAACATGGACAGTTACAATGTCAGGCAACGGTCAGACTGCGACGCGAACGGTAGAGATCGTGGCAGATTATTCACTTACAATAGCTTATTTCTCTGCTACTATCGCCGTCACATATCCTGCAAATAGCACCTGCGTAATTAAAAATAGTTCCGGAGTACAGGTGGCAAGCGATGCCAACACCGGAACTGCAACCAAGACTTGGACGGCCACAGTAGGCGCGACTGGGACGTATACTATTACTGCGACAGCCACAGATAGCAGTGGCAAAACGAAGTCTACTACAGTTTCTATTACTACTGACGGACAAAGTGAGAGCGTGACGCTGACGTACGAACTGTTACTGTTTGATAACGGTGTCGTGGATGGAATCGCGTGGGATTATGTATATAATCAAAATTCTTTTGCATCCTCGACCATTTCTGATGTTATAAACATGCGTTCGCAGACTCTTGATATTTCTGGAGTGCGGACTGCGCCCCGAGCATATCGCGGAATATCCACAGCTATTGATCTGTCAAAGTATAGTATCTTGAAAATACGAACAAAGACTTGCACCAGCAGCGCTGGCTACGGATATTTCCAGATTGGCACTAGTCTTTCGGGCATGAATTTGGGGCAAGTGGCCATTACAAAGACGGCGGGTCAAACAACCAGCATAGATGTCTCGGCTATAAATCAAAGTGGTTTCATTATGGTGCAAGTTTTCGGAGGCAACGATTATGGAAACACTATTGATATCAGCTTTGATAAAGTCTGGCTTGAATAAGGGAGGGGAGGCATAACGATGACGATCTACATAGACGGTGATTATAAATGCTATGTCTCCGAGGCAGACGGGCGCAGGGCGATAGAGACAAACTATTTCGACGGCAAGTGTGCAGAGTGGATAGAGAGCTACCGCTTTGTCCCGGCAGGCGAGACGTGGGTAAAACCCAACGGCGAAATGTTCACGAATATGATAGCTCCTTGGAAAGACCTGAGCGGCGCATACGCGGCACAGGCGGCGTATGTGGCCGGGATGCTCGCGGCGGCGGAAGCGGACATCGTGGAGCTGGACATGGCCCTGCTCGACGCGGAATATGAAAACATTATAGGAGAAGAAATAAATGAGTGATTTGATTTATAGGGTTTGTAAGAGAACTATCAAGCGGGGTAATTATCCTGATGATATGCAAATGAGACTTGATGTCTTTTATGCAACCGGTAAACTCACGACCGAGCAGTATGATGAGCTGGTGAGTATGCTTGGTTACATTAACTAAGTATGCTAATAAAAATTTAATAAAGGAGGGAAAGGAATAAAATGACAATTACTGAAAAAGCGGTATACATATATAATATCTTGCGCAAAGCCGGTATGACGCATGCTGGTGCTATTGGTACAATTGGCAATCTTCAGGGCGAAACAAGTGATTTGAATCCTATGCGTTGCCAGACTTCTTATCTTAACATGTTTGGACTTATCGATACTGAATACACTAACCGTGCTGATAATGGTAAGGTTATATATAACGGTAAATATTTTGAGAACGATTCGGCTGGTTATGGTATAGTCCAATGGACTTATTACATGAGAAAACGTAACTTGCTTAATTATGCAAAATCGCTTGGTAAATCTGTTGGCGATTTAGATGTTCAAATTGCATTTATGCTCAAAGAAATGAAAGAAAGCTATAATGCCGTTTGGAAGATTTTAACTACGACCAATAGTTATGCCGAAGCTGTTGAGGCTTGTGTGACAAAATATGAAAAGCCGGGTAATCAGTCTAAAGCAATTGCTACTCGTTGTGCGTATGCAAAAGCATGGATGAATATTATTAAGGATGGGGAGATAGTTCCCGATGAACCTCAAGAATCCGATAAGGAGGAGATAAGCAAAATGACTAAATCAGAGGCTATAGAAAAGCTTATTGCTCATGTTAAGGCCGAAATCGGATATAAGGAAAAGAGAACTAATAGTCAGTTAGATGACAAGACGGCTAATGCCGGCTCGAATAACTGGAATAAATATGCTCGTGATATTGACCAAAAATATCCCGATTTCTATAACGGTAAGAAGAACGGCTATGCTTGGTGTGATATCTTTGTAGACTGGAATTTTATTGATTGTTTCGGCTATGAAAATGCACTTGCTATACTTTATCAGCCTGAACATAGTTATGGAGCTGGGTGTTCAAATTCGGCTAACTATTATAAGCGCAACGGGGCTTTCTATACCTCCCCTGAGGTTGGTGATCAAATATTCTTTGGTGATTATGGTAATGAAGGGCATACCGGTATAGTCATAGCCGTTAATGGTAGCACCGTTACAACTGTTGAAGGCAATACTTCTGGTGGTAGTGGCGTTAATGCTAATGGTGATGGCGTATATCAGAAGGTGTATAACCTTAATCAGACTTATATCCCCGGCTTTGGTAGGCCGAATTGGGGCGCTCTTAATTTAACTAATGGCACTATCACGCCGTCTAAACACCCTGAATTATCTAAGGGCATGAGTGGTGCTGATGTAAAAAAGGCTCAACAGTTACTTATTGCTAAGGGTTATTCTTGTGGCAAATGGGGCGCAGATGGCGATTTTGGCGATGGTACTTACAATGCCGTAATTGCCATTCAGAAAGATTGTGGCTTTAAGCAGACTGGTATTATAGATGATGTTGTTTGGGCAATTCTTCTTGACGAGCCACTTCCGGGAGATGAAAAGAAAGATGAAGTAAAACCCACTCCTGAGCCGGTAGTAGATATCATCGAGTCAGATAATTCAAAATGGGATGAAAACCAGATGAAATACTGGCCTCCGAGAGAACTTGAATACAAATCGAATACTCAGATTATGAAAGGACCTGACGTCAAATTGGCGCAGGTTCTTCTTCTTTGCTGAGATTATGATCTTGGCGCGGATAAAGACGATAGTAAATATGGGCCGAAGACGCGTCTTGCGATTATAGCTTTTCAGGCTGAAAATGGCCTTGTTGGCGACGGCATTTGTGGATCTCAGACATGGACGAAATTGCTGGATAGGAAGGTGTAGCGCTTATGGAAAAACAGCAAGTAGTAGTCACAATCATAATTGCTATTTTTGCCTCAACAGGTTTTTGGTCATTTGTGACACAGCTATGGGACAAAAAGAGTGCCGCAAAAAGTGTGGAAAGACAAGCACTTCTCGGTCTTTTGCATGACCGGGTTTACGCATTAGGAAACGGATTTATAGCGGACAAAAAGATCTCTACCGCTGACTATGATAACTTTATTTACCTGTACGAGCCATACGATAAGCTCCATGGAAATGGCACAGGGAAGAAGATAAAGAAAGCGGTAGATGCGCTTCCTATAATAAACGACTGAAAGGGGGTGTTAACATGAAGCTTAACTGGGTAGTAAGACTTAAGAATAAGACTTTCTGGATGACTGTTATCCCGGCAATCTTTGTTCTGGTTAAGACGGTTGCGACTGCGCTTGGTTTCAACATCGATCTGGCAGAGACGGAGAGCATTATACTCCAGGTAATAAATGTTGTCTTTGTGGTTCTTGCATTTCTCGGTGTTATAGTCGATCCTACGACCAAGGGAATCAACGATAGCACCCGGGCTATGACCTACACAGAACCCTCTAAGTAATCCTGTTTGACATCAGCACTCTGATTTGATAAAATATACCTCGTCATTAGACGCACGAAAGGTTTACAAACCTTGATTAGTTCGTATACTATTTATACATTTCAGAGTGCTGACCCTTGAAAACACAGGGGATTCCGTTGCAGAACATAGTTGATCCCTTTCTCCGCACTTGGAATATGTCCGTTCTGCCGGGTAGTGCGGGTTTCCGGCAGTCAGCCGTCTGTACGTGTGCCGTGCGGCGCGGCTCTTAACCGCATCGCTCGTGCCATAATATGCGCCCTGACATCAGGGTGCTACTGCCCGGAACTAAATCAGCGCATACTTAAGAGGAGATTACCATGTCCGACGATATCGAAAGAATCAATGAGATATTCCGCATCCATGATGAGCAGATAAGCAGCACGGACGCGGCGGCGGAGCCTGCCCCGGCGCCGAAGAGTCCAAGAGGAAAAAGCGCCCGTGCCCGGTCCGGTGCTAAAAATAAAGAGGACCCGATAAAGAAGGTTGACCGTTTCCTCACAGATTCCGACGGCAAGGAGCAGCGCAATTATACGGGCGACGCCGAGTCCGAGCGGGACTACCGCCCCGTGCGCCAGAGCCACGAATACCGCAGCGGCTGCCTCGGCGGGCTCATGTATTTCGGCTTCATCGTCTGCATCAGCATCGTCCTTGCCTGCATGGCGTGGATGGCGGCGAGCGATATGCTTGCTCTCAATAAGGAGGAGTTTGACGCTGTTGTCACTCTGCCGAGCACGATCTTCCAGTCTGAGACTGTTGATAAGCTGGACGATAACGGCAATAAGGTCGGCACAAAACGTGTGACCCACGCCAATATGGAGTATGTCGCCAATACCCTGAAGGACGCCGGGCTCATCCAGTATAAGTGGCTCTTTGAGACCTACTGTAAATTCACCCATGCCGATACCAAGGTCAGCCCCGGCGAATATAAGCTGCGCTCGACCTTTGACTATCACGCCCTTGTGGCCAATATGCGCGCGGGCTCAACGTCTGCCGCGACCGTGAAGGTCACGATCCCCGAGGGCTTTACGATGCACCAGATCTTCCTGCGTCTTGAGGAGAACGGCGTCGCGGATTATAACGATCTGATGGATGCCGCGGAAAATGAAGTCTTTAACTACAGCTTCCTTGAGGGCACAGAGAGCCTCGGCGCGTACAGGCTTGAGGGCTATCTCTTCCCGGATACCTATGAGTTCTATGTCGGCATGCAGGCGTCGAGCGCTATAAACAAGATGCTCGATAACTTCAACCGCAAGATAACCGAGGATATGCAGGCACGGCTTGACGAGCTCGGCATGAGCATCGGCGATATCGTCAATGTTGCCTCGCTCATCGAGAAGGAGGCCGCGAACGATTCCGAGCGTTCCGTTATTGCCTCAGTCATATATAACCGCCTCAACTATGATACGCCTCTCGGCATAGACGCCGCCGTTCTCTATCCGTATCCCGAGCATGAGGGCGCTCCCACGGCGGAAATGCTCGCCAAGGACGATCCCTATAATACCCGTATAAAGCTCGGCCTGCCGCCGACGCCTATCAGCAACCCCGGCATTGCCTCCATCAATGCCGCGCTCTGGCCGGATTCGACGGATTACTTCTACTATGCCCTTGATACCGCCACC
This sequence comes from uncultured Oscillospiraceae bacterium, assembly GCA_934590505.1. Lineage (GTDB taxonomy): Bacteria > Bacillota > Clostridia > Oscillospirales > Oscillospiraceae > Limivicinus. The sequence continues at coordinate 13,593 of CAKTPC010000002.1, forward strand.
GGAACGCACCAGTTCTTCACCAACGAGACTGACTTCAACAACTTTGTCGCAACGCAGAACTATGAATGATAAACTTGAGCTCCTTTCCCCGGCGGGGGATATGGAGCGGCTTGAAATGGCTCTCTGCTACGGCGCGGACGCCGTGTACCTCGCGGGCACCGAGTTCGGCATGAGAGCCTCCGCCGGCAATTTTGACAGTGACCAGCTCCGAAAGGCCGTCGCTCTTGCGCACTCGATGGGACGTAAGGTGTATGTCACCTGCAACACCCTCCCGCGTGAGGACGAGCTCACACGCCTGCCGGAGTATCTGGAGATGCTTGACGCTGTCGGCGTCGATGCAGCCATCGTTGCCGATATGGGCGTCATCGCCATGACGAAGAAGTACGCTCCGCGCGTAAAGCTGCATGTCAGCACGCAGTTCGGCGTCATCAACAGCGCCGCTGCGAATGCACTCTATGACCTCGGGGCGGACACTGTCGTGCTTGCGCGCGAGACCCCGCTTGAGGATATCCGCAAGATACGCGCCAACACCCCGAAGGAACTGCGGCTTGAAGCCTTCGTCCACGGGGCGATGTGCGTGTCCTTCTCCGGGCGCTGCCTGCTGTCGAACTACCTCACCGGCAGGGACGCCAACCGCGGCCAGTGCGCCCAGCCATGCCGCTGGAAGTATCATCTTGTTGAGGAAAGGCGCCCCGGTGAATATTTTGAGATCACCGAGGACGGCGGAACGTATATCCTGAATTCCCGTGACATGAACATGATCGAGCACCTGCCCGAGCTTATCGACGCCGGTGTCACGAGCTTCAAGATAGAGGGACGCATGAAGTCGGCCTACTATGCCGCCGTCGTTACGAACGCCTATCGCCACGCGATAGACGACGCTCTGACCGGCAGGATGCTCGATCCGCTCTGGGTAGAGGAAACCGAAAAGGTGAGCCACCGCCCGTATACAACCGGCTTTTATTACGGCTACCCCGGCCAGCATTACGCCGAGGCAAGCTACACCACCGGCGCGGACGTTGCCGCCGTGGTCGAAAGCTGTGATGATAACGGGGAAGCGGTGCTCTATCAGCGCAATAAATTCTCTCTCGGCGATGAGCTTGAGCTGCTCACGCCGGACGGCGCGCCTGTGAAATTCACGCCCGAGCACATGTATAACGCCGAAGGCGAGGAGATAGCAGACACGCGCCATGCTATGATGGAGATACATATGCGCCTGCCGAAATACGCTCCGCGCCTGTCGATAATCAGAAAATGCCGCTGAGCACTTGACAAATCCGGTGCTTATGGTAAAATCACAAAAGTTATATGTGTAATTTGGCTGTGACGAAGAGAGTCAGCCGAGGACATTGCAGAGAGGAGCCGTTCGCTGTGAGGCTCTATGTCCGGAGTTGACAGCCGCTTCCGAGCCTTCCCGGGATGACCGGGACGCATGCCCGCGTTAAGGGCGCACGAGATACCGGGGATTCCCGGCAATCAGGGTGGTACCGCGATCTGACCTTCGCCCCTGTATAGGGGCGGAGGTATATTTTTTCGTGAGGGGATTTTTATATGAACTGTCTGCGCTGCGGTGCCGGTATGGAGGACTTGGGCTGTGAGGATATCCAGCTCGGCCAGTATGGCTTCTTTACCGGGCATCTGTCAAATATGCTTTCCGGTTCTCTCAGCGTGAGGATTCTCCGCTGTCCGAACTGTAAAAAGATAGAGCTTTTCTACGCCGATGAGGAGGAAGAAAGCTTTTCCGAGAGAATGAGAAATAATATGGAGGATAAATGAAATGGAAAAATTCGGTCTTAACCAGCTGCGCGAGATGTTTCTGAGCTTCTTTGAATCTAAGGGGCATCTCCGTCTGCCCAGCTTCTCCCTCATCCCGCAGAACGACGCAAGCCTTCTGCTCATCAACTCCGGCATGGCCCCCATGAAGCCCTATTTCAAGGGCGAGCAGGAGCCGCCGCGCCGCCGTGTCTGCACCTGTCAGAAGTGCATCCGCACCGGCGATATTGAGAACATCGGCAAGACAGCCCGCCACGGCACCTATTTTGAAATGCTCGGCAATTTCTCCTTCGGCGATTACTTCAAGCATGAAGCAATCGCATGGAGCTGGGAGTTCCTGACCTCGCCCGACTGGGTCGGCATCGATCCCGACCGCCTTTATCCCTCCATCTATGTCGATGACGATGAAGCCTTTGAGATCTGGAACAAGGAGATCGGCGTACCCGCCGAGCGTATCTTCCGCTTCGGCAAGGAGGATAACTTCTGGGAGCACGGCGCAGGTCCCTGCGGCCCCTGCTCTGAGATATACTATGACCGCGGCCCGGAGTACGGCTGCGGCAAGCCCGGCTGCACCGTCGGCTGTGATTGCGACCGTTATATGGAGGTCTGGAACAACGTTTTCTCCCAGTTCGATAATGACGGCGAAGGTCATTATACCGAACTCAAGCAGAAGAATATCGACACCGGCATGGGCCTTGAGCGTCTGGCAGTCGTCTGCCAGGGCGTTGACTCCCTCTTCGATGTCGATACCGTCATGAACATCACCCATAAGGTCAGCGAACTGACCGGCGCTTACTACGGCAAGAGCCATAAGATGGACGTCTCTCTGCGTGTCATCACCGACCATATCAGAAGCGCTACCTTCATGATTTGCGACGGCGTCCTGCCCTCCAACGAAGGCCGCGGCTACGTCCTGCGCCGTCTGCTCCGCCGCGCTGCGCGCCACGGCAAGCTCCTCGGCGTCAATGAGCCTTTCCTTTATAAGGTCATCGATACCGTCATCCATGAGAACGAGTGCCAGTACCCCGAGCTTCGAGAGAAGCAGGCGTACATCACCCGCGTAATCAAGACCGAGGAGGAGAACTTTGCCCGCACCATCGATGCCGGTATGGCTATTTTCTCTGAGCTTCTTGCCGAGCACAAGGCAAAGTGCGAGACCGTTTTCTCCGGCGCTGACGCATTCAAGCTCTATGATACCTATGGCTTCCCTCTTGACCTGACAATAGAGATGTGCTCCGATGAGGGCATGACCGTCGATGAGGACGCGTTCAAGACGCTCATGGAGGAGCAGCGCGTCAGAGCGAGAAAGGCAAGAGAAGCTCTCGGTGATCTTGGCTGGACGGGTATAAACTTCGGTCAGGAAATGCCGGAGACTCAGTTCGTCGGCTATGATCAGAAGGAGACCGAGGCAGAGATACTCGCCATTGTCTCCGAGGATGAGATGCAGCAGGAGGTCGCCTCCGGTGCCGAAGCGATAATCGTTCTCGATAAGACCGTCATGTATGCCGAGATGGGCGGCCAGGTCGCCGACCACGGCAAGATCGTCTGCGGCGACTGCGTGTTCGAGGTCAACAATGTCCAGAAAAACAAGGGCGGCAAGTTCATGCACTACGGCGTGGCCAAATCGGGTCATTTCTCGGTCGGTGACCATGTCACAGCAAGCTATTGCGAGGAGCGACGCCGCGCTATCCGCCGCGCCCACAGCGCGACACATCTGCTCCAGGCAGCTCTGGTCAAGGTACTCGGCGACCATGTCCATCAGGCAGGCTCACTTGTCGAGCCTGACCGCCTGCGTTTCGACTTTACGCACTTCTCCGCGCTTACCCCGGAGGAGATCGGCAAGGTCAACGCTCTCATGGCCGATATGATCCTTGACGGCGCTGATATCGAGACTAAGGTCATGCCCTACGATGAGGCAAAGAAGCTCGGTGCGACCGCACTCTTCGGCGAGAAATACAGCGACACTGTCAGAGTTGTGAAAATGGGTGACTATTCCATGGAGTTCTGCGGCGGCACCCATCTTGACAATACCGCCAAGGTCGGTATGTTCGTTGTCACCTCTGAGGGCTCCGTCGCTTCCGGTGTGCGCCGCATCGAGGCCATCACCGGCAAGGAGGTCATCGAGCGCTATGCTTCTATGTCCGGTATGCTCAGCCGTGTCGCGGATAAGCTCAAGGCAAGACCCATTGAGATCATGACCAAGGTAGAAAATAACCTTGTTGAAATTCATGACCTGAAGCAGAAGATCGATAAGATGAAGGATCAGCTTATGTCCGGCGAGGCGGAGCGCATGCTTTACGGCGCAAAGGACATCAAGGGCCTCAAGGTCATCACCATCACGAACGGTCCAGTCAACGCCGCCGATATCCGCAGGATGGGCGACCAGCTCAAGGATCGCTTCCCGAATATCGTCGCGGTCCTCGCGGCGACCGCCGAGGACAAGGCAACCATGCTCGCAGTCTGCGGCAAGAACGCCGTTGCCCGCGGCATCAAGGCCGGCGACCTCATAAAGAACATTACCAAGATCTGCGGCGGCTCCGGCGGCGGTAAGCCTGATTCCGCAATGGGCGGCTGCAAGGATATCCTTAAGCTTGACGACGCTATGGCGGCAGTTGACGATTTCGTCAGTGCCAACGTCAAGGACTGATCAAATTCTGAAAAGGAGATATTGAAATGGACGATTGCCTGTTTTGCAAGATAATCGCCGGGGAGATCCCCAGCGCAAAGGTCTATGAGGACGAGTATGTCTATGCTTTCCGTGACATCAACCCTCAGGCTCCGGTGCATATTCTTGTCGTTCCCAAGGCTCATATCGCCTGTGCCGACGAGATAACAGCGGAGAACAGCGTGTGGGTCGCGCGCTGTTTTGAAGCCATCGCAAAGATCGCCAAGGCTGAAGGTCTCGGCAGTGGCTACCGCGTCATCAACAACTGCGGCGCGGACGGCGGTCAGACTGTCATGCACCTGCACTTCCACATCCTCGGCGGAGAGAAGTTCAGCGATAAGATGATATAATTCTGAATACCGCGGAGACATTTTGCCTCCGCGGTATTTTGCTATGGAGGCGGCAATGAGGAAACTGGCGACGGCGGCGACGGCCTTTTGCGCAGCGATATTCGCGGCAAATTACATATTGCCCCTTGGCCGGCTGACCACGATGGCCGTTATCGCGGCAGTGCTCGGTGCGGCTCTTGCCGCGTCGCGTATGCCGCGGCTGCGTCAGGCAGCGCTTGCCCTTGTGTTTCTTGCACTCGGACTGGTCTATTACGCCGCCTATAATGAGCGCACCGCAGCACAGGCGCAGCTCCATTCCGGTGAAACTGCTGTGGTCGGCGGCCATGTGCTGACCTATCCCATGGATTACGGTACATACTGCCGCACGGAGATAAAACTCGACTGTGACGGGCTCCCAAAGCTCAAGGCGATAGTCTATGGTGACGAGGAACTTATGGACGCAGAGCCCGGAGAATATATCAGCTTCACCGGCAAGCTCAACGCTGCCGACACTCTTTTCGGCGAGAGCTATGACAATTATCACGCCAAGGGTATCTTTTTCAAAATAAGCGCGAAGAGTGCTGTAAGCATTGAAAACACTGGCTTTCATCTGCGCAGCGTACCGGTGCGGCTGAGCCGTTTTCTTAGCGAAAGGGTAGAGGAGATTTTCCCTGCGGACACGGCGGTGTTCATGAAGTCCCTGATGCTCGGCGATAAGTCGGATTTCTATAACGACGATGCGCTCTACTGCACAATGTCGCGCGCCGGATTCATGCACATCGTCGCAGTATCAGGGATGCACGTTTCATTCCTCGTCGGGCTGCTGCAATTCATTCTTGGCAGGGGAAGAAAGAGCGCTGTTATCTGCATCACATTGGTGTGGCTTTTCGTGCTTGTAACCGGTGCAAGCCCATCGGCGGTGAGGGCGGGCTTTATGCAGTCGATGCTGCTGATGGCACCGGTACTGCGCCGTGAGAACGACGCAGTAACCTCGCTTTCGGCTGTCCTTGCGCTAATCTTGCTCTCAAATCCATATGCTGCGGCGAGCATCAGTCTGCAGCTGAGCTTCGGCGCGATGGCCGGGATAATATGCTTTTCCGGGAAACTGTATGAGACGGCGATGAATAAGCTACCGAAGCGAATGAAGTGCCGGACGGTGAGATATGTGCTCGCCTCTGTGACGATGTCCGCCGGGGTGACGGCGTTCACGCTGCCAGTCACGGCGCTGCACTTCGGATATGTATCGCTGCTGTCGTTCCTGACGAATATACTTGGACTGTGGGCGGTCTCACTCTGCTTCGGCGGAGGATGGCTGTCCTGCGCACTGTCGATCGTGCCGGGGCTGGGCAAGGCCGCGGCGTGGCTGTGCTCATGGCTCGCAAGGTACATTGTGCTCGTCGCAAAGCTCATATCGGACATTCCCTTCGCGGTGCTCTACATGGGCAGCGCCAGTGCAGAGGCATGGATAATCGGCAGCTATGTGCTGATATTTGCAGCCTGCATGATAAGAAAGCGCCGCGCCCTCTGGGTGAGCGCGGCAAGTATCATCTCGGTATCGGCACTGGCGGCACTGCTTATCGCAAACCGGCAGTTTTACAGGAACACCGACACGGTAAGCGTGCTGGACGTTGGTCAGGGGCAGTGCATAACGGCCTTTGCCGGGGACGCGACAGTGATGATCGACTGCGGCAACACCTATAACCTCTCAGACGCGGGCGACCTCGCGGCGGCGTACCTGCACAGCTGCGGCAGGGACAGGATAGACCTGCTGGTGCTGACACATCTGCATGAGGATCACGCTGACGGCGTGCCGCGGCTGATGGAAATGTACGATATTGAAACGCTGATACTGCCGGAGGAGCGTGGGGATAAACTGTATGAGACTATCCTTAATAGTGCGGAAAGGCATGGGACGGAGATTATCACCGCAAAGGGCGACATGATGGTCGAATGCGGTAATATAGGCTTGGAGCTTTATGCGTACCTGAACGGCGTGGAGAACGAGCGGTGCTTAATATCAAGGCTCACCATCGGCAGTTACGATGTGCTCATTACGGCGGACGCACCGGAAAAGCTCGAGAAAAGGCTTGTGAAAGAGCATGACACCGACGACATAGAGACGCTTGTCGTAGGGCACCACGGATCAAAGTATTCAAACGGAACTGATCTTCTCGGCGCGGTGGACGGAAATCTTGCCGTCATCAGCGTGGGCTATAACAGCTACGGCCAGCCAGCGCAGGAAACACTTGAACGTCTGGCGGCTTACGGGTATAATGTCCTCAGAACCGATGAGGACGGGACCATAGAGATACGGATAGGACAGGATAATGGCTAAGAAACGCGGCAAGGACGAGGAAAAACTGAATTATTCCGCGGCGGTGCGGGAACTCAAGGAGGCCGGTCCGGAGAGACTATACCTACTCTGGGGCCCGGAGGACTATCTGCGCGAGCAGTATCTTGTGCAGCTGAAAAAGATATGCCTTCCGGAAGGTGAGGACGACTTCAGCTATAAGCGCATGGACGGTCCGGGACTCGACCCAATACGGCTGCGCGAGGCGCTGGACGCGATACCGTTCATGAGCGAGCGCAGCTTTGTGGAGCTGCGAAACGTCGACATAAACAAGCTTGCAAATGCCGACGATTGCATGAAGCTGCTGGAGGATATCCCGGATTACTGCACGGTAGCCTTTGTGCAGAGTGCGCAGTTTGAACCGGACGGTCGGCTGAAATTCGTCAAGACTCTGCGCGGCGCGGCGAAGGAACTGAAGTTCACGCAGCAGTCGCAGGGGATGCTGACGGACTGGATAGTCCGACGCTTTGCCGCTGCCGGGAAGAGCATAGAGCTCGACGCGGCGCAGAGACTCATCTTCATAAGCGGTGAACTTATGAGCAGGCTAATTCCGGAGATAGACAAGATCGCGGCCTACGCAAAAGGCGAGAGAGTCACGGTGAAGGATGTCGACGCCGTGGCGAGCCACATCCCGGAGGCCGTTATATTTGAAATGACGGAGCTTATCTCGCAGAAGAAATATAACTCCGCGATGAGTGTACTGGCAGAGCTGCTGTCGGATAAGAACAATGAACCCATAGCCATGACGGCGATGCTCGGCCTGCAGATGCGCAAGCTCTATGCCGCGCGTCTCGCGATAGAGCAGGAGCTTGGCAGCAAGTACGTGATGGAGGTCTGCGCGATAAAGTACGATTACATTGCCTCGAAGCTCATGACAGCGGCGAGGGGCTTCACGCTGCCGCAGCTCATCCGTGCGGTGGAGCTGTGCGGCGAGGCGGATTACAGGATGAAGAGCAGCGGACAGGACGCGCGGGAGCTTCTCAAGGAAGCGGTAGCGCGCATCGCCGCGGGTGAGAGCAAATGCATAGCGTAAGGGAAGTAATAGTCGTCGAGGGGCGCTATGATAAAAACGCGCTCAGCCAGGTGGTAGACGCGGTCGTAATAGAGACCTCCGGTTTCGGGATATTTAACGATGCTGAAAAGCGGAAGCTTTTGCAGACGATGGCCGAGGCACGGGGGCTTATCGTGCTGACGGACTCTGATGGAGCGGGCTTTATGATAAGAAATTACATCAAGGGCTGTGTTGACCCGAAGCTCGTGAAGCATGCGTACATCCCGGATATCTACGGCAAGGAACGCCGCAAGAGCGCGCCATCGCGCGAAGGAAAGCTCGGTGTCGAGGGGATGAAGCCGCAAGTGCTGCTCGACGCGCTCATGAGAGCCGGGGCGACATTTGACGACGAAGAGAATAAAAAAGCCGCCCCGCGGATAAGCAAGGCGGATATGTACGCACGCGGCCTGAGTGGGCGCGATGGCAGCGCGGAGAAACGGGCAAGGCTGATAAAACAGCTCGGTCTTCCGGAGCGCCTGACGGCTGACGGCCTGCTCGATGTGCTGAACGCGACGATGAGCAGGGAAGAGTTTCAGGCTATTCAGGTATGAGCGTCCTCGATAAGCACTGAAAACAGTCCGCCGATCAGCAGTACGGCCTGTCCTGTCTCATAAAGTGTGACGGCGGTCATGTAGCTGCCGTAGCCGTTTAGCATGCTGCCGTTATAGCCGAGCAGGAGAATGAACACGCACAGCAGCAGAAAGCCCGTGAGCTGGACGGAGCGGATGAATATGTACCACGCGGGCGGACACATGCGCAGCATCCGCCGGATAACCGATAAAAGCTTCAAGAAAAACACCTCAAGGAGAGAATACAGCTCCTTGAGGCGTATTTCAATACAAAAAAATTGCCAGTGCAACCGGCGGTTGACAAATTTGACAGTGGGCTTTCTGGTGTGCAACTGCCGAAAATGATAGTATCCGGACATCGAAAGCGCGGTAAGGCGCTCAGAAACGGAGGATTTGAAAAATGATATTGGCAGACAAGATATCTGCACTCAGAAAAAAATCGGGCTGGTCGCAGGAGGAGCTTGCGCAGCAGCTCAACGTGACGCGGCAGTCCGTATCCAAATGGGAGGGTGCGCAGTCCGTACCGGATATAGATAAGATACTACAGATGAGTCGGCTGTTCGGCGTCTCGACGGACTATCTGCTCAAGGATGAAATAGAGGAGCCGGAGCTTGTCACGGCGGCGGAGGAGACACAGGAACTGCGCCGGGTCACGCTGGCGGAGGCGTCAGAGTACCTCAGGCTCAGAAAGGAAGCAGCACCAAAGAGAGCGATTGCGACTTTCCTATGTGTCATTTCACCCATTACGCTCATCATGCTTGCGGCGCTGAGCGAGGTATCTGGCTTTGGCATAAGCGAGAACGCCGCGGCAGGGATCGGCCTGTGCGTGCTGATCGTGCTCGTGGCCATCGCGGTCATGCTGTTCATGTCCTGCGCCGCTATGGAGCGCGCTTATGAGTTTCTTGAAAGTGAGCCGTTCGAGACAGAGTACGGCGTCAGCGGCATGGTGAAGGAGCGCAGAAAAGAAATCGAGGACAGCCGCACAAGGCTCAACATGATCGGCACAGTGCTCTGTATCCTCTCGGTCATTCCGCTTTTTGCGGCGCTGTTCATCAAGCCGACAGGCCTCATATGTGTCGCGGCTGTGTGCGCGCTGCTCCTGCTAGTCGGGATCGCCTGCATCATGTTCGTGTATATAGGCACGTACGCCGCGGGCATGGACCGTCTGCTTGAGGAGGGCGACTACACCCGCAGCAGCAAGGCGCGCAGCCATATCACAGGCAAGATCAGCACGATATACTGGCTGGCGGTGACGGCGATATTTCTGTTTTACACCTTCGGCCCGAACGGCAACGGTCAGGCACAGTACAGCTGGTTTATCTGGGCTATCGCCGGCGTGCTCTACGGCGCGGTGATCGCGATAGTAAAGCTCGTGAACAAGGCGGGGAAATGATTAACTAAGGTCTAAAAAGGTCGCGGCAGGCTGGTTACTGCTGCGACCGTATTTTATGCTGCTGCGCAAGAGAACTTTGTTATTTGCTTGCAAAAAAGGCTTCACGCGATTTTGCGCAAAGCAGAGACATAAAAATACCGGGTGGCTTTTATTGCTAAGCCACGCTTGATTTTATGGCAAATATATTATAAAATACGAATCACATACACAGACGTGGAGGGTGAAGCAAAATGCGTACTGACGACAGCAGAAGCCTGAAAGCCGGGTTTGTCGAGACCATGGAGGCGAAGATATTTTCGGGTGAGCTGAAGCCTGGGGACAGACTGCCGCCGGAGCGCGAGCTTGCTGCACAGCTGGGAATAAGCCGCGGATCGGTCAATCAGGGGATACTTGACATGGCACGCATGGGCTTTCTGCGCATTGTCCCGCGCAGAGGGACATTCGTAGCGGAGTATGTCCGCAATGCGACGCCTGCGACGCTGACGGCGATCATGAGCTACGACTCCGCACTTGTGGACAGCGCGCTCTTCAAGGACCTGATGGAGCTGCGTATCTTAGTTGAGCGGGAGTGCACGCGACTTGCATGCGAAAACCTTACGCCGGATTCTCTGGAGATGCTGCAGAAGCGTTTGGAGGCGGTGCTCACAGCGAGCGCCGAGAATGCGGCGGAGGAGGTATATCTCTTCCATAAGTGTATCACCGAGATATCCGGGAACGCGGCATATACGATAGTGTTCCAGAGCTTCGAGAAGATGATATGCAATCTTATCAGGGAGCATTACAAAGACCCTGCCGAGCTGCGCGGAAGTTTGCCGAAGCTCGGACAGCTCACCGAGGCGATAGCACAGCGCGACGCATTAGAGGCGGACCGCTGCATACTGACGATACTCAGCCAGGCCTCGGATTACCTGAACAAGTATCTGAAGGACAATGAGAGCAGAAGAGCGGAAGGGGAAATATAATGACTAAGAGCCGCCCGTTTGGGCGGCTCTTAGTATACACATACGGTGTTAGCTTATTTTTCGATTCTATACGCTGACGCAGCTATGACACAAAGCCGTTATAATTCAGCAAAGTGGAGCGAAGATGCGGAGGATGCCGTCAAAAGCGAGACGGAGGGCGTACTGAGTCTGGTTATACGGTGCAATCTCCCGGCAGTGCTCCTGAGTTGCGAGAAAATCATTCTTGATCTCGTCCGCGATAGAGGAGCGGTAGAACAGGGAATTGTTCTCAAATTGCAGGAACAGGCTTCTGTGGTCAAGGTTCACAGAGCCGACTGTCGCGATCTTCCCGTCGATGACGCAGGACTTTGCGTGCAGGAAGCCGGGGATATATTCGTATATCTTCACCCCGCCCATCAGCAGCTCCTGATAAAAGCTGTGCGACATGCGGAATATGAGCTTCTTGTCGGGTATGCCCGGCATCATTATGCGTACGTCGACACCGCGCTGCGCGGCCATTATCATCGCGTCCACAAAATCGTCACCCGGCATGAGATACGGCGTGCAGAACCATGCGTACTCCGTCGCCTGAGAGAGCAGGTCAATGAAGAGCTTGGTGCTGGTTGAGTCTGCGTTGAAAGGCGAATCACAATAGCTGAGGACATAGCCGTCAGTCTTTCCGGGGACGCTCGGGTCAATGAAGATATATCCGTCCGGGACCGGCTGCTTTGAGAAGGCGTTCCAGAAGCCCGCGAACATCCTTGCATAGCCCGCGGCGGGTGCGCCTGTTACTCTGAAACCAATATCTTTCCAGTGCCCGAAGCGCTCCTTCTGGTTTATATATTCATCGGCAATATTGATCCCGCCGGAGTAGGCGACACGCCCGTCCACGATGAGCATTTTACGGTGATCCCGGTAATTGAGGTTTCCGGAGAGCACAACGAAGGGATTAAAGGTAACGCATTTGATGCCGCGCTCTGTGAGCTGGCGCACGTCGTTTGCGTTGAAGGTGGAGATGCTGCCGAGGTCGTCATACATGACGCGCACGTCAACGCCCTGCCGCGCTTTTTCGGACATTATATCGACCATGGCGTTCCACATGACGCCGTTTGCAATGATGAAGTATTCGACGAAAATGTATTTCTCAGCGCTGCGCAGGTCATTGAGCATATCGGGAAACAGTTCATCGCCGAGCCGATAGTATTTCGCGCTTTCGTTCTTCAGAAGCGGGCAGCCCGTTTTCCTTTGCAGCCAACCCATTGTCTGGGACATACGCGGATCGGCGTCCTCAAGCTCCTTGAGGACCTCGGGACTCCCGACGACGGGCGGCAGCTCCGCACGCTTGAGCAGCCCCTGCAATATCCTTGCCGAGCGTCTGTTGCCGAAGAGCAGATACAGTGCGGCCCCCGCCAGCGGCATTGTCAGGATGATGAGCAGCCAGAGAATTTTATATGTGCTCTCGTCACGCTTCGTGATGATATACAGCACAAAAAATGCACCGACTATTGTTAGAATGAAGTTTATCACCGCCGAATACGGTGACAGCCATTTTATCAGCAGCACCAGCCACAGAACCTGAATGGCTATAACAGGAATTATCACTAGCAGCCGCACAAAAGTTTTCTTCACGCATATCCCTCCTATATTTATTTCAGTTCAAAGCGCCGTGTCTTTTGCGGGCACGTATAGTCCGGACATGTCCGCACCCTCAAGAGAGAGCAGCCTGATCTTTCTGTCTATACCGCCGGCGTATCCCGTGAGACTGCCGTCGCTGCCGATGACCCGGTGGCATGGTATGATTATCGAGATCGGGTTGTGCCCGACCGAGCCGCCGACCGCCTGAGCGGACATATGCGAAAGTCCGCGCCGTTTCGCAGTCTCCGCGGCAAGTTCGGCATAGGTCACGGTTTTACCGTAAGGAATCGCGAGGAGAAGTTTCCAGACCTCGCGGCGGAACTCTGACCCAGCGGGAGCGAGCGGCGGCGTAAAGTCGGGCTCTTTACCGCCGAAGTATATATCGAGCCAGCTTTTGGTCTGCTCAAAGACCGGCAGCGGCTTTTCCTCATGCTGAGTGTCCAGCGCCGCGGCATAATATTTCTGCCCCTCGAACCAGAGCCCGGTCAGTACCGCGCCGTCGCTCGCGAGAAGTATCCTGCCGAGCGGAGAGTTATAGCTGTGAGTGTACTGCAAGAGAGCACCTCCTGATATTAAACGCGTTAAGAAATTTATCATAATGAATCATAACATAAAATTCCTGCAAATAAAACATGTATTGCGAAAAACCTTAAAGAACCTGTTCTCATATGGAATTATAGCCTGTCCTTAGAGTAAACTCAAGCAGAATTTAAATATGCGGTGCTCTATATGCTCAACCCGCGTATGCACTGTCAGTCATTGACAGAAGTTAGGACGGACTATATTATGGTAACATTGAATGAGTGGGCACGGAGGCGGTAATATGATGGCGGAAAACGAGATATATGCCGACTGGAATCCGTGGCACGGCTGCATGAAGATCAGTCCCGGCTGCAAGTACTGCTATGTATACAGGCAGGATGAGATGTACGGCGCAGTGGAGGCGAGCAGCGTTTGCCGGAGGACGGGGAACTTTGATCTGCCGGTAAAAAGAAAGCGCAATGGGAGCTATAAGATACCGCCGGGGAGGATAGTGTTCACCTGCTTTACCTCGGATTTTCTGCTGAAGGACGCGGACGAGTGGCGCGGTGAGTGCTGGGAAATGATGCGCGAGCGGCGTGACTGCTGGTTTTATTTCTTCACCAAGCGCATCGACAGGTTAGAAGAATGCCTGCCGTCGGACTGGGGCAAGGGCTACGACAATGTGCTGATCGGATGTACGGTGGAGAACCAGAGCATGGCAGACTACCGCCTGCCGATATTCCGCGCGCTGCCGATAAAGCACCGGTCGATCATCGCCGCTCCACTTCTCGAGGGACTGGATATCTCAAAGTACCTTGACGATAATATTGAGGAGGTCTCAGTCGGCGGCGAGTCTGGCATTGATGCGCGGCCCTGCGACTATGACTGGGTGCTTGAGCTGCGCCGACAGTGCATTGAGAAAAACGTGCCGTTCCGCTTTCATCAGACGGGTGCGCACTTTGTGAGGGACGGGAAAGTGTATAATGTCAGGCGGCCGTATCAGCGCAGTCAGGCGCGCAAGGCCGGGATAGACTACCGTATCGGCGAGAACTTTATACCGGAGACTGCGGCATATAACAAGGCAGAGACGTACACAGAACCGAGCTTATTTGACGATATAACGACGGAGGTGCAGGATGAGAATTGAACACGCGGCGATGTACGTAAATGACATAGAAGCGGAGAAAGAATTCTTCACGCGGTATTTCGAGGCGAGTGCCGGAGAAATGTACCGCAACAAAAATACCGGTTTCCACTCATACTTTCTGAGCTTTGACGGCGGTGCGCGGCTGGAGCTTATGAACGCGCCGGAGCTTCAGAACATGGATAAGCCGGGGCTTAGGACGGGCTTTGCGCATCTGGCCTTTGCTGTCGGCAGCCGCGGGGAGGTCGATGCGCTCACCGAACGACTGAGGGCAGACGGCTATGCCGTCGTGAGCGGGCCGAGAGTGACCGGTGATGGGTACTATGAAAGCTGTATCCTCGACGCCGAGGGCAACCGGATAGAGATAACCGAGTGAGGAGACGGTATGGCAACATCGAAGGAGTATATTGATTTCGTCTGCGAGCAGATAGAGGACGCAGGAGACATCGGCACGAAGAAAATGTTCGGCGAATACATGGTGTATCTCGGCGGAAAGCCGGTACTGACTGTGTGCGACAACACGGTCTTTGTGAAGAAGCTGCCGGGGCTGTCGGAGCTTATGGCGGGGGCGGACTGCAGCTTCCCTTATGAGGGAGCGAAGGAACAGTATATCCTCGACGTTGAGAACCGCGAACTTGTCGGAAAGCTGCTCCCATTGGCCGCAGAGCTGACACCGCTGCCGAAACAGAGGAAAAAGAAAATATAAGAGTGGCAATAAAAACCCGTTCTGCACAGTTTCGAGTGCAGAGCGGGTTTTTGACAGCTTAGTTATTCAGTTCGGAGAAGTCTATGACACGGCAGCCGAGGGCTTCGGCATCACGGGCGTCGTGCGTCACAAGGATGATTGCGGCGTCTGTGCCATCAGAGACGGAGGTGATCGCGTTTTGCTTCGCGGCGGCGTCCAAAGCTTTGAACGGCTCGTCAAGCAGCAGCAGGTCAGGGGCGCAGACAAGCGCTCTCGCAAGGGAGACAAGCTGCTGCATTCCGCCCGAGAGCTCCGCGGGAAGCTTATCCGCAGCGTCACTCAGGCCGAAGCGCGAGAGCCAAGCGGCGGAGCTGTAATTTTGGTGCGTATCAGGCAGAACGATCCTGACATTTTCTTCGGCGGTGAGCCACGGCAGCAGCCGCGGCTCCTGAAACACGAAAGCCAGCCGCTGCGCCGTGCGCTCGACAGTACCGGAGTCCGGGCTTTGCAGCCCGGCAATCACGCGCAGCAGGCTCGTCTTGCCGCAGCCCGACGGCCCCGTGACGGCGACACGCTCGCCGGGGTCGAGGCGGAAGGACAGATCGCGCAGTACGCGGCGGTCGCCGTAGCTGAGAAAGACGTTTTTAAGTTCAAGCACTTTTCCCGCCTCCCGATATCAGTCTCAGTACAAGCTTTTCAAGCAGGAAGCTGAGCAGAATGACGCACAGCGTCCAGGCAAAAAGATCGATCGTCTGGAGGTAGAGCTTGGATTCATAGATCATGCGGCCTATCGAGACGCCGGGCACGGTGAGCACCTCGGCGGCGATACCGGCTTTCCAGCCGAAGCCGAGCGCGCTTGAGCACGCGGAGCGAAAATACGGCAGCACCGACGGGAAATATATGCTCCGAGCGGTTTTGATGAATGAGAAATCAAACACGCGCGCAAGCTCCAAAAAACCGTGGTCGGCGTTCTTTATCCCAGCAGAGACATTGCTCCACACAACGGGAAACACCATCAGCGCCGAGATGAGCACCGGGACATAGTCGCGCCGGAGCCATATCAGAACAAGGATCACAAAGGAGGCGACAGGCGTCGTCTTTATGACGCTGATGACTGGCGAGAGCAGCGTATCAAGCAGCGCGAAGCGGCTCGTCAGCACGGCGGTTATAACACCGAGGATAAGGGCGGACACAATCCCGGCACTTATCCTGAGCAGTGAGAGCAGCACGGTGCGCCAGAACTCCGTTGTACCCATAAGCTCAAAAAGCCGTCTGACGACAGCCAAGGGAGCCGGGAGCAGCAGCGCGCTGCCGACAGCCGCGGAGAGCAGCTGCCAGAGTGCGAGCCAGAACAGCACCGCGAGCAGCGTTTTGAACGGTTTTGAACGGACAAGCTTCATCCGAGGACGCAGTAGAAATCGTCACCGGGAACATTGCCGCCGATGGAATCGGGAGCGACGGAGTACATGACCTCATAGAATGCCGAGAGCGCGCTCTGCATATCAGCGCCGTCGATGAAGCAGATATTGCAGTTGGGGATGGCATTGGCGGCGACGGCGGCCTTTGCGAAAATGTCTGTCTCCTGTATCTTCTCGGCGCTGCCCTGAATATCGGCACTCAGAGCTTCGACAGAGGCCTTATACTCATTGAGGAAGCACGCAAGCTCCGCGGGGTGCGCCTCGGCAAATTCGCGTCTGACGACCACGCAGCCTTGAACGAGACTCCCGGCGGGCGCAACTTTGTCCCACTCGGCGGTGAGGTCGAGCGCCGCGGTCAACTTGTCATTCGCGCTGCGGGCGATGGTCACCATAGGCTCCGGGAGAACAGCGAGCTGCACTGCGCCGGAGGAGACAGCGGTATTCAGATCGGCGGGCTGGGCATAGCTGTTGTCAATGGTCACGTCCTCACCGGGCTTGAGGCCGTTCGCCTCGCAAAGGTACTTAAAAATGAATGTGGGGTTCTGCGCGGGGGCATACACGGTTTGACCGCGGAGATCCTCAAAGCTGTTTATCTCAAGGCTGCTGTCCGCGACGAGGTACAGGACACCGCGGGTGTTGAGTGCAACGACCTGGACCGCGCCGCCGGTCTTGTTATAGAGCGCTGCTGCTGCGTTTGTGGGCAGGGCGGCGATATCGGCAGAGCCGTTTATCAGCGCCGCCGTAACGCTGCTTGCGTCCGTCTCGACGCTGAAATTATAATTAAGCGCGGCTTGACCGTTCTGCGCGGAATACATTAGGTTTGCCATGCCAAAGCCGGTTGTGCCGTTGAGCACCATGACGTTCACAGTGAGGTCATCACTCGGACTCTCGGATGATTCGGCGGGGGCGGCAGTCACGGCCGCGGCAGAAGTGTCCGCCTGACCGCATGCAGCGAGCGCGGCGATCATAATGACGGCGAGAAATACGGCGTAAAAACGTTTGAACATTGTTTTCATTTGTCCTCCTTTGGGCACATGGGGGTTATACTTATGGCGGTAGATGTATCTAACCGGGAGTATTATAGAGACGTGTCTTATTTTTGTCAATCGGTTATCTACCATTTTTATAAGTATTTAATATGACAATAGATATAAAGTCAGCCCAGCCAGCGGTCATGGAAACGCTGGCTGGGCTGAACAGTTTTGTTATCCGATCAATAGTTCTCGGCGCAGATCTCAAAATAGCTCTGGGGATGGTTGCAGGCGGGGCAGACCTCGGGAGCCTTCGTGCCGACGACGATGTGACCGCAGTTGCGGCATTCCCAGACCTTGACTTCGCTCTTCGCGAAAACTTCGGCTGTCTCGACATTGTGCAGCAGGGCGCGGTAGCGCTCCTCGTGGTGCTTCTCGACTGCGGCGATAAGGCGGAACTTCTGCGCGAGCTCATGGAAGCCCTCTTCATCGGCGGTCTTGGCAAAGCCGTCGTACATGTCTGTCCACTCGTAGTTCTCGCCCTCGGCGGCAGAAATCAGGTTCTCGGCGGTATTGCCGATACCGGCAAGCTCCTTGAACCAGAGCTTGGCATGCTCCTTTTCGTTCTCAGCAGTCTTGAGGAAGAGCGCGGCTATCTGCTCGTAGCCCTCCTTCTTCGCGACGCTTGCGAAATAGGTATATTTATTGCGTGCCTGAGATTCGCCGGCGAACGCGGCCTCAAGGTTCTTCTCGGTCTGCGTGCCTGCGTATTTGGTAGTCTTTTCCATAGTGATCTCCTTTCAGTATCGAAAATGTACTCCGTATTGATGGTAGCATTTGCAAATGCGGCTGTCAATATGTATCTGGCACCTGCTGCCACAGAAACAGACAAAAGGTAAAGCAGTGGTTGAAATAGGGCACGGATTGGGGTATAATAAATAGATTCCTGCCGCAGCCGTATGGCGCGGCGGGAGACAGACATCACCTGCAAGGAGCGTAGAAACACCATGCTGCATAACAGCATTTATATAAAAGGCGCAAGGGAGAATAACCTCAAGAATATCGACGTTGAGATACCGAGAGACAAGCTCGTTGTCGTCACCGGGCTTTCAGGCAGCGGCAAGTCCAGCCTTGCGTTCGACACGATATACGCCGAGGGCCAGCGCCGCTATGTCGAAAGCCTGAGCTCATACGCGCGTATGTTCCTCGGCCAGATGGACAAACCTGACGTCGACTATATCGACGGGCTTTCCCCGGCAATATCCATCGACCAGAAAACGACCTCGAAGAACCCGCGCTCCACGGTCGGCACGGTCACGGAGGTATATGATTATCTCCGCCTGCTCTGGGCGCGCGTAGGCGTACCGCACTGCCCGAAGTGCGGCAAGGAGATCAAGCAGCAGACGATAGACCAGATAGTCGACAGGATAATGGAGCTGCCGCAGGGGACGAAGATACAGATACTCGCGCCCGTGATACGCTCGAAAAAGGGCGAGCATGTCAAGGTGCTCGAGGACGCGAAGAAGTCCGGCTATGTTCGCGCACGTGTGGACGGGGCGGTATATGACCTCGCGGAAGAGATAAAGCTTGAAAAGAACAAGAAGCACAATATAGAGATAATAGTTGACAGGCTTGTGATAAAGCCTGACATCAGCCGCCGACTCACGGACTCTGCCGAGACGGCGCTCTCGCTCGCGGGCGGGCTGATGTATGTCGACCTGCCGGGCGGCGGGGAGCAGCTCACGTTCTCGCAGAACTACGCCTGCGACGACTGCGGCATATCCATAGAGGAGCTGACGCCGCGGCTGTTTTCCTTCAACAGCCCGCACGGCGCTTGCCCCAAGTGTACGGGCCTCGGCGTGCAGATGCTCATTGACCCGGAGCTTATCATGCCGAATCCCAATCTCAGCATCATGGATGGGGGACTCACGGCCTCAGGCTGGAACAATGTACGCGGGGACTCGATATCGAGAATGTACTTTGACGCGCTTGCAAAGCGCTATCACTTCAAGCTCACGGACCCGATAAAGGAACTGCCTAAGGAGGCGCTCGATGCGATCCTCTACGGCACGAAGGGCGAAGCGCTCCAGCTGAGATACGAAAAGAACGAGGGCTTCGGCGTCATAAAGCGCGAGTTTGAGGGCATCGTCAATAACCTTGAGCGCCGCTACCGGGAGACGCAGAGCCCCGCCATGCGCGCGGATATCGAGGAGTGTATGTCCGAGGTGAAGTGCCCGGAGTGCAATGGGCGCAGACTTAAAAAGACCGCGCTCGCTGTCACGGTCGGCGGGATGAACATCGCCGAGTTTACGGAGCTTTCGATATTCAAGGCGCTGGAATTCATAGACGGACTTGAGCTCAACGAAAAGGACGCGATGATCGCTGAGCGCATCATCAAGGAAATAAAGGCGAGATTAGGCTTTCTCGTCAGCGTCGGGCTGGGTTATCTCTCGCTGTCCCGCTCGGCGGCGACGCTCTCGGGCGGCGAGAGCCAGAGGATCAGGCTCGCGACGCAGATAGGTTCGAGCCTGATGGGTGTGCTGTATATCCTCGATGAGCCGAGTATCGGCCTGCATCAGCGCGATAATGAGAAGCTTTTGGCGACGCTCAAGCAGCTTCGCGACCTCGGCAACACGCTTATCGTCGTCGAGCACGATGAGGACACGATGCGCGCGGCAGACTGGATAGTCGACGTAGGCCCCGGCGCGGGCGTCAACGGCGGCAGGATAGTCGCGGCGGGCACGGCGGAGGATATCTGCGCCTGTCCGGAGTCTATAACCGGGCAGTACCTGAGTGGTAAGAAGTTCATCCCCGTACCGGATAAGCGCAGAGCGGGAAACGGCAAGAGCCTTATCATCCGAGGCGCGTGTGAGAATAACCTCAAGAATATAGACGTTGAGATACCGCTGGGCGAGCTTGTTGTTGTGACGGGTGTGTCCGGCAGCGGCAAGTCATCACTCATAAATGAGATACTGTATAAGTCCCTCGCCGCGGAGAAGAACCGCGTCAAGGTGCGTCCCGGTAAGTGCGCGGGAATCGATGGCATGGAGAATGTCGACAAGGTAATCGCGCTCGACCAGAGCCCGATAGGCCGCACACCGCGCTCGAACCCCGCGACCTACACGGGCGTGTTCAACGATATACGAGACCTGTTTGCTTCGACGCAGGATGCGAAGCTGCGCGGCTACGGTCAGGGGCGGTTCTCCTTCAACGTCAAGGGCGGGCGCTGCGAGGCGTGCTCCGGCGACGGGCTCATAAAGGTGGAGATGCACTTCCTGCCTGATGTGTACGTCCCGTGCGACGTCTGCGGCGGCAAGCGCTATAACCGCGAGACGCTTGAGGTTAAGTACAAGGGCAAGAACATTGCGGACGTGCTGGATATGACCGTTGAGGAAGCATGTACATTCTTTGAAAACCAGCCGAAGATCCTCAACAAGATAAAGACGCTCTACGACGTCGGCCTCGGCTATGTGAAGCTCGGCCAGTCGAGTACAACGCTCTCGGGCGGCGAGGCGCAGCGCGTAAAGCTTGCGACCGAGCTTTCAAAACGAAGCACCGGCTCGACCGTATATGTGCTGGACGAGCCGACGACCGGCCTGCATATCGCCGATGTGCACCGGCTCATAAACATTCTGGACAAGTTCGTCGAGGCGGGGAATACGGTCGTTGTCATTGAGCATAACCTTGACGTCATCAAAGTCGCTGACAGGATAATCGACCTTGGCCCAGAGGGCGGAGACATGGGCGGAGAGCTGGTGTTCTCGGGAACACCTGAGGCGTGCGCCGAGTGCAAACGCAGCTACACCGGGCAGTTTCTCAAGCCCCTGCTCGAAAAAGCAAAACAAATTCAGAAATAAACCACAAATAATCAGGACTGCGAGGAATGGCGATGGATCAGGAAACCGATCTGCTTGAACTGTCCGGAACCGTAGAGGCGGTTATTTACAAAAACGAAGAAAACGGCTACACGGTGCTGCGCCTGAGGGACGGCAGCGGCGAGAATGTGACCGTCGTCGGCTGCTTCCCATACGCTGCAGCGGGTGAATCGATGATCATCAGCGGCCAGTGGATGACTCACAGCGTACACGGGCGGCAGTTCAAGGCGGAGTTTGCCCAGCGGATCCTGCCTACGAGTGCGAGCGCGATATATGATTTTCTTGCGGGCGGCTCCGTAAAGGGCATAGGCCCCGCGACGGCGGCGCTGATAGTTGACCGTTTCGGCGACAGGGCGCTTGACGTGATGCTCACCTCGCCTGACGAACTCGCGGCGATAAAAGGAATAAGCTCGACCAAGGCAAAACAGATATCCGCAAGCTTCAGACAGCAGTCGGGCGTCAGGATGCTGATGGAGTTCGTGTGCTCCTTCGGGCTGCGCCCTGTGCTCGCGATGCGCATGCACAGGTTCTACGGCGACGAGGCTTTGGAGACGCTCAAGGAAAATCCCTATGTGCTGTGCAGCGCGCTCATCGGAGGTACCTTTGCCGAGGCCGACACGATGGCATTGGAACTCGGCATGGAGGGCGGCAGCAGCAAACGCATCGACGCGGCACTGCTGTTCGAGTTGGTGCACAATACAGGAAACGGCCACTGCTTCATCCCGCGCGAGAAGCTTGCCGCGGCGACGGCAGAACTTATAGGCGTGGAGCCTGAGGATGTGGACGAGTGTATCGCAGGGCTTATCGAATCGGGCGATATGAAGTACGAGGAGATAGCCGGCTGCCGCGCATGCTACCTGCCGGAGCTATATGAGGCGGAGACGAACGCCGCGGAAAACTTCGCGCGCATGTGCCGCCGCACGTTCCGGGACAGGGCGAATATCGCAAAGCTTCTGGAGAAGCTTGAAGTGCAGCAGGGGATAAGCTATGCGCCGATGCAGCGGCAGACGCTGGAGCTGGCACTTAAAAACCAGCTGCTGGTCATAACCGGCGGACCCGGCACCGGCAAGACGACGTCTATCCGCGCGATACTCGCAATGTTCGACGAAATCGGGATAAAGACGCTGCTGTGCGCGCCGACGGGACGCGCGGCAAAGCGCATGACGGAGCTCACTGGGCGCGACGCCGCGACGGTACACCGCATGTTGGGGGCAAAATTCGACGAGGACAACGACCGCGTCGTGTTCACAAAGGACGAGAGCGACAGGCTCGACTGCGACGCGGTGATACTTGACGAGTGCTCGATGGTGGATATCTGCCTGATGGACGCGCTGCTGCGCGCACTGCCGCCGGATGCGCGGCTCATCATGGTGGGCGACGCCGACCAGCTGCCGTCGGTCGGGCCGGGCAACGTGTTCTCTGCGCTTATCCGCAGTCAGGTCGTGGCCACGGTGCGCCTGACGGAGATATTCCGCCAGACCGGAGACAGCAGGATAATCCGCAACGCACACATGATAAACCGCGGCGAGCATCCCGACCTTGCCGAAAACTCCGGGGACTTCTTCCGACTTAAGCGTCTCCAGGCGGGCAGTGCCGTCGAAACGATCACAGAGCTGTGTGCTGTGCGCCTGCCGGGGAAGATGAACATTCCGCCGCAGGACATTCAGGTGCTCTCTCCCACGCGCAAGGGCGAGATGGGCACGATGAACCTCAATAAAAAGCTTCAGGAGGTGCTGAACCCACGTTCTCCAGAGAAGAAGGAGAAGCTGTTCGGCGACGCTGTTTTCCGCGAGGGAGACAGGGTCATGCAGATACGCAACAACTATGACATCCTATGGAAGAGCGAGAACGGTACAGAGACCGGCACCGGGATGTTCAACGGGGATGTCGGAACTATAAAGTCCATCGATATGGACGAGGAGACGTTGACCGTCTGCTTTGACGGAAAGACCGCGAGCTACGGCTTCGACGCGCTCATAGAGCTTGAGCACGCATGGGCTGTGACGGTACATAAGGCTCAGGGCAGCGAATACAGAGCCGTTATTCTGGCGCTCGGCCAGGGCTCAAAGATGCTTATGACGCGCGATGTACTCTATACGGCGGTTACACGGGCAAAGAAGCTGCTCATAATCGTCGGCGA
This sequence comes from uncultured Oscillospiraceae bacterium, assembly GCA_934590505.1. Taxonomy (GTDB): domain Bacteria; phylum Bacillota; class Clostridia; order Oscillospirales; family Oscillospiraceae; genus Limivicinus. The sequence goes on from CAKTPC010000002.1 coordinate 37,054, forward strand.
CGACCAGACAGCTTACCAGATGATCGACAACTACCGGCAGTCGCGCCGGTATACGGCGCTGCGCGTGAGGCTGCGCCAGCTGTGCGGGGTCGAATGATGCGCGTTATAGATAGCCTCCTCGACCTGCTGTACCCGCCGCGCTGCCCGTTCTGTCGGAAGCTCGTGGACCGGGACGAGGGCGAGGTATGCGCCGCATGCAGAAAAAGTCTGTCGTATGTTCCAGAGGCAGAATATATGCGCGGCGTTAAAAACACAGAGCTGTGCATTGCTCCGCTCTACTACGAGGGCAGCGTGAGACAGTCGCTGCTGCGCTATAAATTCAGCGGGATCACGGCATACGGACACATTTATGCGGATTTTATTGCAAAATCTATTGACGAAACACAAATTTCCTGCGATATTATCACATGGGTACCTTTGAGCCGCAAAAGACTTCGTAAGCGCGGCTATGATCAGGCAGAGATAATCGCAGCGGCGCTGGGCAAAAATCTCAGCATACCGTGCATAAGGCTGCTTACAAAGACCAAGGATAACCCGCCGCAGTCCCGCACCGGAAATGCACGGGCGAGAAAGGCAAATGCGGCAGGCGTTTATGCCTGCTGTGACCGCGGGGCGGCGGAGAATAAAACGGTGCTGCTGGTGGACGATATAGTCACTACCGGCTCAACTTTGGCCGAATGTGCCGGAGTGCTGCGCAGGGCGGGCTGCAAGGCCGTATACGCCGCGGCAGCTGCGATGCACCGGGAATAATAAACGGATAGGAGAAAGCAAATGAACCTGTTTGAGAGAGACATTGCTGTTGATATGGGTACATCCTCCACGCTGCTGTTCGAGCAGGGCAAGGGCGTCGTGGCGAGAGAGCCGACCGTTGTCGCGGTGGACAAGTTCAGCGGGAAGATACTTAAGATAGGGCAGGACGCGCAGAAGATGCTCGGCCGCACCCCGGCGAACATCGTTGCCATCCACCCAATCAATGCCGGTGTCATTTCCGACTATGAGATAACCGCGCAGATGCTGCGCGAGCTTGTCAGCCGCATAACCTCCTTCAGCCTCTTTAAGCCCTGCGTGCTTGCCTGTGTGCCGAGTTCCATCACGGGCGTCGAGGAGCGTGCGGTCATCGATGCGGCGATTGAAGCAGGCGCGAGAAAGGTTTATCTGCTTGAGACCGCCGTCGCGACTGCTATGGGTGCAGGCGTCGATATCTCTAAGGCTGACGGCCATATGATAATCGATATCGGCGGCGGCACGACCGAGGTCGCGATAGTCTCTGCCGGCGGCGTCGTGGAGTGTGAGTCGATAAAGGTCGCGGGCTCAAGCTTTGATGAGGCGATAGTCCGCTTCATAAAGCAGAAGTATGAGCTGCTCATCGGCTTGAGTACTGCCGAGGAACTCAAGCGCAGCATAGGCTGTGTTATCCGCCGTCCTGACGTCGGCTTTGAGGAGATAAAGGGACGCGACCTTTCAAACGGTCTGCCCAAGACCGTGCAGGTCAGCTCCACCGAGCTTATCGAAGCGTTCGTCGACCCGATGAACCGCATACTCGAGGCGATACACACTGTGCTTGAGAGAACGCCGCCCCAGCTCGTCGGCGACTTGGATAAGAACGGCATAATCATGTCCGGCGGCGGCAGCCTTATCTACGGTATAGACAGGCTCATTGAGCGCAGCACCGGCATCAGGACCGTTGTTGTGGATGATGCAGTCTCCTGCGCGGCATACGGCGCGGGCAAGATGCTGATGCACCTTGATGACCTGCAGGACGGCATGATGAATTTCTACAGAAAGAGACAGCTCAAAGGCTGAACTTTCAAACGAAAGGACGGAGGCAAATGAACCTCAAGGCACTTTTCAGGAAGAAGGACGAGACGCCGAAGTGTTCTGCGGTCATCGTCGCGGCGGGCAATTCCCAGCGCATGGGTACGGACAAGATATTCATGAAGCTCGGTCCAATGCCGGTTCTGGTGAGGACGGTACTCGCGTTTCAGGATAATCCTCTGATCGAGGAGATAATCATCGTCACGCGCAGGGACAAGCTTGAGGAGGTCGCGGACCTCTGCCACAACTGCGGGCTGAGCAAGGTCAGCAAGGTAGTAATAGGTGGGAGCACGCGCATGGAGTCCGCACTCGCCGGAGTGTCCGAGGTCAAAAAGGGAGCGAAGCTCGTCGCGATACATGACGGCGCGCGCCCGCTCGTCACGCAGGATGTTATCAACCGTGTCGTATATGACGCAAGCGTACACATGTCCTCCATTCCGGTCATCCCGAGCACCGATACGCTGAAGGTCGTGGATGATGACGGCAATGTCACCGGTACGGTCGACCGCGGCAGGACTGTACGCGTGCAGACGCCGCAGGTCTTTGATGCCGACCTTATAAAGGGCGCACTGACAAAGGCCGCAAAGGACGCGCTGCCGATAACCGACGACTGCTCCGCCATGGATATCATGGGCATAAAGACCCACACTGTCATGGGGGATGTGGACAATATTAAGATCACGACGCCGAACGACATGGTCACGGCTGAGGCAATCATAAAGAACAGGGGAGACTGGAATGCGAATAGGGCATGGGTATGATGTGCATAAGCTCGTCGAGGGGCGGAAGCTGATCCTCGGCGGGGTCGAGATACCGTACGAGAAGGGGCTGCTCGGCCATTCGGATGCGGATGTGCTGACCCACGCGCTGATGGACGCGCTGCTCGGCGCAGCTGCGCTCGGAGATATAGGCAAGCTTTTCCCAGACAATGACGACCGCTTCCTCGGCGCGGACAGCATCGAGCTGCTGCGCGAGGTGACGCGCGTTATCCGCGAGCACGGCTATACTGTAGGGAATGTAGACTGCACTGTTATCGCGCAGAGGCCGAAGCTCGCGCCGTATATACAGCAGATGCGTGAGATACTTGCGCAGGCGATGGGCACGGAGCTTGACCGCGTGAGCGTCAAGGCGACAACCGAGGAGAAGCTGGGCTTCACCGGCGAGGGACTTGGCATCGCGGCACACGCCGTGGCTCTGATAGAGTAATTGAACAAACTATGAGGCAGCGTCGCATTATGCGGCGCTGCTTTCAGTCAGTCAAAAAACTATGCTTTGAAGTCAGACACCAGAGCAGCAGGGGCGCATAAGATGTAATGATTCTGTGCGCTGATCCTGTAGGCTTGAAAAGCACCGCACAGCAAAGGGCTGCGCGGTGCTTTTTCAATATGTTTTCAATATGATTATTATAAAATGCCGCTTGCGGCGGAATGGAGAATAAAGTATGCAGTACCTGATAATGTGCCGCTCGCTGACCTATGCGCAGCGGTCGGCGGCGCTGCTCGAACGCAAGGGGATAAGCTGCGTTGTGGTCAAGGCCCCTCAGGGACTGAGCGGCAGCGGCTGCGGATACGCCGTCAGCCTTTACCGGCATTTGGGCGAGGCGGCAGCCCTTCTTAAAAAGAACAATATGCTCAACGGAAAGCTATTCAAACGCGAGGAGAACGGTGAATATACGGAGGTGCGGCTAAGTGATCTATCTTGACAATGCAGCGACTACCATGATAAAGCCCGAGGCCGTAGGGCGCGCGATGACGGACGCGATGCGCCGTGCCGCAAGCCCAGGGCGCGGGGGGCACGTACCGGCGATGACGGCAGCGGAGATCGTTTTCCGCTGCCGTGAAAATGCCTCGGAGCTCTTTAATGTCCCGGAGCCTGAGCGCATAGTGTTCACGATGAACGCAACGCACGCGCTTAACATCGCAATAAGGTCGCTTGCGCATGAGGGAACGCGGGTGCTCGTGTCGGGCTATGAGCACAATTCGGTGACGCGCCCGCTTGCACAGCTCGGCGCTGATATCGCCGTTGCATCCTCGGCTCCGTTTGACAGGGACGGGATACTCAAGGCGTTCCGGGAAAAACTCCCGGCGGCGGAGCTTGTGATATGTACGCACGTGTCAAACGTGTTCGGGTTTATACTGCCGGCGTATGAGATAGCGGATATGTGCAGGAGCGCGGGAGTGCCGTTCATCCTCGACGCTTCGCAGTCGGCGGGTGTGCTGGAGCTTGATTATCAGGCGCTCGGAGCGGCGTTTATCGCCATGCCGGGGCACAAGGCGCTTTTCGGACCGCAGGGCACGGGGATACTCATCTGCGGCGCCGAGGGCGAACCATTGCTCAGCGGCGGCTCCGGATCGGACAGCATACCGCAGCTCATGCCTGAGTACCTGCCCGACAGGATGGAGGCCGGGACGCACAACGTCCCAGGAATTGCTGGACTTTCGGAGGGCATAAGCTATGTGCGCTCCCGCGGCCTGAAAGAGATATCGGCACACGAGGGGCACATGCTGGAGACTATGCTTTGCGGGCTCGGCGACTGCGCAGGACTTGAGATTTTCCGCGGCACACCGGGGACGCAGAGCGGCGTACTGTCATTCAGACCGCTGCGCGGAGACTGCGAGACTCTTGCGCAGCAGCTTTCCGAGCGCGGCATATGTGTGCGCAGCGGGCTGCACTGTGCGCCGTATGCGCACAGGAGCGCCGGAACGTTGGAGACCGGAACGATACGAGCCAGCTTCTCACCGTTCACGGATGAGGTGTGTGTGAAAAAATGCTGCTCCATCCTGAGAGAATTGTTACAGTGATATGCGTATTGTTGTTGCCTTTTTTTAGAATTTGCTTTATAATACAGTGATACATTATATAAGCCGTGTTTAGCACGTCTGTATGGGGAAGCATATATGGAAGTATTCAGCAATGGACTGAGCAGGTCTGTGAACTATCTTTCAACGATGGGGATATCAGACTTCCTTGATATAATAATCGTTGCTTATCTTATCTACAAAGCAATAGGCTTCGTCAGGAGAACGAACTCCAATAATCTCGCAAAGGGGCTTGTGGTCTTTCTGCTTGCGCTGTGGGGTTCGGATATCTTCAGCCTGACGATGATAAATTTCCTGCTGCGCAAAACGGCAGAGCTCGGCCTGATCGCCCTGCTTATCCTGTTCCAGCCGGAGCTGCGAAGGCTGCTTGAGCGCATGGGCAGCGGCTTCGCCTCGGGCCGCAGCAGCAGCGGCACGGTCATGGACTCTGCGATATCGCAGACGGTTCAGGCCTGCTGCGACATGTCGGCCTCCAAGACCGGCGCACTCATTATCTTTGAGCGCGGCGTCGCGCTGAACTCTATCATCAGCACCGGCACTGTCATAAACGCCGACACGACAGCGGAGCTTCTGAAGAATATGTTTTTCAACAAGGCTCCGCTGCATGACGGCGCTGTAATAATCCGTGACGGGCGTATCGCGGCGGCGGGCTGCGTGCTCCCACTCACGCAGAGAACGAATCTAAGCAAGGATCTCGGCATGCGCCACCGCGCGGGCATAGGTCTGAGCGAGGAATCCGACGCGGTGATAATTGTCGTCTCCGAGGAGACGGGGGCGATCTCCGTCGCAATGGACGGGATGCTGAAGCGTCACCTGAGCGGTGAGGCGCTTGACAAGCTGCTCAGGGGCGAGCTTATCCGCGAGGAGGACAGCACGGAAAAGCACGGTCTCATGGACAATATCAGAAATTTCTTTAAGGTAAATGCCAATGTCGACGAAAAGCAGGATGAAGAAAATTTATAACAGCAAGGCGTTCTGGATGATCGTGTCGCTGCTGGCGTCCCTCGCTATATGGGTTTACGTCACAAGCGTCGAGACGGACGAGTCCAAGACCACGTTCAGAGGCGTCAAGGTCGAGCTTGTGGGCGAGGACATCCTGAGGGATTCAAGAAATCTCGTCGTGACCGATATGGACACGAGCACAGTGACGGTCGAGGTTGTCGGCCCGCGGCGTATCGTCGGCTCGCTCAGCTCGGATCAGCTCGTTGCGCAGGTCGACGTCAGCAAGCTTTCGCGCGCGGCGTACACCTCGCAGCAGTATACAATAGTTTACCCCGACGGCACGGATACGAGCAAGCTTTCCGAGAGCCGCCGGACGCCCGAGACGATAAACTTCATGGTCTCGGCGCAGACCTCGAAATCCATTCAGGTGCGCGGCAGCTTTGACGGCTCTCTTGCCGAAGGCTACACGGCGGAGATGCCGGTGTTTGAACCGTCGACGATCACAATAACAGGCTCCGAGGCATATTTGAAGGATGTCGAGTATGCATGGGTGACCTTCGGCAAGGAGAATGTCGACAGCACCTATTCCGTGGAGACAGGCTTCACGCTGATGGACGCGAATAATGAACCGTGCTCCACTACCGGCATCAGCTTTTCGACGGACGTTGTCACCGCGACGCTCCCGCTGCTGACGCTCAAGGAGGTAAACCTCGATGTAAACATCATTGAGGGCGCGGGCGCAACAAGGGAGAATACGAAGATCACCATCGATCCTGTATCCGTGACGCTTGCGGGAGACTCGGCGCTGCTCGCTGGCATGAACAAGATCACCCTCGCGACGATAGACCTGACGGACTTCGGCTCCACCTTTACCGAGACCTACACGATACCGATAGATAACGAACTTAAAAACACCACCGGCATCACAAAGGCGACGGTGACGGTCGAGATAGTCGGACTTGAGACAAAGACCTTCAAGGTCACGAACTTCTCCTGCATCAACGCCACCGAGGGCTACGAGGCGGATATAATCACCGAAAGCAAGGAGATCCTGCTGCGCGGTACACCGGAGGCCTTGGCGCAGATAAAGGACGAGAACATCCGCGCGGTCGCCGACCTTACGGATTATAAGGAATCTACAGGCACCTATATGCCGCTGGTAAAGGTCTATGTCGACGGGTTCACGGACGTCGGTGCAATAGGCGAAAATACGATATCGATAGAGATCAGGAAGGTAAGCTGATGACACAGGAAGCAATAGTGACAAGGCGGCTGCCTGACGGCATGGCGGAGGTAGTGGTCACACGCGGCACCGCCTGCGGTAGCAACTGCGGCAACTGCGAAAGCTGCATTTTTCAGAGCGAACTCAAGACCCCTGCCAATAACCTCATTGACGCGCAGCCGGGGCAGAGGGTCATAATCCAGAGCAAGTCGTCGAAGATATTCGGCGCGGCGCTCTTGGTGTATATTCTGCCGATAGTGATGATACTGCTGGGATACTTCATCGCGTACTCCGCCGGGGCAAGTGAGGGCATCTGCATTCTGGCGAGTTTTATCGGGCTGCTGCTCGGAGCAGCGATAATCGTCATAAGCCAGCGCATCAAGAAAACTCAGAATATCACCTTTGATATAATCCAATTCAATAACGAGGAATAACTTGGAGGGAACATGATAAAAAGTATGACGGGTTACGGCAGCGCGAAGGGCACTGTCGAGGGCTTGGGGATCACGGTCGAGCTCAAGAGCGTGAACAACAGGTATCTGGACGCCTCGGTGCGTATGCCGAGAAGCTTCCTCTTTGCTGAGGATGCTGTCAAGTCCGTTGTGCAGAAGCACATAAGCCGCGGCAAGGTCGATGTTTTTGTGAGCGTTGATTCGTCCGCTGCGGGTGACATGAGCGTCAAGGTCAACGAGCCGCTGCTGCGCGGCTACATTGAGGCGATAAGGCACATTTCCGAGGAGTATTCGCTTCCCGATGACGTGACAGCGCTGAGCGTCAGCAGATTCCCGGACGTGCTCACGGTCGAGAAGAACGACCTGGACGCCGAGGCGATATCTCAGGGCATAGTTGAGGTAGCGGAGCATGCGCTTCAGGATTTCGACGCGATGCGTCTGCGCGAGGGTGAAAAACTAAGGGACGACGTAACGGAAAAGCTCGCCTCGATAGACGTGCTCGTCACGAAGATAGAGAAGGAGAGTCCCAAGACTGTCGCAGAGTACCGTGCCCGCCTCGAAGCAAGGATGGCAGAGGTGCTCGGCACAGCCGGTATCGAAGAGAGCCGTATCCTTGCCGAAGCCGCGGTTTTCGCCGATCATGTCGCGGTCGATGAGGAGACAGTGCGTCTGCGCAGCCACATGAGCCAGCTCAAGACCATGATAAACGGCAGCTCTCCTACCGGAAGAAAGATAGACTTTCTCATTCAAGAGTTTAACCGCGAGGCCAATACCATCGGCTCAAAGTGCCAGAGCTCCGATATCGCCCATGTTGTTGTTGACCTCAAGTCCGAGATAGAGAAGATAAGAGAACAGATACAGAACATAGAGTAAGGCGGACGGTATGAAGCTTGTAAGCATCGGGTTCGGTAATCTTGTCTCCGCCGGGCGCATCATTTCCATAGTCAGCCCGGAGTCGGCGCCCATAAAGAGAATGATCCAGGAGGTGCGCGAGCGCGGCCTGCTGATCGACGCGTCGTTCGGACGCAGCACCAAGTCTGTGATCGTCATGGACAGCGGGAACGTAATTTTATCGGCGCTGCCGCCGGAGACCGTTGCGGCGCGCTGTGAAGATAAAAATGGGGAGGATGGAAAAGATGAAGGATAAGGGCAAGCTGTTTGTTATTTCCGGGCCGTC
>CAKTPC010000003.1 GCA_934590505.1 uncultured Oscillospiraceae bacterium
GCTTATCGACGGCAACCGGAACACCGGCATAGCCATGCCGAGCCGCTGCATTGTAAAGGGAGACTCGCGCTGCACGGACATTGCCGCCGCGTCGATCCTCGCGAAGGTCAGCCGTGACAGATATATGCTCAACCTTGCGGAGAAGTACCCGCAGTATCATTTCGAGCAGCACAAGGGCTACGGCACAAAGCTGCATTATGAAGCACTCAGAGAATACGGCCCGTCGCCTGAGCACCGCCCGAGCTTTCTGAGGAAAATGCACTGATGGAGAGGCGGGAGCTTGGTGCGTGGGGCGAGGAGCGCGCGGCGAAATATCTGCGCAGCAAAGGGTATACTATCCTTGAGCGCAACTTCCGCTGCCGCGCGGGAGAGATAGACATCATCGCGCTGCGCGGCGGCGTCATTGCCTTTGTTGAGGTGAAGCTGCGCCGGGACTCGGAATTTGCCGAAGCGCGCGAATTTGTGACCCCGGCAAAGCAGCGGCGTGTGATCCTGACCGCCGAATATTGGCTCGCCTCGCACCGGACGGAGCTTCAGCCGCGCTTTGACGTGATCGAGATATACGCGCCTTACGGTGAGAGGACGCTTTTCCCGAAGATAAACCATCTTGAGGACGCTTTTCAATAAGAGAATATGTACGCGGCCAAGCCGCAAACCGGAGTCTTCCGGTTTGCGGAGCGCAGGCCTGACGCTGCTCAGCAGCAGCCGCGCGGGCAGAAGGTGGAGCAGTAGGTCTCGCCCTTGGTGCTTGCCTTCTCGTTCTGGACGCTGATCTTCTCTGCGCTGCATCTGCAGTCAACGGTGTTGTACTTGCAGCCTGTGACGTCGCAGCCGACGCCGGGGATGACGCTCTTGGTTTTCTTGTCGCTCATGTCTATAACCTCCGTTCCTTGTTGGAAACGGTATTATTATCTGCACCCAAGCCCTGTTTATTCGGAGGACATTTTCTGACTATGGCGCTCTATACGATTGGAGACACGCATCTTTCCCTTGCCAAGGACAAGCCCATGGACATCTTTGGCGAAAAGTGGAAGAACCACGCGCAAAAATTAAAGGACGGCTTTTCGATAGTCGGCGAGGATGACCTCACTGTTATCTGCGGCGATATAAGCTGGGGCATGGGTATCGAGGAGACAAAGGAGGACTTCCTTTTTATCGACGCTCTGCCCGGGAAAAAGATAATATTGAAAGGCAACCACGACTATTGGTGGAGCACCGCCGCAAAGGCGAAAAAGTTCTTCGCGCAGAACGGGATAACTACAATAGACATCCTTTATAATAACAGCTTTGACTATGGCGAGTACGCGATCTGCGGCACGCGCGGCTGGTTTTATGAGGAAGAGAAGGGGGACGCGCATGACGCGAAGATCATGCGCCGCGAGATAATGCGCCTTGAAGCCTCACTTAAGGCGGCGGGGGACAAGAAAAAGCTCGTGTTCCTGCATTATCCGCCGCTGTTTCAGAGCTATCGCTGCGAGGAGATACTCGAACTGCTCAAAAGCTATGAAGTTCGCCTGTGCTGTTACGGCCATATCCACGGCAAAGGCTGCGCTTATGCCTTTAACGGCTGGCGCGACGGGACGGAGTTTAAGCTCGTGTCGGCAGATTTTGTGGATTTTACCCCTGTGAAGCTGCCATATTAGGCTTTATTAAATAATTTGTCATTGATTTTACTGTAAGTTTCTGCTATCATAGATAAGTGCGTGCAGACACATAAAGAGGAGGAAATCAACCATGATTCTGAAGAACGTAGAAAACAAAGAAAATAAGACCGCCACTTTTCAGGTAGAGTCCGATGCTGCCGAGTTTGAATCCGCAGTCAACGGCGCATACCTCAAGAACAAGGCTTCAATAAATATTCCCGGCTTCCGCAAGGGCAAGGCTCCGCGCGCTGTCGTTGAGGGCATGTACGGCGCAGAGGTCTTTTATCAGGACGCTATGGACGAGCTCGCCCCCAAGGCTTTTGAGTTCGGCCTTGATGAGTCTAAGCTGCGCATGGTCGGCACTCCATCCATCGTCGATGTGAACGTGACAGATGACCGCACCGCTTCCTATACTTTTGAAGTTACCCTTTACCCCGAGGTCACTCTCGGCCAGTACAAGGGTCTCGAAGCAGAGCGCAAGGATGAAAGCGTTTCCGACGAGGATGTTGACAATGAGCTCAATTCCGTCCGCAAGCGCAACGCCCGTATGATCGACATTGACGACCGCGCCGCCGAGATGGGCGACACTGTCGATATCGACTTTGACGGTTACCTTGACGGTGAGCGTTTCGATGGCGGCAAGGCCGAGGGTTACTCTCTCGAGCTTGGCTCCAATTCCTTCGTCCCCGGCTTTGAGGATCAGATCGTCGGCATGAAGATCGGCGATGAGAAGGATATTGACATCACCTTCCCCGAGAACTACACTCCCGAGCTTGCCGGCAAAGCCGTCGTTTTCAAGATAAAGCTCAACGGCATCACCACTCCTGAGCTTCCCGAGCTGGATGATGAGTTCGCAAAGGACGTTTCCGAGTTCGACACCATTGACGAGTACAAGGGTAGCCTGCGCGAGAATCTTGAGAAGCGCAAGAAGGACGAGGCCGAGAACGATTTCCGCGCCAATGTCCTCAAGCAGGCCGTAAACAACCTCAAGGCAGAGATCCCCGAGTGCATGATCCTTGAGAAGGTCGAGCAGACCATCCGTGACTATGCCTCCAACTTCGGCATGACCGACCGCAGCGTTCCCCTTGAGAACCTCAAGGAAATGATGGGTCTGTCTGATGAGGTCGTCGAGAACAACATCCGTCCCGCAGCCGAGTTCCAGGTCAAGACCGATCTGCTGCTTGACAAGATCAAGGACGAGGAGAAGCTCGAAGTTACCGAGGAAGCCTTCAATGAGTATCTCAACAAGGTCGCTGAGGACGTCAAGGCCACTGCCGACCAGCTTAAGAACTACTTCGGCGAAGCCTTCATAAAGGCCGAGCAGCTCAAGGAAATGGCGACCAACCTCATCGTTGACAGCGCAAAGGTCAAGGCTGCCGAGGAAGAAGAGAAGCCCAAGAAGGCGAGAAAGCCCAGAGCTCCCAAGGCAGAGAAGAAGGCTGAGGAGACCGAGACCGCCGAAGCCGCTGAGCCTGCGGATGAAGAGCCCAAGGCAGAATAATTCTCAGGGAATAAGGATATGCTCTCTTGGATGCTGATATTTTAAAGGAGAGTTTAATACAATGAGTTTAGTACCTTATGTTGTAGAACAGACCAGCCGCGGCGAGCGTTCGTATGACATCTTTTCCAGACTGCTTAATGATCGCATCATTATGCTTTCCGAGGAAGTGAACGACACTACCGCCAGCCTGATCGTAGCACAGCTTCTGTATCTTGAAGCGCAGGATCCCGATAAGGACATACAGTTTTATATCAACAGCCCCGGCGGCAGCGTTACCGCAGGCCTCGCGATATATGACACTATGCAGTATATCAAGCCCGACGTGTCCACGATATGTGTCGGCCTTGCAGCCTCGATGGGCGCGTTCCTCCTCTCGTCCGGCGCAAAGGGCAAGCGTATTGCCCTGCCGAATGCGGAGATCATGATCCACCAGCCCTCCGGCGGCAGTCAAGGTCAGTGCACTGATATACAGATCCAGGCAGAGCAGATACTGAAGATAAAGAAACGCCTCAATAAGATCCTTGCTGAGAACACCGGCAAGAGCGTTGAGACCATCGAAGCCGACTGCGAGCGCGATCATTTCATGACCGCCGAGGAAGCAAAGGAATACGGCCTTATCGATCAGGTAATCTACAAGCGCTGATTTTACCGTTATGGGGGGACAATAGCTGTTCCCCCATACTTTATACTGCGCTGTGTGCTGTGCATACGGATGCAGGGACAGGAGTTTTTATGGCAAAGAATGAAGACAGACGGAGCATACGCTGCTCCTTTTGCGGCAAGCCGCAGTCGCTGGTCAATCGCCTGATAGCCGGCAATAACAACTGCTATATCTGCGATGACTGCGTGCGCATGTGCATGAACATAGTCGGTGAATATGACGAGCCCGAGACCGTGCCCGGCTATGACGGACTTCCTCTCGCTCTCGAAAAGCTGCCGAAGCCTAAAGAAATTAAGGAAAATCTGGATCAGTATGTTATCGGCCAGGAGCGCGCCAAAATCGTTCTGGCCGTTGCGGTATATAACCACTATAAGCGTATCCTTCACTCCGCGAAGAGCGACGTTGAGCTGCAGAAGAGCAATATCCTTCTTATCGGACCTACCGGCAGCGGCAAGACCCTTTTTGCCCAGACGATGGCGAAGATGCTCGACGTTCCCTTTGCGATAGCCGACGCTACGACTCTTACCGAGGCCGGCTATGTCGGCGAGGATGTTGAGAATGTCATCCTCAAGCTGCTTCAGGCGGCGGACTTTGACGTCGCACGAGCCGAGAAGGGTATCATATATATCGACGAGATAGACAAAATCGCCCGTAAGAGCGAGAACACATCCATAACCAGAGACGTTTCCGGCGAGGGCGTGCAGCAGGCGCTGCTCAAGCTGCTTGAAGGAACAGTCGCGAACGTTCCCCCTCAGGGTGGACGCAAGCACCCGCACCAGGAGTTTATCCAGGTGGACACCACCAACATCCTCTTCATTTGCGGCGGTGCGTTCGACGGGCTTGATAAGATCATTGAGAAGCGCACCAATAAAAAGACCATGGGCTTTGGTGCAGATATCACCAGCAGCACCGAGCGTGACGTTGGCGAGATCATGGCGCAGGTGCAGCAGCACGATCTGCTCCAGTTCGGCATCATCCCGGAACTTATCGGCCGTCTGCCGGTCGTTGCAACGCTCCAGAGCCTCAGGCGCGACGATCTTGTCCGTATACTCACCGAGCCTAAGAATGCCATGACCCGCCAGTATAAGGCACTCATGTCCTATGACGGGGTCGACCTTGAGTATGAGCCCGCGGCGCTTGAAGCGATAGCTGATAAGGCGATAGAGATGAAGATCGGCGCGCGCGGTCTGCGCAGCGTCATGGAGGGCGTCATGACCGATATCATGTACTCCGTCCCCTCGGATAAGTCGGCGAAGAAAGTTCTCATCACCGAAAAGTGCGTCAAGGACGGCACGAGCCCCGAGGTCATTCACGGCTAAAAATAAGCACATAGAACTCCGGAAAGGAGAAAAAATATGACAGATCAAGAATTACTTGCACAAGGCTATGCTGCCCTGCCCATGCTGCCCCTGCGCGGGCTGCATGTTTTCCCGGGCATGATGCTGACCTTTGATGTTGAACGCCCGGCTTCTATCACAGCACTCGAGAGAGCGGTCAAGAATAATCAGGTCATCTTTTTGACCGCGCAGAAGGACCTCACCGCGGATATGCCGCAGGAGGACGAGGTATACCATATCGGCACGGTCTGCCGCATCAGGCAGCAGCTGCGTCAGCCGAGGGGCAATGTCTGCCGCGTCATGGTCGAGGGCATTTTCCGCGCCGTCGCCGGAAGTCTAAATACTGACCCCAAGGGCTATACCGCGATAGTCACGCCGCTTGAGGACAAGAAGGAGCGCGTCAGTCCCGCGCGCCGTGAGGCGCTGCTGAGAAGCTGCCTTGCCCAGTATGACGAGTATATCAAGTATGAGCCCGAGATGCCCAATGAGCAGATACTCAACCTGCTTGCAAATCCCGAGCCGGTATATGTTTCAAATTATATTGCCCAGAATGTTCACTTTTCGATAGAGGATAAGCAGACTATTCTCGAAGAGCTTTACCCGACGCGCCGCCTTGCGCTCATCAATAAGCTCCTCAACCATGAGCTGGATATCCTCAGTATCGAGAAGGAACTGAACGACAGTGCGCTTGAATCGATGGCGCGCAATCAGCGCGAGTATTATCTGCGCGAGGAGATGAAGGCCATCCAGTCCGAACTCGGCGAGGATGACGATATCGAGCAGTACCGCGAGAAGATCCAAGCACTCCCGGTGAGCGATGAGATACGCGAAAAGCTCCTCAAGGAACTTGGCCGCCTGCAGAAGCAGCCCTTCGGCTCTTCCGAGGCCGCAGTTTTGAGAAACTATCTTGATATCTGCCTTGAGATACCCTGGGGCAAGACCACGAAAGAGACCGTAAATATTGCCAAGGCGCGCAAGAAGCTCGATGATGATCACTTCGGCCTTGATAAGGTTAAGGAGCGCGTGCTGGAGTACCTCGCCGTAAAGCAGCTCAGCCCTGATATCAAGGGCGGGCTCATCTGCCTTGTCGGCCCTCCGGGCACGGGCAAGACCAGCATCGCCCAGAGTATCGCTGCGGCGACGAACCGTAAGCTCGTGCGCATCTCCCTCGGCGGCGTGCATGACGAGGCCGAGATACGCGGCCACCGCCGCACCTACATAGGCTCCATGCCGGGGCGCATCATCAGCGGAATAATCCAGGCAGGCTCATGCAATCCCCTGATGGTTCTCGACGAGATAGACAAGCTCGCCTCCGACTACCGGGGCGACCCGTCGGCTGCGCTGCTCGAAGCCTTTGACGGCGAGCAGAACGGCAGCTTCCGCGACAATTTCCTTGAGATCCCCTTTGACCTGTCCGGTGTGTTCTTTATCACGACCGCCAACACGACCGATACCATACCCAGAGCGCTGCTCGACCGTATGGAGATCATCGAGCTTCCCAGCTATACCGATGAGGAAAAGCTGCAGATCGCAAAGCAGTACCTTATCCCGAAGCAGCGCCGCAAGCACGGTCTGAAGGCCAGCCAGCTCAAGCTTGACGACGGCGCAGTGAGAGAGATCATCTCTTCCTACACCAGAGAATCCGGCGTCAGGAACCTTGAGCGTGAGATCGCGAATATCTGCCGCAAGACGGCAGGCGGTATTGCCGAGGAAAAGTTTAAGTCCGTTTCCCTGCACGCGGGCGGTGTGGCGGAGCTGCTTGGCCCCGCCAAGTTTAAGCCCGAGGCTATGCGCCGTCGTGACGAGGTCGGCCTTGTCCGCGGCCTTGCCTATACCTCTGTCGGCGGCGAAGTTCTGGACGTTGAAGCCGCCGTTGTTGGCGGCACGGGCCGCCTTGAGCTTACCGGCAATCTCGGCGATGTGATGAAGGAATCGGCCAAAGCCGCCGTGACCTATATCCGCAGCCGCGCGAGAGCGCTCGGCATCGATCCGGACTTCTATAAGAATAAGGATATACACATCCACTTCCCGGAGGGTGCCGTCCCGAAGGACGGGCCGTCCGCAGGTATCACTGTGACTGTTGCGCTCATCTCCGCACTGTCAGGTCTGCCCGTGCGCCGCGATGTTGCCATGACCGGCGAGATCACCCTGCGCGGCCGCGTTCTGCCGATAGGCGGGCTGCGTGAAAAGACCATGGGCGCGCTGCGCGCCGGGGTCAAGACCGTCATCATCCCGGCAGACAACGAGAGCGACCTTGAGAATATCGACCAGACCGTCCGCCGTCAGCTCAGCTTCGTGACTGCCGAAAACGTCGATTCGATACTCGATCTCGTCCTTGTCCGCCCGGCAAAGAAGGAAAAACCGCTCCAGCCGTCCATCCCGCTCCAGTCTCAGGAGCTGTGCGGCACGGTACGTCAGTGAGGTTCAAATGCCCGCATTAAACGTCAATAAGGCGGAGTTCATTAAATCCGCCGCGCAGCCGAAGCAGTTTATTAACAGCAGCATCCCGGCTGTCGCGTTTGCCGGCAAGTCAAATGTCGGCAAGTCGTCGGTCATAAACCGGCTCCTTAACCGCAAGAACTTTGCCCGCGTCGGCTCCGCCCCCGGCAAGACCATACACGTCAATTACTTCCTCATAGACGGCAGGCTCTATCTCATAGACCTGCCGGGCTATGGCTTTGCCAAGGTCTCGCAGTCTGAGCGCGAGCGCTGGGGTAAGCTGATGGAGGATTTCTTCGCCGCGGGTCTTTTTAAGCTCGGCGTCATGATCGTCGACGCGCGCCATAAACCGACGGCGGACGACGTGACTATGGCCGACTGGTTCAAGAGCACAGGGCATCCGCTTGTAGTTGTTGCCAATAAGCTCGATAAGCTCAAGAAAAGCGAGATCGAGCCAAACCTTGCGCTCATCCGTGAGACGCTCGAACTGCCGGAGGATGTGAAGCTCATCCCGTTTTCTGCTGAAAAGGGTCAGGGCAGGGAAGTGCTTTTGTCTGAAATAACTGCGCTTCTGTAAAACTTTTCACATATTTTCTCGTATGCTCTTGTATTTTGTAGAGCATTTTGCTAAAATGACAATATCTTGGGGGTGACTCAAATAAGCGGATTAAGCTCTGTATGGGACGGCTGGGACTTCAGTTATCTCCTGAGTATTCTCCTCGGCGTCATCCCCTCTCTTATCTGCATCACCCTGCATGAGTTGAGCCACGGCTATGTCGCCTATCGCCTTGGGGATGATACGGCAAAGCAGGCCGGCCGCCTTACCCTGAACCCTATTAGGCATCTTGACCCTGTCGGGCTTCTGATGATGCTGGTGTTCCGCGTCGGCTGGGCAAAGCCCGTCCCGGTGAATATGTACCGCTTTAAGAACCCGAAGCGCGGCATGGCCATCACGGCCATCGCCGGTCCTGTCAGCAATGTCTTGATAACGCTCGTGTTCCTGCTTCTCTATGGGGCGCTGTTTGCCCCGCTGCGCGGAAGTGACGTCGGCGGGTATTTTCTCCAGATGATCGAGCTTACGGCGTATATGAGCCTTGGCCTTGCGGTGTTCAACCTTATACCGCTGCCCCCGCTGGACGGGTCAAAGGTGCTGTTCGCTTTGATGAGTGATGAGAGCTATTATAAGCTCATGCGCTATGAGCGTTACGGCGGGCTCGTCCTCATGGTGCTCATGATGACGGGCGTTCTTGGTAAGCCTGTCTCCACGGTCGTTTCCGCAATATATTCAAATTTGATTCCGGTTGCTCAGTTTGCTTGCGATCTGGTCGTAAAACTGTTTTATAAGTGAGCGATAATGGATAATCCCAGTTTCTTTCTGGAGGGCGTTGTCCGGGATAAGGACGAGCTTCAGAATTTTGAAGGCCCGTTGAGCCTGATCCTGCTCCTCCTGTCGAAAAATAAAATAGAGATCCGCGATATCAGCATTTCGGATATTCTCGATCAGTACCTTGAATATCTTGACAAAATGCAGAGCATGGATCTTGAGATCGCAAGCGAGTTTGTACAGATGGCCGCGCACTTGCTCTATATAAAGACTCGTACCCTGCTTGCTGGGGACGAAGAGGTATCGGAGCTTGAAGTGCTCATGGCCTCGCTTGAGCAGCTCAAGTGCAGGGACATCTTTGCCTCGATACAGAAGGCGCTGCCGGAGCTTAAAAAAGCGTCTGAGATAGGCATGCTGTATTTTTCCAAAATGCCCGAGCCGCTCCCGCCGTCGAGCAAGGAATACGCCTACCGGCATGAGCCGGTCGACCTGCTCAAGGCGATGTATTCCATCTACTCCCGCGGCGGTAAGGCACCGGAGCCCGATATCAGCGCCGCAGTTCCCAGACGCATCATCTACAGCGTCCGTGATAAGAGCCTGCAGATACTGCATAGGCTCCGCGACGGCTGCGCCAGCTTAAATGAAATTTACCGCGACTGCCGCTCCCGCTCGGAGGTGGTGGCTGCGTTCATGTCCATACTGGAGCTTTGCAGCATGGGCAGCATACATATCACCCGCGGCGAAAATGACTACAGTCTTGAATTTGTCGGCGGCGATATGGACAGTATAATTGACAAGATCGTTGAGTAATGTATGATTAATCTTACTTCGGCTGTTGAGGCCATTCTTTTCGCCGCAGGAGACAGTGTACCTATAGCGCGGCTGTCGCTGATCCTCGGCGTTGACGAACATGATATAGAGTGCGCCGCGGCAGAGCTTCAGGAGTATTACAGCGCCAATTCCCGCGGCATGCGCATCCTCCGCCTTGAGGACAAGCTGCAGATGTGCTCCGCCCCGGAGTATGCAGCGTATATAACCAAGGCGCTGGAGCAGAGAAAGCCCCCGGTGCTCTCGCAGCCAGCACTTGAGACACTTGCTGTCGTTGCATATTTCCAGCCGGTCACCCGTGCGTATGTCGATCAGGTCAGGGGCGTTGACAGCTCATATACCGTCAGCATGCTTCAGGACCGCGGGCTTATCGAGGAGTGCGGCAGGCTTGAGGTCCCGGGGCGCCCGGCAGTGTTCCGCACGACGGATGTGTTCCTCAGGACAATGGGCATAAGCTCCATGACTGAGCTGCCCCCGCTGCCGGAGGTCAGCGCAGGCGAAGGCATGGACAAGCTCAAGGAAGCGATAGACAAGCTGCAAGCCGCCGAAAACGGCGAGCAGCTCAGCATAGATGATGTTTCAGGAGAAGCAAGCGAGGAGTGATGTAATTGACAGGATTGATTATCCTCGGCGGTGTGGCCGTGCTTGCTGCCTTTATATTGCTGTGTGTTTTCCTCCCGGCGGTCGGCCTGACCATCTTGGGGATCATTGTGCTGCTGATCGTGCTGGTGCTCAATGTGCCGGTGGGGGCGGACGCGGCGTATATCGGCGGTGAGTTTACGCTGGCCGCGCGGGCCAACGGATTCTCTTTCCGGATCCTCCCCAAAAGGCCGGGGAGCGATGACACGCCGCAGAAGGAAAAGAAACCGAAAAAAGAGAAAAAGCCCAAGCCAGAAAGAGAATCGAAACCCAAGCCCAAGAAAAAGCTGAACTTCACAAAGGAAGAGCTGTTTGAGTTGGCTAAGCGTGTACTCAAAGGTATCGGCAAGTTCGGCAAGGTCACCGTGAACAAGTTCATGCTGCACTATGTTGCAGCCGGGGACGATCCGTATGACACCGTCGTGACCTATAACTATGTCAATGCGGCGCTCTCAACGCTTATCCCGATATGTGAGGAGAAATTCATCGTAAAGGACTCGGACATCCGGACGGATATTGACTTCACGGTTGATAAGACGAAGGTAGATGCGGAGCTGTGCGCGACGATAAGGCTCGCTCAGGTCATGCATATGCTCTTTGCGATAGCGTTCGGCGCGCTCGGGGTACTTATCCGGAACAAGCGTCGGCTCCGCCGCGAGAAAAAGCAAGGCATCGTGTCTGACGGTATCGAGGTAGATGTGGAACTCGATAAGGACACGGATGAAGCGGAAACCAGTCAGATAAATAAAGACAACAATACAGAACAAAATATACAGGCAGAGGAAAGGACGGACTCAAATGGACAATAACCCTATCGGAGCTCTTATGCAGAACACTATGGAGAGTGTCAAGAACATTCTCAAGGTCGACACCGTTGTCGGTGATCCTATCTATACTCCCGACGGAATCACACTTGTTCCCATCTCTAAGATAAGCGTAGGCTTCGGCGGCGGCGGGGTTGAGTTCACTGCCAAGAAGTCCGGCGATGACCGCCCTTACGGCGGCGGCAACGCCACCGCTGTCAAGATCGACCCAATCGGCTTCCTCGTCATCAAGGAAGGCACCGTCAGGATGGTCAATGTCACTCCTCCTGCGAGCAACACCGTCGATCGTATCATTGATCTGGTGCCGCAGGTTATGGACAGAGTAGACGCTTTCATCGAGAAGCAGAAAAAGTAATAATATCTATCACGCCTGTCAATAATAAGCACTGCCCATTTTCTGAAGGGTGGTGCTTATTATTAAGTCGAAAATCGTGGCGCTTGCCATCGCGGCGGTGCTCATTACCGGGCTATGCCCTGCGGACGCTTATGCTGATTCGGGCACACCGAATGTAAGCGCGGCTTCGTGCGCACTGATGTATGCCGACGGTAGCTGCGTATATGAAAAGAACGCCGATGACCGCCGCCTTATCGCGAGCACGACAAAGCTCATGACGGCGCTCATATGCATTGAGAACTGCGAGCTTGACGAGAAAGTCGACGTTAAGGCGCGGCACTGTTTAGTCGAAGGCTCATCGATGTACCTCAAGGCCGGGTATGACTATACCGTGCGCGAGCTGCTGCTCGGGCTGCTCCTTGCCTCAGGGAACGATGCAGCGCTTGCCCTTGCCGAGCACGCGGCGGGCAGCGAGCGCGCCTTTGTGCGCCTGATGAATCACAGGGCGGCAGAGCTTGGCATGGATGACACGAGCTTTGCAAACCCTCATGGGCTTGACGATAAGCAGCATTATTCCACCGCGCGCGACATGGCCGTGCTCATGCTGCACTGTATGGAGAACCCTGTTTTCCGTGAGCTTTGCGGTACGCGCAGCGCAACGATAAACGGCGAAACATACGTAAACCACAATAAGCTCCTCAATCGTTGTACCGGCTGCGTCGCCGGTAAGACCGGCTATACAATGGCGGCGGGGCGCTGCCTTGTCAGCTGCTGCGAGAGAGACGGTATGCGCTTTGTATTCGTGACGCTCTCCGACCCCGATGACTGGAACGACCATGTCCGCCTCTACGATTGGGTGTATTCAGCTTACACTCTTCGTGAGCTTTCGGATAACCTCGCGTTTCAGGTCTCGGTCATCTCCGGTAATGTAAGCACGGTTTCCGCTGTTCCGCAAGGCAGGCTTGAGCTGCTCACCCCAGCGGGGCAGGAGGTCGAGCTGCGCGCGGAGCTTCCGCGATTTGTGTTCGCGCCGGTAAATTCGGGGGAGACAGCGGGCACATTAAGCGTTATAATAAACGGAGCGGAAGCGGCATCTTGCCCTCTGGTCTATGCCGGGGACGCGGTGCTGTCATTCCCGTGTTTTCATACTGTCAGTTTTTCGGAGGAAAAACTTTAAATGCAAGAGAGAATCCAAAAGCTTATATCCGCGGCGGGGCTCATGTCCCGCCGCGCCGCCGAGACGCTTATCGACGATGGGCGTGTCAAAATAAACGGACACACAGCCATGGTAGGCGAGAAGGCCGACCCGGCGACGGATACCATACTCGTGGACGGCAGGCCGCTGCCCGAGTCCGGGAATAAGGTTTACATAATGCTAAACAAGCCGAGCGGCTATGTCACGACAATGAGCGACGAAAAGGGCCGCCGGGATGTGACCGAGCTTGTCAGAAACGTGCCATGCCGTGTTTACCCCGTCGGGAGACTCGATATGTATTCCGAGGGGCTGCTGCTCATGACAAACGACGGGGACTTTGCAAACTATATGATGCACCCGTCGCACAGTGTGAATAAGACATACCTGACGCGCGTCGAGGGTGAGGATATCGGAGTCGCGATGGAGTACCTGCGCGAGCCGATGGAGCTTGACGGCTACGTTGTCGACGGCGCGGATGTCGGCCTGCGCAGCCTGTTTCCGGGCGGCGCGGAGCTTGAGATAACGATCCATGAGGGACGCAACCGGCAGGTCAGAAAAATGTGTGAGGCAGTTGGTCTCAAGGTTCTGCGCCTTAAAAGGATAAGCGAGGGCGCGCTGGAACTCGGAGAGCTCAAGCCCGGTGCGTGGAGATATCTCACGCCCGAGGAACTTGAGCGCGTCAGACCGGAAGGGGAGCGGTGAGTACATATGCATCTTGAATATACCGATCTTGTCGTTATCGGCGGCGGGCCCGCCGGGATGATGTGCGCGTATACCGCGGCGGAGCGCGGTCTTTCTGTTACGCTTCTTGACCCGAACAGGCAGCTCGGGCGCAAGCTCAGGATAACCGGCAAGGGGCGCTGCAACGTCACGAACAACTGTGATATTAAGACCTTCATGTCGAACATTCCCGGGGACGGGCGCTTCCTTTACAGCGCATTGAACCGCCTTTCACCGGAGGATACGATAGCTTTTTTTGAAGCGCACGGCCTGCCGCTCAAGACCGAGCGCGGGAACCGTGTGTTCCCGCAGTCGGATAACGCAAACGACGTCGCCGCACTTATGACAAAGCTCTGCCGCAATGCTGGGGTGAAGCTCATGCAGGCGCACGCGACCGGCATCGCGGCGGAGGGCGGCTGTGTGTCCGGCGTCTCGACGGATCAGGGCTTCATCCCGTGCCGCGCGGCGGCGGTGTGTACCGGAGGTCTGTCCTATCCGCTGACCGGCTCTACCGGCGACGGCTTTGGCTTTGCCCGCCGCTTCGGGCACACTGTGACGCCGACACGGGCATCGCTCGTTCCGCTTGAAAGCGGAGATGAATACTGCGCCGAGATGCAGGGCTTCTCACTCAGGAATGTGACGCTCTCGGCTTATGAAAATGGTAAGCCCATATACCGTGAGCTTGGCGAAATGCTCTTCACGCACTTCGGCGTTTCCGGACCGCTGGTGCTCTCGGCAAGCGCTCATATGCGCAATATGGGCAAGGCTGCGTACAGACTTGAAATTGACCTCAAGCCGGGGCTTGACGAAAAGAAGCTCGATGCGCGTATCCTGCGCGATTTTGAAAAGTACTCCAATAAGGAATTCAAGAACGCGCTGACCGATCTTGCCGGGCGCACCATGATCCCAGTGCTCGTCCGCCTGTCTGGCATCCCGGAGGACACTAAGGTGAACGCCATCACGCATGAGCAGCGCATGAAGCTGCTGCATCTGTTCAAGGCTTTTCCGGTGTCGGTGACCGGGACAAGGCCGATAGATGAGGCTATAGTTACGGCGGGCGGCGTGAGCACGAAGGAGATAAACCCCCGCACAATGGAGTCAAAGCTCATGCCGGGGCTGTATTTTGCCGGTGAAGTGCTTGACCTTGACGGCTATACCGGCGGCTTCAATCTTCAGATAGCGTGGTCGACCGGCTATGTTGCCGGCAATTCAATATGAACGGAGACGCAGTAATGAAAGACTTTTATTCTATTGCTATAGACGGCCCCAGCGGTGCAGGTAAGAGCACGATGGCGAGAAAGCTCGCCGCGGACTTCGGATTTATATATGTCGACACCGGCGCAATCTACCGCACGGTCGGTCTGGCAGCCTACCGCGCGGGCATAGACCGGCATGACGAGCCCGCAGTGAAAGCCCTGCTCCCCAAGCTCACCATCGAGATGCGCTATAACGCAGCCGGGGAGCAGCGTATGTTCCTCGGCGGTGAGGATGTTTCAGAAGCGATTCGTATGCCGGAGATATCCATCTGTGCGTCGGATGTGTCGTCACTGCCTGCGGTCAGGAGCTTCCTGCTTGAGATGCAGCGTAAGCTTGCGCGGGAGCATAATGTCGTCATGGACGGGCGTGATATCGGCACCGTTGTTCTCCCTGACGCCGATCTCAAGATATTCCTTACCGCCAGCGCCGAGCAGCGTGCGAAGCGCCGCATGCTAGAGCTTGAGGCCAAGGGCGTAAACGCGGGCTTTGACGAGGTTCTGAAGGATATCGAGTACCGCGATGAGCAGGACACCAAGCGCGCTGCGGCTCCGCTGCGCGCGGCGGAGGACGCCGTGCATGTTGACACCAGCAGTCTGAGCTTTGATGAGAGCGCCGCTGTGCTCGCTGAGCTTGTTATTGACCGTCTCAGCCCGAAGCAGGAGTAAGAGCTATGAGGGAACTAAAAGTGGCGCAGAGCGCCGGTTTCTGCTTTGGGGTCAACCGCTCCGTCGGCATGGCGGAGAAACTGCTCGAGGAGAAGGGAAAGTGTGCAAGCCTCGGCCAGCTTATCCATAACGAGGATGTTGTGCGCGAGCTGACCGCAAAAGGACTGCGCGTCATAGAAAGCCCCGGTGATGCAAACCCCGGCGAGGATGTGCTCATTCGCGCGCATGGCGCGTCACCGGAGGTGTATGAAGAGCTTCAAAAGGCCGGGGCCGTGATACATGACGCAACCTGCCCCAAGGTGAAGGCCATACATAAGATCGTCACCGCCGCAAAGGAGAAAAACCGCTTCACCGTTGTCATCGGTATGCGCAACCACCCCGAGGTCGAGGCCATATGTGGCTGGTGCGGGGAGCACAAAGTCGTTGAAAATGCGGCAGAACTCGAGCAGTGGCTGGATGAAAATCCGTGCTATTGGGAAAAACCCATAACACTTGTCGTTCAAACGACACAGACCAACAGTAATTTTACCGAATGTTGCAATGTTATAAAAAAAAGATGTACAAATCCGGAAATATCTGATACAATATGCCTTGCTACGTCCACGCGTCAGGAGGAGGCGGCCAGGCTTGCCTCGGATTGTGACGCCATGGTTGTCATCGGCGGCAGGCACAGCGCGAACAGTGTGCATCTTGCGGAGATATGCAGGGAGCATTGTCCGTGCGTAGAGTTTATTGAAAGGGCGGATGCCCTTGATATGGACAGGCTGAAAACGGCTGACACAGTGGGACTCACGGCCGGTGCATCCACCCCGGCGTGGATAATTAAGGAGGTAAGAAACAAAATGAGCGACGAAATCAAAGTTGAAGAATCCGCAGTTGAGAAGGAAAAGTCCTTCGATGAAATGCTGGAGGAGACTCTCAAAACTATATATAATGGAGATAAGGTAACCGGCGTTGTTGTTGCTATTACCGGCACCGAGATCAGTGTCGATCTGGGCGCCAAGTATTCCGGCTTCATTCCGACTTCCGAGTTCACTGACGACGGCATCAAGGTTGAAGATGCAGTCAAGGTCGGCGATACCATTGAAGCCGTTGTTGTCAGAGTCAACGATGTCGAAGGCACCGCGATGCTCTCTAAGAAGCGTCTCGACGCTGCCAAGATGTGGAACGCAGTTGAGGAAGCTGTCGATAACGAGTCCGTTCTCGAAGGTGTTGTCACCGAAGAGAACAAGGGCGGCGTTGTCGTCAATGTCAAGGGCGTGCGCGTGTTCGTTCCCGCCTCCCAGACCGATCTGCCCCGCGAGGCCGATTTGGCTCAGCTGCTTAAAAAGACCGTCCGCCTCAAGATCACCGAGGTCAACAAGGCTCGCAAGCGCGTTGTCGGCTCCATCCGCCGTGTTGCACAGGCCGAGCGCCGCGAGCACATCGAGAACATCTGGAACGAGATCGAGGTCGGCAAGAAGTATCATGGCACCGTCAAGTCCCTGACCAGCTACGGCGCATTTGTCGATATCGGCGGCATTGACGGTATGGTTCATGTCTCCGAGCTGAGCTGGGGCCGCATCCACCAGCCCTCCGAGGTCGTTTCCGTCGGCGATGAGATAGACGTTTACGTCATCTCCTTCGATAAGGAAAAGCGCAAGATCTCCCTTGGCTACAAGGATCCCAACGGCAATCCTTGGGAGCTGTTCGTCAACAAGTACGGCGTGGGCGATGTCGCACCCGTTACCGTTGTCAAGCTCATGCCCTTCGGTGCATTCGCAGAGGTCCTCCCCGGTGTTGACGGCCTGATCCACATTTCCCAGATCGCCAACCGCCGCATCGGCAAGCCCGAGGATGTCCTGACCGTCGGTGATGTCGTTGATGCGAAGATCACCGCTATCGACGATGACAAGCACAAGATATCCCTCTCCATCCGTGCCCTGTCCGAGCCCGCACCCGCTGCGGTCGAAGAGGTCGAAGAAGAGGAGTACGCCGATGACAACGGCGAGGACGCTCTTGTTTACGAAGTCGGCGCAGACGGCACCGCTACCGGCGTTGCCCCTGAGACTGAGGAAGAGTAATTCCGATACCTGAAATAACAAAAACCGCTTCCCGGAAGGGAAGCGGTTTTGCTTGTATACAAATCAGATTTTCTCGTTTAGCCAGCTGAGGATATCCTGGTATACCTGCTCCTTGTTCGTCTCGTTGAGCATTTCATGGCGTCCACCAGGGTAGAGCCGCATTAACACATCGTGCAGTCCCGCGTCGCAGAAGGCTTTGTACGCGCGCTCAACGCCTTTGCCGTAGTCGCCGACGGGGTCTCCGTCACCGGACATGAAGTACACGGGCTTTTCCTTGTTCATCTGTGCGATGTTATTTTTATTCGTTATGAACTTTATCCCCTGCATCATATCGCGGTACAGCCCGCTTTTTCCGATAAAGCCGCAGAGGGGATCGGCGATATACTTGTCGACCTGCTCAGCATCGCGGGAGAGCCAGTCGAACTTCGTGCGCGGGTTCTCTATCTTGCTGAGGTATGTGCCGAAAGCCAGCGAATCGAGCTTCGTGCCGTCGCCCATAGCACCGTTGAGCTTTGCCATGACCGAGGCCGCAGCGTTCCCGCCGAGGACGAGCGCCGGGCTCTGGTGCCCCGTACCGCTGAGTATGACGCCGTCGTACTTATCCAGGTGCTTTATAAGGTATGTGCGCGTGAGGAAGCTGCCCATGCTGTGCCCGAAGAGCACGTAGGGAAGCTCCGGATACTCTTTGGACATGATATCGTGCAGTTTGTCCATATCGTCCACGACGCGCCACCAGCCGTCTTTCTCGGCGAAGAAGCCCTGCTCCTCAGGGACGCGTATGCTCTTGCCGTGACCGAGATGGTCATTGCCAGCGACGACAAAGCCGTTATCTGCCAGAAACTCCATGAATGGCCTGTAGCGGTCAATATGCTCGGCGATGCCGTGGGCTATCTGCACTACCGCGCGCGGCTTGCCGTCCGGAACGCACTTGAGCGCGTGTATACTGGTTCTGCCGGTGCTTGACTGAAAATAAAAATCCTGAAAACTTGGCATGGAAAAGTCCTCCCGTGTGTGATATTATATCGGCATTGATATTTATATTTTACCTATACCGGTCAAGGATGTCAATAAATACAAAAGTCGGAGTGTTTAGCAATGCAGCTGTTTATAAAATATTTTGACGATGAGATCACGAAAATAGACAAGATAGCCAAGGGTGACTGGATCGACCTTCGCTCAGCGGAGGATGTCGAGATGAAAGCGGGGGAATTCCGTTATCTCCGTCTCGGCGTCGGCATGATTCTGCCGGAGGGCTATGAAGCACATATCGCCCCACGCAGCAGTACCTTCAAAAACTTTGGTGTGATCTTGACCAACAGCGTCGGTGTTGTCGATAACTCCTATTGCGGGGATGCGGACGAGTGGAAGGCTCCCGTCTATGCCCTGCGGGATACGCATATAAAGAAGAACGAGCGTATCTGCCAGTTCCGCATCATGGAGCGGCAGCCTGAGCTTGAGTTCGTCACCGTCGGTAAGCTCAGAGATGACAGCCGCGGCGGCTTCGGCTCGACTGGAACAAAATAAATCGGCGGAGAGTGTGTACTATGACAGAGCGTGAAAAGGCCGCGGCAGGCTTTCTGTATGATGCCAATTATGATGAGGAGCTTGCGCGTCAGCGCGCCGAGTGTAAGGACAAGTGCCACCGTTATAATCTCTGCCTGCCCTCGGACACTGACCAGCAGGACGAGATAATGCGCGGCATCCTCGGCAAAGCCGGAAAGGGCCTGCGCATCACCGCGCCGTTCTGGTGCGATTATGGGTATAATATTTTCGTCGGCGATGATTTCTATTCCAATCACAATCTTGTGATACTCGACTGCGCCCCAATAACCTTCGGCGATCACGTGTTTATCGCGCCGAACTGCTGCTTCTCTGCCGCGGGACACCCGCTGGATGTTGAACAGCGCAACGCCGGTCTTGAGATGGCCCTGCCGATAACCGTCGGCAGTAACGTCTGGATCGGTGCGGGTGTGACTGTGCTGCCCGGCGTGACGATAGGCGACAATACCGTTATCGGCGCGGGCAGCGTCGTGACGCGCGATATCCCCTCGGGCGTCGTCGCCGTCGGCAACCCCTGCCGCGTCCTGCGAGAGATAACCGAAGAGGACAAGCATAAATATAAACTCGCCCCGTGAAAACAGCCCTCGGTGTAAATCCGCTCCGAGGGCAAAATTTTTTTCGCATGACTGCAACCTTTTGGCCTTCCCATCTGTATATAGGGCAGAACAGTAAATGTACTGCTCTTAAAACAGATATGAAAAATGAAAGGGAAAAGACAATGAAAAGATTATTTGCGGTAATTATGATGCTTCTGACCATCCTTCCGCTCGCAGCCTGCGGCAGCACCGACAACGACGAGCCTGATATTATCGGTATGCCGAATCCGTTTACAGATTTTGACACGCTCGCCGAAGCGGAAGCGCAGACCGGCTTTGATATCACTCTGCCTGACGCCATCGGAAGCTCCAATAATAAAATCTACCGCGCGATGAACTATGAGATGCTCGAGGTCATCTACATGAAAGGTGTGGACGAGACCGGACGCATCCGCAAGGCGCGCGGCAGCGAGGACATCAGCGGCGATTATAACGAATATGCCGAGACCGAGACCGTGAGTGTCGGAAACCTTGACGTGCTCTTCAAGGGTGATGCAGGGCTTGTGAAGCTTGCCGTATGGACAAACGACGGTTTTACTTATTCCGTGTCGTCCGAAGCGGGACTGACCGCAGATGAAATGACGGCGCTTGTGTCCGCTGTTGGCTGATAGTAATTCGGAATATCTGACTCTGTAAAGAAAGAACGGGGGAACCTGACTTGGAAGCGATATGCAGCATGTATTCTGAAATGCTTGGCCAGTGCCTGAGCCGGTTTTGGCGTGAAGTGTGCAATGCGCTTGCCGGTATATTCCGACTTGCCGCAAAGCTTTACAGCGCGCCTGTCACCGCCGCGGCGGAGCGCGCGGCCATAAATGAGCGCGCCGAGTATATTCTCGATACCTACGGTGACAGCATCCTGCGCTATGCCTATTCATACCTGCACAACATGAGCGACGCCGAGGATATACTTCAGGACACGCTTATCCAGTACCTCAAGACCGGTCCGGCTTTTGAAAGCGCCGCGCACGAAAAGGCATGGCTGCTGCGCGTCGCGGCAAACCTCAGCAAAAACAGGCTCGACTATAACTCCATAAGGAAAACGGACGAACTGAATGAGGAGCTTGCCGCTGATGAGCGCGATGACCTATCCTTTGCTTGGGAGGCCGTGAAGTCCCTGCCGGTCAAGTACCGCGAGGTCATCCACCTGTTCTATCACGAGGGCTGCTCCGTAAGAGAGATATCCAATATCCTCAAACGCCCGGAAACGACAGTCCGCTCCGACCTGCACCGTGGGCGTGAGCGGCTCAGGGAAATTCTCAGGGAGGAGTACGACTTCGATGAAGCGCTATGATGAAATAATGGACCGTATTAAAGTTACCAACGATATGCGCAGCCGCATCCTTGAGAATATAGAAGCCGAGGATATAGCAGCGGAGCGCCGCAGAAAGCAGACCGGCAGGATGGTGACGAAGCTCCTGTCCATGGCCGCCTGCCTTGCCGTTATCGTCGCAGCTGCGGCTGCGCTCAGGAGTCCCGAGCATGTGAGCACGAGCGATGATCTGCAGCCAAACGAGGGGGATGCTCCCGGCTTTGCTCAGGGCGGCGCGGATATCATAGAGCTTGATTCTGCGGCTGCGCTGTCGGCCGCTGTCGGCTTTGAGGTGAAAGACATTGACCTGCCGTTCACGCCCGAGCAGACGGAATATATATCCTATTGGCACGAACTCGCCGAGATAAACTATACCGGCGAGGGCAAGACAGCGCGCTACAGAAAGGCTGCCGGTACGGAGAACTGCTCCGGAGATTATAACGTTTATACGGACGTGACCAAGCTTGAAGCCAATGGCACGACCGCAACGCTCAAGGGGGACGCCGGGCAGTATACTCTCGCGATCTGGACGGACGGCAGCTATTCCTATTCTCTCAGCCTGTCTGATGGCCTGAGTCTCAGCGATTGGCAAGTTCTTATAGATTCCGTACAGAGTTAGATTTCCGGTTTATATAAATGAAAAAAGATACACAGGCGGACCCGTGACCGCCTGTGTATCTTTGCGTATGTATATTAATCAGAGCATCTTATCAAGAAAACTGATAAGACGCGGGCTTTCGGGATGGTCGAACAGCTCATGCGAGGGCTTGTCCTCAACGATGTGACCGCCGTCGAGGAAGATCGTCCGGCTGCTCACCTCACGGGCAAAGCGCATCTCATGCGTGACCACGATCATCGTCATCCCGCTTTCGGCAAGCTGCTTCATAACGTCAAGCACCTCGCCGATCATTTCAGGGTCAAGCGCGCTGGTCGGCTCATCGAAGAGCATGACCTCTGGGTCCATCATCAGCGAGCGCACGATGGCGATACGCTGCTTCTGCCCGCCGGAGAGCTGGTCGGAATAAGCGTCTGCGCGGTCGGCAAGACCGACACGCCCGAGAAGCTCAATGGCCTTATCCTCGGCCTGCTTCTTATCCATGCCCTTTATGCGGACAGGCGCGGCGGTGAGGTTCTTCATCACGGTCATGTTGTTGAAAAGGTTGAACTGCTGGAACACCATGCCCATTTTCTGCCGGTGCTGGTCTATGTATTTACCCTGCTCCTTCGCGCATATATCCACTCCGTTAAACAGTATCTGACCGGAACTCGGCTTTTCAAGCAGATTCATGCAGCGCAAGAATGTGCTCTTCCCGCCGCCGGAGGGACCGATGATAGACACTACCTCGTTCTTGCTGAAATCAACGCTTATGTGCTTTATAACATCAAGCTTGTGATAGCTCTTGCACAGGTCAACGACCTGTATCAGCTTTTCATTTTCCATGGGTCATCTTCCTTTCGGCCAGCGCTATAATACGTCCGCCCGTGAAGGTCATCGCAAAATAGCACAGCGCGGCTATCGCGAGACAGGGAAGGCTCTTGTATGTAACGGCAATGACGTCATTCGTGCGGAACATCAGGTCGGCAAGACCGATGACGGAGACAATGGAGGATTCCTTGATGACCGTCACAAACTCGTTGCCGAGCGCGGGGAGGATGTTCTTTATGGCCTGCGGCAGCACGACAAGCCTCATAGCCTGAGAGTGGCTGAAGCCGACGCTGCGTGCGGCCTCCATCTGGCCGTTGTCAACTGCCTGCACGCCCGAGCGGATGATCTCCGCGGTGTATGCGCAGCTGTTGAGACTCATTGCGATGATGCCGGCGGAAAAACGGGAAAAGTTCGGGAGCCATGAAATATCCGGCAGTGTTATCCCGGCCATGGGCAGACCGTAGAAGATGAACATCAGCTGAACCATCAGGGGGGTTCCGCGGACAAACTCAATATAGGCCGTCGCGATCCAACGCAGCGGCAGGATCCTGCTCATACGCATGCTTGCCATGAGTGTGCCGAGGACCGTGCCGAAAAGAACTGCGAAGGCTGCTATTATAAGGGTGTTTATTATGCCCTCTTCAAAAAAGCTGTGGTAGCGGACGATGAGTTTTCCGATCGTTTCAAAAAACGTAAATTTCACGGGAACCCCTCCTCAAAGTTTAATCGGGCTTCGCCGCCGGAGCGGCGAAGCCCGCAGTTAATTTTTGTATATTTATTACATACCGAGCGTGGCCGCGAGTGCGACTGCCTCGTCGTATGCTGCCTGGTAGCTGCCGTCGGAGGTGACCTTGTCGACGACCTCGTTGACTGCTGCGACCAGATCCTCGTTGCCCTTCGCGATGACGACGGACTTACCGAAGGAAGCTTCCTCTGCGGAGAACTCGAAGTTGGAGACTTCAAGCTCGCCGTTGCTGTTGGCTACGAGGGATTCGCCGACTGCCTGATCAACTACCAGACCTGCGATGTTGCCGTTCTGTACCTCAAGCGCGAGTGCGGGATACTTCTCAAGCTCGAAGAGCTCGCTGTCGGGAAGTGCGGACTGAATGAGCTGGGACTGGATGGTGCCCTTCTGTGCGCCGACCTTCTGGCCAGCGAGGGCTTCTTTGGTGGAGTAGGTATCTGCATTGCCGGTCTTGACGATAAGCAGCTGTGCACTGGTCTCGTACAGATCGCTGAAGTCTATCTCCTCAGCGCGCTCAGGGGTGTTGGTGAAGGCAGCTATGCCGAGGTCTACCTGACCGGACTGCACCGCGGGGATGATGCCTGCGAAGGACATGTCAACGATCTCGAGCTCAACGCCGAGACTGTCTGCGATCTGCTGAGCCAGCCACATATCGCAGCCGACAAAGTTCGCATCGAGGTCTTTGAACTCGTAGGGGGCATACTGTGCTTCAGTGCCGACAACGAGCTTGCCCTTGGCCTTGATCTGCTCAAGCAGGGAGGAGTGGCCAGCGGAAGGCTGCTCCTCAGCCTGAGCTTCGGTTGCCTGCGGCTCCTGCGGAGCTGCGGTTTCATTGCTGCCGCATCCGGTAAGGACAGTCAGCAGCATTGCGGCGCTGAGTGCCAGCACCAGTATTTTTTTGAGTATGCTAAGGTTTTTCATTTTATCCTCCCTCTTGTGCATTTATATGCACAAATATGTAAGTGATGTGCATAATTATACTCACCAAATCTGATTTGTAAATACTCAGTTCTCATGAGAATCATGAATAATTAACCGCCAGAATTGTGCAATTTATGCAAAAGCAGGGAGAATGACTCAGAACGAAAGCTTTTCCATGCGGTCAAATGCGATTTTTAGTGTATCAATACCCACTGTGCATGCAATTCTGAAATGCCCGACGCCTGCTGTGCCGAAGGCATTACCGTGGCTTACAAGGATATGCGCCTTATCAAGCAGCACATTGCAGAACTCGTCGTCCGTGAGCCCGGTTTTCTCTATGCCGGGGAACAGATAGAACGTGCCCTTCGGCCGCACAAGGCTGAGATATGGGAGTCTTTCTATGCGGTCGGCAGTATAAAAGATACGGTCGCGATACGCGGTGACGTATTTTTCGCGTATCTCGCGGCGCATCGAGAGCGCATGAATCGCGGCACGCTGCGATATCGATGGGGCGGTATAGATGAGCGAGCCGTTAATGTCATTCATGACCTCCAGCAGCTCAGGCTCCGCGATGATAACTCCGACGCGCCAGCCGGTCATCAGGAAGTTTTTGGAAAAGCTGTTGAGCGTGATGACGCGCTCGGCCATCCCCGGCAGAGTGCGGAGGGGACGGAAGTCGCCCTCGTAGAGATAAGTCGTGTAAATTTCGTCCGCCGCGATGAGCAGGTCATATTCCTTCGCGACGTGCGCGAGCATCTCAAGCGTATCATTGCTGTAAGCCATGCCGGTGGGGTTTGTGGGATTATTGAATATAATTGCCTTTGTCCGCGGCGTAATGGCTGCGCGCAGGCGCGCCTCATCAATTGCATAGTCCTCATTCGCGTAGGTCGGTACATCGACGCATACGCCGCCAGCCAGCTCTATCTGTGTGCGGTACATGGGGAAGTACGGCGAAAAGACAATGACCTCGTCGCCGGGGTCGAGGATCGAAAACATCACCAGCGCCATGCCGAGACAGCTTGACGCGCTCACAAGCACATGGTCGTGCGCAAGCTTCTGGTCAAAATCCTCCTGCCACGCGCGGCACACAGCGTCAATAAGCTCCGGGTCGCCCTTGGGGTCGCCGTAACGCGTGTATCCTGCCTTCGCGTCGCGGAAGGCGGCGTTTATTATGCCATCGTCGGTGATGAAATCCGTGTCGCCTATGCTCAGGTCGATTATGTCCTTGTACTTTGCGAGCGCTTCCGTGTCGAGCGTCAGCCCGCTGCCGGCGTGCTGAAATCTTTTTGCGATGTAATTGCGTTTCATACTTCAATATCCTCCTTAACGTGCGGTATTACTGTCGAGCCGTTCGGTATCACATAGACCGACTTACCATCAAGCCGCGCCGCGGCAAGCAGGGAATCGACAAAAGAAAATATAGCCTGCGACCGTGAAGTGCTCACGCAGACGCCGCTCTATCGTACCTGCGGTGATATCCTTCGTCGTGCGGTTGATGGACACTGGCGTGCCGTGCAGCTCTCCGAGGATATTGCCGCCCACCAGCGGAAGCGTCACCGTACCGTCGCCGTAAGCAAATTGATAATTATTCATGCTTATCCCATCCATACTGCATATTTGCAATTGAAATAATGCCAAAGTATATTGTAATCCGACGCATATTGCAATAGTAAATATTCATAAAATTGAAGTTTTGGATATAATGATCGCCGAAAGGCTGCGCAGCGCCGGGCGCTTGGTGATAATGCTATTGCCCAGCAGATAGTTTGCAATGGAAAAGGCGGCTGCGTGATGCAGCCGCCTGAAGATGTATGGTGTTGTTATAATCAGAGTGCGTCGACAATAGCCTTGGTGTCTCTCGCGATGACAAGCTCTTCATTCGTGGGAAGAACATAAACCTTGACCTTAGAGTCGGGAGTGGAGATCATGATGTCCTGACCGCGTTTTGCGTTTGCCTCTGCGTCGATCTTCACGCCGAGATAGCCGAAGTACTCACAGATAGCAGCTCTGGTGTAGGAGGAGTTCTCACCGACACCGGCGGTGAAGATGATGGCGTCAACGCCGTTCATCGCCGCAACATAGGAGCCGACGACTTTCGCGACCCAGTAGTGGAACATATCAAGTGCGAGCTGTGCTCTCTCGTTGCCCTCTTCTGCGGCCTTGTCCAGATCACGGAAGTCGGAGGACACGCCGGAGATACCGAGCACGCCGGACTTCTTATTGAGGATGGTCAGCATTTCGTCGATGCCGATGTTGTGCTTGTTCATTATGAACTGCATTGCGCCCGGATCGAGGTCGCCGCAGCGGGTGCCCATCGGCAGGCCGACCAGAGGCGTAAAGCCCATCGAGGTGTCGACGCACTTGCCGCCGTCGATCGCGCAGATGGAGGAGCCGTTGCCAAGGTGGCAGGAGATGAGCTTCAGCTCCTCGGCGGGCCTGCCCATGACCTCGGCGCAGTGACCGGAGACATAGCGGTGGGAGGTGCCGTGGAAGCCGTAGCGGCGGACGCTGTCGTTTTTATAGTATTCATAAGGCACGGCGTACATATATGCCATGCCCGGCATGGTCTGGTGGAAAGCGGTGTCGAACACTGCGACCATGGGCACATCGCCCATAACTGCCCGACATGCCTTTATGCCGGTGAGGTTCGCTGGGTTGTGCAGCGGCCCGAAGGGGATGCACTCCTCGATAGCGTCCATGACCGGTCCGTTAATGAGAACGGGCTGAGAGAACTTCTCGCCGCCGTGGAGCACACGGTGGCCGACAGCGTCTATCTCGCTCATGGAGGAGATCACGCCGTACTCGGGGCTTACGAGTTTTTCAATAGACGCGGCTATAGCCTCGGCGTGGGTGGGCATGGGGATATCCGCTTCAAAAACCTTCTTGTCGCCGACCAGCGGGGTGTGCTTGAGATGACCGTCAATGCCGATGCGCTCGCACAGGCCCTTAGCCATGACCTTTTCGGTCTCCATGTCGATCAGCTGATACTTGAGAGAGGAGCTGCCGGCATTGATAACAAGGATCTTCATTATTTATTTTCCTTTCTATTGTAAATCCTGCCTGAATTAGATAAAATAGCAACATCATTTATTTTAATACATTTACGTGAAAAATCAAGATTTTTTTATTCGGAGATTTTCAGATGGATATAGCCGGTATCGTATGTGAATATAACCCCTTCCACAGCGGGCACATGTACCAGCTCGCCGAGACCCGCCGCGCCCTCGGTGAGGATACGCTGACGGTGTGCGTGATGTCCGGGGACTTTGTCCAGCGCGGGGAAGCGGCGGTGTTTTCCAAGTTCACCCGCGCGGAGGCTGCCTGCCGCGCGGGCGCCGACCTTGTGCTCGAGCTTCCGCTGCCGTGGTGCCTATCTTCTGCGGAGGGTTTTGCTGCGGGCGCTGTTTCGCTGCTTGCCGCTGTCGGCTGTACGCATCTGAGCTTCGGCAGCGAGAGCGGCGATGTTGAAATGCTCCAAATGCTTGCCCGGGAAATACTCGCTCCGGACACTCAGCGAGAAATTACCGTCTTGCTTCAGCGCTCGCCGGAGCTGTCCTATGCTATGGCGCGCGAGCGGGTGCTGACGGAAAAGCTGGGGGAGTGCGGCAGCCTTCTCTCACAGCCGAATAACATCCTCGCCGTCGAATACCTCAAGGCCATATATAAAAACGCTTATCCCATTACCCCCATCACAGTAAAGCGCATCGGCAGCGGGCACGATAAAGCAGGGGAGCAGGGCCCTAAGTCCGCGTCGGAGCTTAGGGGACTGATGGAGACCGGCACGGATATTTCGGAATACATCCCGGATGCGGCGCTGTCCGTGTACCGGCGTGAGTGCGCAGCGGGGCGTGGACGGAACATCACGGTACTGGAGACGGCGCTGCTGTCCCGGCTGCGTATGCTCGACAGAGACGTGTATGAAAGTCTGCCAGATGGCGGCGACGGCGCGGGCGCGCGGCTGTGGAAGGCCGTCAGAGAGGAGAGCACGATTAAGGATATCGCGCAGGCGGCGAGGACAAAGCGCTATCCGCTCGCCCGGATGCGCCGCATGCTGCTGTGCGCCGCGCTCGGCGTTAGTGCAGAATATACAAATACGCTCCCACCGTATGCACGAGTGCTGGCCGCCAACGCTGATGGCTGCTCATATCTGCGCGAGATCGACGGAAAGTCAGCCGTCCCGGTGCTTACAAAGCCCGCCGCTGTCCGCCGTCTGGACGGCTCCGCGGCCAAAGTGTTCGCGCTCGGCGCATCGGCACATGACGTCTATACCCTACAAAACGTTACAAACAGTGACAAAAAATGCGGCCAAGACTGGCGAAACGGGCCTGCTATTGTGTAATTTCCATAAAATGTGGTTTTGGGTGGGAAGTAATTTGGTAATTTAAGTTTATTGCAATTTAACTCGTCATAGTGCATAATCATCATATCGTTACTGAAATACATCTGTCCGCGATACAGAGACAGTTTCGGCAACATAGTAATTTATAGGAGGAACCAAAATGAAAAAGGTTATTGCACTTGTTCTGGCACTCGTTATGGTGTTTGCACTGTGCGCCTGCGGCAGCAGCGACAGCGGCAGCAGCAGTCAGGCGGCTTCCGGCAGCGATGCTAAGGTCGTCAAGATAGGCGTTTTCGAGCCTACCAGCGGTCAGAATGCCGCCGGCGGCAAGAAAGAAATTCTCGGTATTGAGTATGCGCACTCTCTGTACCCCACCGTTGATATAAACGGCGAGACTTATAATATAGAACTCGTCTATGCGGATAACGCATCCGACGCAGCCAAGGCTCCCTCCGCAGCTCAGCTTCTTATAAGCAACAATGTCTCCGTCGTTGTCGGTACTTACGGCTCCGGCTGCGCCATCGCTGCCGGCGACCTGTTCGCCGAGGCCAAGATCCCAGCGATCGGCACCTCCTGCACTAACCCCCAGGTCACTCTCGGCAATGACTACTACTTCCGCATCGCTTACATCGACCCGTTCCAGGGTGCAGTCATGGCAAGCTACGCTCTTAAGAACGGCTGCAAGAACTGCGTCGTTATAGTTGAAGCCGGCGATGACTACTCCGCAGGCTTCGGCAACTACTTCTCCGAGGCAATGCTTAACGGCGGCGCTTCCTGCGACACCGTCACCTTCCAGACCGGTGAGACCGACTTCTCCACCATCATGGCAAACATCAAGTCTAAGGGCTATGACGGCATCTTCGCTCCTGTCTCCATCGAGACCGCTCCTCTGATCATCAACCAGGCTCGTGAAGCCGGTGTTGACTGCCAGATCATGGCCGGCGACACTTGGGACGATATCTCCATTGCTGAGCGCGCAGGCGCAAACGCAAACGGCGTTTTCTTCTCCGCATTCTTCGATGCTTCCGATACGAGCAACGAAGCCGGTGTTGAGTTCAACAAGGGCATCCTTGAGTGGATCGCTGCCGACGCAACCAGAACTGAGAACAACGGCGGCGCTGCTGACGCTATCTCCTCCGTCACTCCCTGCGGCTATGATGCTTACATGGCGGCCTACAACGCCATCCTCGCCGCACAGAGCATCGACGGTGAAGCCATCCGCGACGCTCTCGCAGGTCTCGAGGTCAAGGGCCTTGTCACCGGCGACCTGAAGTTCGATGAGAACGGCGACGCCATCAAAAACTATGTTGCTATCAAGACCTTCCAGGACGGCAAGATAGTATTCTCCGATGCTTACACCGGCGAATAATTGATCGCTTTTACCTAATGCAAACGTAAGCGCTTTCCCCGGCGAAAATCGCCGGGGAAACGTTCCGTTTTATTGCAGATATAGAATTGTTAGGAGGCTGTAATATGCACACTGCCACATATTACATAGATCTGCTGCTGTCCGGCATTACGGTCGGCAGCCTTTATGCGTTGATTGCCATTGGCTACACCATGGTCTACGGCATCCTTCGCCTTATCAACTTTGCCCATGGCGATATCTTTATGATGGCCGGCTTTTTCATGGTTTATATCAGCGCTTCAATGCCTATGGCAGTCGCTATCCCCGTCGTGCTTATTATGACGGTGGCGCTCGGTCTGCTCATTGAGCGTGCAGCGTATAAGCCCCTGCGCAGCGCACCGCGCATGTCGGTCATGATATCGGCCATCGGCGTGTCATACCTGCTGCAGAACCTTGCGACCTACATAACTGGCGGCCTTGCAAGACCCTATCCTGAGATATCCTTCCTGAAGGGAACCTTCATGCTCGGTGCGCTCAAGATAAAGGTAATCACGGTCGTCACCCCGCTGCTCACCATCCTGCTCGTCATCGCGCTCGTGCTCTTCATCAACCATACCAAGACCGGCATGGCGATGCGTGCCGTATCCCGTGACTTTGATACTGCCCGTCTCATGGGCATCAAGGTCAACAATATCATTTCCGTGACCTTCATCATCGGCTCCTTCCTTGCCGGTGTCGGCTCCATTCTTTACTTCAGCAATTACGGTCAGGTCAGCCCGACCATCGGCGCCATGCCCGGACTCAAGGCCTTCGTTGCCGCGGTGTTCGGCGGCATCGGCTCGATCCCCGGCGCTGTCCTCGGCGCATATATAATCGGTATCTGCGAATCTCTGATAAAGGCGAATGACGCGATCGCTATTTTCAGCAACGCCTTCACCTTTGCTCTGCTGATTCTGGTGCTGCTGTTCAAGCCCAACGGAATGTTCGGCGAGAAGCTTGCGGAGAAAGTGTGAGATCATGACCAATAAGAAAAGAGATATTATACTTTCAGTCGTGTTTGCGGCAGTGATCGTTGCGCTGCTTGTCTATATCGATAAGGAGCAGCACTATTCCATGCTTGCCTCCGTTATCCAGAAGGCGTCCATCTATGCTCTG
Organism: uncultured Oscillospiraceae bacterium; assembly: GCA_934590505.1. GTDB lineage: Bacteria > Bacillota > Clostridia > Oscillospirales > Oscillospiraceae > Limivicinus. Next base: position 30,830 of record CAKTPC010000003.1, read on the forward strand.
CTTGCTGTCTCTCTGAACCTGCTCAACGGCTTTACCGGCCTGTTCTCTCTTGGCCAGGCGGGCTTCATGATGCTCGGTGCGTATACCTACGCTATCCTCACCATCCCCCTTGAGCAGCATGCAAGCGTTTACCAGTACTTTAACGGCGGCATTGTCAATGTCTGCCTGCCGCCTTTCGTCGGCGTTATCGCCGCAGGTCTTGTCGCGGTCGTGTTTGCGTGGCTTGTCGGCAAGCCCTGCCTGCGCCTTAAGAGCGACTATCTTGCCATCGCCACTCTCGGCTTCGCTGAGATCCTTCGTGCCCTTATCCAGTGGGACGTCCTTGGCCCTGTGACCAATGCTTCCAACATTCTCAAGAAGTTCCCGAAGTTTGACAGCATTCTTACCCCAGTCATTATTTCCGCGTTCTGCATCTTCCTCATCGTGCTGCTCATCAATTCCTCATACGGCCGCGCCTTTAAGGCCATCCGCGAGGATGAGATCGCGGCCGAGGCGATGGGCATCAACCTTGCCAAGACCAAGATGCAGGCCTTCCTTACCAGCTCTTTCTTCGCCGGTATCGGCGGCGCGCTGCTCGCGATGTTCCAGGCCAGCGTTCAGGCAAGGTCGTTCACCTCTGCCATGACCTATGAGATACTGCTCATCGTCGTCATCGGCGGCATCGGCTCCGTCACGGGCTCAATAATCGGCAGCTTCCTTTATATTGCGGCCTCTGAGTGGTGGCTGCGTTTCCTTGATGACTCCCAGACCTACCTCGGCGTGAACATCCCGTTCATGCGCGGCGGCTTCCGTATGGTCGTTTTCTCCGTCGTCATCATGCTCATCGTTCTGTTCTACCGTCAGGGCATCATGGGCACAAGGGAATTTTCATGGCAGGGAATAATCAACTTCTTCAAGCGCATCTTTAAAAAGAACAAGGGAAAGGCGGTACAGGACAATGGCTGAAAACGTTCTGCATATTGAAAATATAACCATGCAGTTCGGCGGCGTTGTCGCCGTCAATAACCTGAACCTTGATGTCAACAAGGGTGAGATCATCGCCCTCATCGGCCCGAACGGCGCAGGCAAGACCACCGCATTCAACTGCGTCACCGGCGTCTATGAGCCGACCAACGGCAAGATAGACTTCATGGGCGAGACTATTGTCGAGAACTATCCGCAGGGCAAGATGAAAAAGATTTACGCCGGTGAGAATATGGGCATGTATGATAAGGTCATTTCCCTCACTCCCGATGTGATAACCGGAAAGGGCATTGCCCGTACCTTCCAGAACATCCGCCTGTTCTCCAAGCTCAGCGTTTTCGAGAACGTCATCATCGCAAAGCATATGCGCGCAAAGCAGAACTTCTTCTCTGCCGCCCTGCACTTGAACGGCGCAGAGGAAAAGCGTATGCGCGAGGAGACTATGGCTCTGCTTGAGGAGCAGGGACTCGATAAGTATAAGGACGATGTCGCCGGCAGCCTGCCCTACGGCATCCAGCGCCGCCTTGAGATCGCCCGGGCCCTCGCCACCGAGCCGAAGCTGCTCCTGCTTGATGAGCCTGCCGCCGGCATGAACCCGCAGGAGACTCTTGAGCTTGCGGACTTCATCGTTGAGATCAGGAAGAAATATGATCTCTCTGTGTTCCTTGTCGAGCACCACATGGATCTTGTCATGAACATCAGTGACAGGATATATGTTCTCGATTTCGGTAAGCTTATCGCGGAAGGCGTCCCCTCCGAGATACAGAACAATGTCAAAGTCATAGATGCATACCTGGGGGTGAGCGAGGATGAGTGATGTTATACTCAGCGTAAAGGACCTTAAGGTCAACTACGGCGGCATTGAAGCCGTCAAGGGCATATCCTTTGATGTCCCTAAAGGCGAGATCGTCACCCTGATCGGCGCAAACGGTGCCGGCAAGTCCACAACGCTCAAGGCTATCGCCGGGCTTGTCAAGCCGAGCGCGGGCACCATTGAGTTTAACGGCACAAACATTACCGGCAAGGATCCCTCCGCCATAGTCGCCTCCGGCATCACTCTCGTCCCCGAAGGCCGCCGTGTGTTTGATAATATGTCCGTTCTTGAGAATATCAAGATCGGCGCGTACCTGCGCAGCGACAGTCTGGATGACGATATCGAGTGGGTGTATTCGCTCTTCCCGCGCCTCAAGGAGCGCAGTTGGCAGCTGGCCGGTACGCTCTCCGGCGGCGAGCAGCAGATGCTTGCTGTTGCCCGCGCGCTGATGAGCCATCCGCAGGTCATCATGATGGATGAGCCGTCGCTTGGTCTTGCTCCGCTGGTCGTCAAGGGCATCTTTGATATCATCAGAGAGATCAATAAAAACGGTACCACCGTTCTTCTCATTGAGCAGAACGCCAACATGGCGCTCAAGGCCGCGAATGACGCCTACGTGCTTGAGACCGGCAGCATCACCCTGTCCGGTACCGGCGCGGAGCTGCTCGCAAATGAGCAGGTCAGAAAGGCCTACCTAGGCAGCTGATATAAAGCTTTTATACGGACGGATATCCGCTCTTTGGATATCCGCCCGTATTTACTTTATCCATTGCCTGTGGTAAAATAATCTGTAAAATCCAATTATCGGAGTGACACATGTTCGATAGTATTAAACAGCTTCAGCGGCAGTATGAGCTGCTCTGTGCCAGAATGGAGGAGCCGTCCACCTACTCTGACCCGGCAGCATATTCTAAATATGAGCGCGAAGCGCGTGAGCTTCAGCCCATCGTGACCGCGTATACAGAGTATCAGCAGGCTGATTCCAGAATGCAGGAAGCGCTTGAACTCATGGGCGATAGTGAGATGCGCGAGCTTGCGCAGGAGGAATACGCTCAGGCCAAGGCGGATAAGGAGCGGCTCGAGCAGGAGATAAAGATACTGCTGCTGCCCAAGGACCCTAACGATGAGAAGAACGTCATAATGGAGATACGCGGCGGCGTCGGCGGGGAAGAGGGCATGCTTTTTGCGGCGGACCTGTTCCGTATGTATTCGATGTATGCCGAGTCCAAGGGTTGGAAGATCGACGTTGCCAACGTCAGTGAGACCGAGCTTGGCGGCATAAAGGAGATAAGCTTTGTCGTCGAGGGGAACGGCGCGTATTCACGGCTCAAGTTTGAGGCCGGCGGGCACCGCGTCCAGCGTGTCCCGGTCACGGAGTCCGGCGGCAGGATACACACTTCTGCTGCGACGGTCGCCGTCCTGCCCGAAGTCGAGGAGGTCGACTTCCAGCTTAACCCAAATGACCTCAAGATCGATACATACCGTTCCTCCGGCGCCGGCGGTCAGCACGTCAATAAAACTGAGAGCGCGATACGTATTACCCACATCCCTACCGGAACTGTCGTCGAGTGTCAGGATGAGCGCAGCCAGTATAAGAATAAGGATCGCGCCATGCAGATCCTTCGCTCGAAGCTCTATGAGGCGGAGCAGGCGCGGCAGCACGCGGCAGTTGCCAGCGAGCGTCGCAGTCAGATCGGGTCAGGTGACCGCAGCGAGCGCATCCGCACCTATAACTTCCCGCAGAACCGCGTGACGGATCACCGTCTCAGTGGGGACAATAAGAATTTCAATATCCAGAGCATAATAAACGGGAACCTTGACCCGCTTATCGACTGCCTTGTTACCGCCGACCAGGCGGCAAAGCTTCAGGCGCAACCGGAGGCATAGCAATGAAAACGCAGGTTTTCTCAGGCACTTCAAAAGGTGCCGCAGAAATAATCAAAAGCGGCGGCCTTGTTGCCGTCCCGACGGAGACGGTGTACGGCCTTGCCGGCAGCGGATTGAACGAGCAGGCAGTGGGCATGATATATGAGGTCAAGGGCCGCCCGGCCATAAAGCCGCTGTCGCTCATGGTCCACGGCAGCGAAGCCATGGACGCCCTGTGTCTCGATGTTCCCGAGCAGGCGCGCACACTTGCCGCCCGCTTCTGGCCCGGACCGTTGACCATCGTGCTGAAGGCCAAGCCCGAGATACCGCCCATCGTTCTGGCAGGCGGCTCGACAGTCGGCTTGCGCTGCCCGGATCATTCGCTTACCCTTGAACTGCTGCGTGACTGCGGCCTTCCGCTTGCCGCGCCCTCGGCAAATCCTTCTGGTGAAGAAAGCCCCAAAGATGCCGGTAAGGTGCTTGAGTATTTCGACGGGAAGATAGATGCTGTTATCGACGGCGGCAGATGCGGCCTTGGCAGGGAATCCACGATAATAGACATGAGCCATACCCCGTATCGCATTCTACGGCAAGGAGCGCTGCCCACTGAGGATATCGCTGATGCACTTGTCGACGGGATGAAGATAGTCGGCATAACCGGCGGCACAGGCTGCGGGAAAACGACAGCGCTGCAGGAGCTTGAAGCCATGGGCGCGCTCGTGCTCGACTGCGATGCGATCTACCATGAGCTGCTGGAGAGCAGCGCGGAGCTTCTCGGTGAAATCGAGAAGCGCTTCCCGGACACGGTACGAGACAGTAAACTCGACCGTAAAGCGCTCGGCGCTGTCGTGTTCGCAGATGCCGCGGCGCTCAACGATTTGAACGTCATTGCTCATAAGCACGTCAGGTGCGAGGTGCGCCGCAGGCTGCGGGAGTTTGCCATGGCCGGCGGTACGCTTGCCGCGATAGACGCGATAGAGCTGTTTTCAAGCGGCATGGACCGGCGCTGTTTTAGGACTGTGGCTGTCCTTTCGGATAAGGAAAACCGCGTAAAGCGTATTATGGCACGTGACGGGATAACGCGGGAATATGCCTTAATGCGTATCAACGCTCAGCACAGTGACGGCTATTATGCCGAGGAGTGCGACTACACACTGTACAATAACGCTGACATGGACAGCTTCAGAAATGACTGCCGTCAGCTTTTTAAGGAGATGTTCAGCAATGGATGAGATCAAAAGCAAGCTTTTTTATGAGTCGAAGAACGGCTACGACCTGATAGACGCCGCCGAGCACGTCGCCGTTGAGGATTACTGCCGCGGTTATATGGAGTTTTTGAACACTTCCCGCACCGAGCGCGAGGCTGTCGCGAACGCGATCGCCATGGCGAAGGAGAACGGGTTTGTTGAATTCCACCCCGGCATGGAGCTGCGCCCCGGCACAAAGGTCTATTACTGCAACCGCGGCAAGGCGCTTATCCTCGCCGTTATCGGCAAGCACAGTCTGGCCGACGGCGCGGTAATCGCCGGTGCGCATGTCGACGCGCCGCGCGTTGATCTCAAGCAGAACCCAATGTATGAGACGGACGAGCTCTGCTATTTCCGCACGCACTACTACGGCGGGATAAAGAAATACCAGTGGGTCACGATCCCGCTTGAGCTGCACGGTGTCGCTGTGCTCAAGGACGGCACGGTCGTGGATATCTGCATCGGCAGAGAACCGGACGAGCCGCGTTTTGTTATCACCGATCTGCTGCCGCATCTTGCGCAGGAGCAGGTAAAAAAGACGATGGCCGAGGGCATTACCGGTGAGGGACTCCAGCTGCTCATCGGCTCCGTTCCATATGCGGGCGAGGGCAAGGACAGAGTCAAGCTCGCAGTCCTCTCGACGCTCAATGACATGTACGGAATCACTGAGGAGGATTTCCTCTCGGCGGAGCTTGCCGCGGTCCCGGCTTTCGATGTGTGCGAGATCGGCTTTGACCGTTCGCTCATCGGCGGCTACGGCCATGACGACAGGGTCTGCGCATATGCAGAGCTCAAGGCGCTGTTTGACGTGAACGAACCGGAGCGCACCTGTGTGTGCATCCTTGCCGATAAGGAGGAGATAGGCTCCGACGGCGTGACCGGTATGCAGAGCGCGGCGTTTGACTGCTTCATGGAGGACCTGTGCGCTATTCAGGGCGTTGAGGTGCGCCGCTGTTTTGAGAACAGCTTCTGCCTGTCGGCGGACGTTACTGCGGCCTTTGATCCGCTGTACCCAGAGGCATACGAGAAGAGCAACGATGCAAAGCTCAACTACGGTATGGGTATCTGCAAGTTCACCGGCGCGCGCGGCAAGTCCGGGACGAGCGACGCCTCGGCCGAGGTGGTCGCGTATCTGCGCCGTCTGTTTGATAAGGCAGGAGTTATCTGGCAGCTTACCGAGATGGGCAAGGTCGATCTTGGCGGCGGCGGAACGATAGCCAAGTACATGGCAAACCGCAATATCGACACCATAGACGCGGGAGTGCCTGTGCTGAGCATGCATGCGCCGTTCGAGGTCGTCTCCAAGCTCGACTGCTATATGACCTATAAGGGCGTGCGCGCAGCGTACTGCGACGAATAAAGCAACAAGCCATAATGCATATAAAAGTAGGGTGTGACCGAAAAAACGGCTGCACCCTACTTTTAGTTTAGAGTCAAAAAATTGAATACAACTATATGCCAGTTTCAATCGGGTTTGTTGACCAAAAACTCCGCAACAAGTTTAACAATGCCTTCGTGATTTAAAACTTGAATTTTAGTATCCATAAAACTTATCCTACGGAATGTAGATTAAAAGTTCTCGTTTGTAGAAAGTTCTCGTTTGTAGTTTATCATAAAAGAAAAAATCGACAAGCTTCTTTAGAAACTTGTCGATTTTGGTCGGAGTGGGGAGATTTGAACTCCCGGCCTCTTGGTCCCGAACCAAGCGCGCTACCATCTGCGCTACACCCCGTTAGACAGCTTTTATATTATAGTTTCCAAAGCCCGACTTGTCAAGCCAAAACTTAGTAATAAGTGAAAGAAATTGGAAATAAACTTATAGCCGGGGGTGAGGCCTTGAAACTCAAACCGGCTGTCGTGCTCGTGATATTTGCCGCATTGACACTGCTGAAGCTTTTCTGCGGCGCTGACAGCGTAAGCCGTACAAAACCGGCAGGGGAGAGCACAGCGGACTATGTCGCGGCGCTTGGGCGGAGTCTGACTTCTTGTGGCGCGGATAAGGAACTGAGGGAAGCCTTCTCACAGCTCATTATCGGAGGGCACACTGACATACAGCAGACATTCAGAGGAAACCCATGAACGGCAGACGCGTTACAATAAGCCTTGCGCTGACCCTTGCGGCAGCTTTCATTTATTATATAGTCGACATTGAAACGGCAATAGCAATAGCACTCCCGGTCGCGGTGCATGAGCTTTCACATATAATCGCGCTGCGCCTTTTCGGACTGAAAGTAAAAAGCGTCAGGGCGGAGCTTACCGGCCTGTGCATTGATTACTGCGGCTTTGCCGAACCGCTGGCGCATATTGCGGCGGCCTTTGCGGGCCCGGCAGGAGGCTTCATATATGCATACGCCGCGTCGATCATCGCCCGTGAGACATGCTGCGCATGGATGGAGCTGAGCGCCGGTATAAGTCTGCTGCTGTCGGTATTCAATCTGCTGCCGGTGCTTCCGCTTGACGGAGGCAGAATTTTGCTCGGGCTTCTGACTATGCTTCTCGGAGCACAGGCGGGGGAGTGGATCACATACAGAATAAGCTTTGCCATAACGGCGGTGCTCCTCGCAGCAGGAGCGGTGCTCGCGGTCAACAACGGCAGCAAGGCTCCGGCCGCGGCAGCGATATGGCTCATGCTGTCGCAGAAGAATGGCGGAGCAGAACTATTTAAGGAAAAAGAGTGCTGAATGAGCAAAAATTGCTTGCAATGCGCGGCGGGTTATGTTAAACTGATTTGGCTTGTGCGGAATGCCGCACGGCGTATAGAAAGGCGGTCCGCTGCCGAGGCTATGTCCCTCCGGTAAGAACGTCTATATGAAGGAAGGATCATAATATGGATCTGGTCAAAATTCTCAGCGAGCAGTACATGAAGAAAGAACTGCCCGAAATGAACGTCGGCGATACCGTCCGCGTTCTCGTTCTGGTCAAGGAAGGCAGCCGTGAGCGTACCCAGGCTTTCGAAGGCACCATCATTGCCAAGAAGCATGGCGGCATCAACGAGACCATCACCGTCCGCCGTATCTCCTACGGTGTAGGCTGCGAGAAGGTCTTCCCCGTTCACTCTCCCTCCATCGTCTCTGTCACCACCGTCCGCAAGGGCAAGGTCCGCAGAGCAAAGCTTTACTACCTGCGCGATCGCGTCGGCAAGAAGGCAAAGGTCAAGGAGCGCATCTGAGACTTATCACACACAAAAAAGCAGCTTCCGCTGGGAGCTGCTTTTTTGCATGTCTTCGCGCTTTACATATCGCCGGTTTTGAGATAAAATAAATCAATAGTAAACATTGCCGCCGGAAACGGCGGACGAGAGGATTCGGCACATGAAGAGGATCGCTTTTTTTCAGGACAATCTGGACGTCGGCGGTATTCAGAAATCAATAATGAACCTCCTGAGGAACTTCGACTATGAGGGCTATCAGGTCGACCTGTACCTTTCCGACAGAAAGAGCTTCTGGCACGTCGATTTCCCGGAACAGCTCACTATTAAATACCTCCCGCATATACCGCGGATATATTCCTTCATGCCGTTTGACACGGCGAAGAAGCTCGTGCATCTGGATTTCTCCGACTGTGAGGAATATGACCTTGCGATAGACTTCAATTCCTATCAGTTTTCCTGCGCGCTCGGCGCACTCACCGTACCGGCAAAGCGCCGTGTCATGTGGATCCACAACAACGTCAGCGTGAAGCTCCAGAACGAGTGGAAGTACCGCGTGCTCTGGTCGAACTTCAAGGATAAGTTCAAGTATTACGATGAGTTCGTCGGCGTTTCTGAGGGCGTTATCAAGCCGTTCAAGGAGTGCAGCGGGGTATACGACAAACCGTTTAACGTTATACAGAACGTTATCGACACAAACGAGATATACCAGAAAGCGGCGGAAGAGACAGATTTTGAGGTCGACAGCAGCAAGATGAACTTCGTCGCCATCGGGCGTCTGTGCCATCAAAAGGGCTATGACATCATGCTGAACGACTTCTGCGAAGCGTCAAAGTACCGCGATGATCTGCACCTGTATATCATCGGCGACGGAGACAAGCGTCTGTCGCTGGAATATATGCGTGATAGTCTCGGCCTTACCGATAAGGTCACGTTTTTAGGACAGCGCGCCAATCCCTTCGTGTACATGGATAAGATGGACGCATTCGTCTCCACCTCGCGCTACGAGGGGCAGCCGCTGAACATCATGGAGGCACGCGCTGTCGGGCTCCCGCTCTACTGTACGAAGAACCTTGAGATATACAGCAAAGGCCTTGAGGGGCGCGAGGATATCGTCGACGCGATAGTCCACGCGCAAAAAGAGCCTAAACACCGGGACGACCTGCATGAATACAACACCGAGATCATAAACGGCATAAAGGCGCTGGCGGAGCATACGGACGCGCCCGAACCGGAGACGCAGAAAAAGCGCGTGAGCATCATCGCACTGCACCTCGGCATGGGCGGCGTGGAGAAAGCGATTATCAGCATGGCCAATCTCTTTGCTGAGCGCTATGAGGTGTATCTATACAGTGTGTATAAAATGCCTGGCTCACCGTCCGTCCCGCTTGACGGCAGAGTGCGCTTGCAGTACCTGCTGCATGACACGCCGAACCGCGAGGAGTGGAAGGCCGCGGCGAGAAAATTTGCCGTCGTGCAGTTTATAAAAGAGAGCTTCCGCAGTGTCAGGATACTTATCGGAAAAAAGCTTGCGGTCATCAGAACGGTCAAGTCCGTCAAGGATGGCGTGCTCATCTGCACCCGGCACGAGGATAACCTGAAGCTTTCAAAGTACGGCAGCGCTGGTGTTGTCAAGATAGCCCAGCTGCACCATGACCATGACTTCAAGCGCAAATATGTGCGCGGCTTCAGGTACGGCTACAGGAATATAGATTACCTTGCGATGCTCACCCCGAAGCTAACTGAAGAGGCGCGGGAGCTGATGCACGGCTATAACGGGCATACCAAGGCCGTGTATATCCCGAACTTCCTTACCCGTTTCCCGGAAAATGTCAGCGCCGCGGTCAGAGAAAAGACCGTGCTCGCCGCGGGCAGACTCACAGAGGTCAAGCGCTTTGACCTACTTATCGAGCAGTTTGCGCATATCCATGGGCGCGAGCCTGAATGGATGCTGCGCATACTCGGCGACGGCGAGGACAGAGCGAAGCTTGACGAGCAGATAGCAAAGCTCGGAGCGGAAGATTATATCACGCTTACCGGCAGGAAGAACGGCGACGAGGTAGAGCACGAAATGCTCTCGGCGTCGATATTTGCCATGAGCTCGCGCTCCGAGGGCTTTCCGTTCGTGCTCATGGAGGCGCAGAGCTGCGGCCTGCCTGTGATAGCCTATGATGTCCGCGTTGGCCCCGGAGCAGTCGTGCACGACGGCGAGGACGGCGTGCTCATACCGGAGGAGGAGCGGCAGCAATATGAGGATAAGCTCTGCGAGCTTATGGATAAACCGGAGCTAAGAGAAAAAATGTCGGCAAACGCGACGGCGGCGATCAGAGAATTCTCGGAGGAGAAGGTCGCGGAAAAGTGGTATGAGGTGATAGAATGAACAACAGCATAAATAATAATGCCCGCACCGCATTCGTGCGCAACCACTGGCTGATGGCGCTGATCGTGATGCAGCCGCTGCTTGATATAATCGCGTTCTGGACGAAGAACCCTGATGGCACGCTGGCCGGATATGTGCGGCTTCTCATCATGGTCTGCCTGCCGCTGTATCTGCTCTTCACCCTGCGCGGCAGTGAGAGGAAAAGCTTTATATTCTGGATGCTCGGGATCGGCCTTGTATGTGCGATGCACATTGCAAACACCATCCGCACCGGCCCCGTGAGCCTCGGCTTTGATATTTCATATACCGCGAAGGTCGCGCAGATGCCGGTACTTGCCGTCTGCTTCATGTACAGCATCAAGAACGACCAGACGAGAAACCAGGCGTATTGGGGGCTGTTCTTTGCCGCCGGTATCACCGCCGCGGCGCTCGGCCTGTCGGTACTGACCGGCACGGCGAACTGCACCTACGGTGAGGGACTCGGCGTGAGCGGCTGGGTCATCGACGATAACCGCTGCGCGAACAGCATCATCCTTGTCACGCTGGCGGCGTTCTCAATATTCTGCGCTGTCAAGTCCGATAAGCTCTTTGTGAACATTGCCGTTCCCGTCATTGCGGCGGTCGTGCTCATCGCAAACGGTACGATGACCTGCTATATGTCGATCTTCGTGATCTTCATCGGCTTTGCCGTGTTCCTTCTGCTTGAGAAGAAAATACGCGGCTGCAACCTCAACCGGCTTGCGGTTATAGTTCTGGTCGCGGTCGCGATCGCGTCGGCGGCTGCGTACTCGCTTACGCCGAAATATAAAATAAAGCAGACCCAGAGCGACTTCGCCGAGCTTACTCAGGATGATTTTGATGAGGGCATCGGCGCGCTTGGCTATGATCTGGATTCCATGAGCAATGAGGAAAAGCTCTCGAACCCGGAGATACACACTGCGCTTGAGGATTACTACTGGAAGTGCCTGTGGATCATCACGCCGAACATGTTCGAGCGATTCGACATAGACGAGATCATGCTCAAGTATGATCTCACGACCGACGCCGCAACACTTATCGACACGCGCACGATAAAGAACGCTTACGCCTCCCTGATGTGGGATCACAGCGATACGCTGACGAAGCTCTTCGGTATCGACGTCTCGGATATCTGGCTCACCGGCGGTATGGATCTTGAAAACGACTGGCCCGCGATACAGTACTATTACGGCTATGTCGGCTTTGCGGCCTATGCGGCATTTATCCTGTACTTCGTGTATCTGATAATCAGGCGGCTGTGCAGGGATTTCAAGGGCTCCTTCACGGCGGATAACTTTATCCTGCTCGTCACCTTTGCGCTCCTGATAGGGCTTGCGCAGTACTCCGGCGCGGTGCTCAGACGCCCGAACGTCTCGATATACCTTGCGCTTGTCCTCGGCCTGATACACTATCAGACGGCGGTGAATCCCGGCAGCAGGATCACGAGCTGGAGAGGTGAGTGGATATGAAGCTGAGCATAATCGTGCCGGTATATAAGGTGGAGGAATACCTCGGCGAATGCGTCGATTCGCTGCTTTCGCAGACGATAGACGACTATGAGATCATCCTTGTGGACGACGGCTCACCTGACAACTCCGGGAAGATCGCCGACGAATACGCCGCGATAAACCCGGATATGATACGCGTCCTCCACATAGACAACGGCGGACAGGGGAGAGCGAGAAACTTCGCGCTTGATATAGCCAAGGGGGATTTCGTCGGCTTCGTCGACAGTGACGACTGGGTGACGCACGATATGTACGAGAAGATGTACACCCGCGCTGCGGAGACGGGGGCGGATGTAGTCGTCTGCGACTTTATGGAACATTTTGCCGACGGGCGAGAGAGCGTGCTCCCGGCCTCACTTCAGGATAATTGGCTCGGCTCGGCAGGATCGTCCTGCAATAAGATATTCCGGCGCTCGCTTATCGGAGAGCTCCGCTTCCCGGTAGGGCTATGGTATGAGGATTTCTATTTTTCGGCAGTGATGCTGCTGCGCTCGAAGCATACGGAGTTTATCGCGGAGCCGCTGTATGTCTACCGCCGCGGACAGGAATCCACGATGCACAATAACAACGCCGTGAAAAACCTCGACATGCTGACAATCATGGATATGCTGGAGAAGGAAATGATGCCGGTGTATAAGGATGATTTCGAGTTCTTCCTTGTGAACCATGTGCTGCTTGATTCGATAAGCCGGCTTGCAAAGCAGGACGCGCCTGACCGCAAAGAGGTCATCGGCAAGCTGCGCCAATATGTGCAGGCAAAAATACCCAAGCTTTCCGAATGCAGCAGCTACAAAAAGGAATGCCGCAACCGCAGAACGATCATGTGGATGAACTACCACGGGCTTGAGGATGCAGGACAGTTTGTCCTGAAGATAAATCAGACTCTGCACGGCAGATAAAATTGAACCCTCGGCAGGAAATGCTCTGCCGAGGGTTCAATTTATATATGCCTATACTTTTTTCGATTTGAGCCGGTTGTTGAGCTTCATAATTATGTGCACCGCGAGATACTGCCGGTGCATGAGGAGTGCCGTCAGCAATTTATGCTTGCGGCTCATTGTGCGC
>CAKTPC010000004.1 GCA_934590505.1 uncultured Oscillospiraceae bacterium
CCCCTGTACATCGCTCACAAAAATACACGAAAAATTTCTGCAAAAACGCCGAAAAAAGTGCTTGACATACGGGGCATATATTGGTATATTAATTAGGCGCGAGTGCGAAAAGCACGGGCGTATTATGCGATGAAGCGGGAGATTGCTCGTGAAAGCGAGGTAACTTCCGTGGAGTATGTCCGGTGTTGATTTCTTTCAACACGAAATCGGGCGGCTGAAACCTATCCGGTACACGCGTATATCGCGCGCACGGATGGCGGACCGGCTGAGAATAAGCCGGTTTGTTTTTCGGACGCGGCCTGATACGCACGGTTGTGTGTATAGGAAAACGGGTTTCATCCGTACGCATAATGGCGGAGCCAATGCCGCCGAAAAAAACGTACGAAAAAGGAGAAAAAACATGGCAAGCACCAACAAGAACATGATCCGTATCCGCCTCAAGGCTTACGATCATCAGCTCATCGACAAGGCTGCCGAGACCATCGTTGAAGCTGCAAAGCGCACCGATGCAAAGGTTTCCGGCCCCATCCCCCTGCCCACCAAGACCGAGATCGTCACTATCCTTCGTGCAGTTCACAAGTACAAGGACAGCCGTGAGCAGTTTGAGCGCCGCACTCACAAGCGCCTTATCGACATCCTCAACCCCACCCAGAAAACCGTTGAGGCACTTATGAGCCTCGAAGTCCCCGCCGGCGTCGAGATCGAGATCAAGCTCTGATTTGGTACCCCTCCGGTGCGGAAGGCACCGGCCCACACTCATCAAAACCCATTGTCCGCAGCTTGCGTATGCGGACGGGTCAAGTTGCCAGCCTCTGGACGGCGAAACCCAAGCCGGGCTAAGCGAGGCAACCAATAACCATTAGGAGGAAATATTTAATGAAGAAAGCCATCATCGGCAAGAAGGTCGGCATGACGCAGATCTTCGACGAGACTGGTAAGGTCATTCCCGTGACCGTCATTGAAGCCGGCCCCTGCGTGGTCGTGCAGAAGATGACCAGTGAAAAGGAAGGCTACGAAGCTGTCCAGCTCGGTTACGAGGAAGTTGCCGAGAAGAAGCTGAGCCAGCCTGAGCAGGGCCACCTGAAGAAGGCGGGCGTAGGCATGGTCAAGCACCTCAAGGAGTTCCGCCTTGCCGACAGCAGCAAGCTCGAAGTCGGTGACGTTGTCAAGGCCGACGTCTTTGCAGAAGGCGACAAGGTCGACGTTACCGGTATCAGCAAAGGTAAGGGCTACGCCGGCGTTATCAAGCGCTTCGGCCAGGGCCGTACCCCCACCAGCCACGGCGGCGGCCCCGTTCACCGTCACGCCGGTTCCATGGGCTCCAGCACTGATCCTTCCCGTATATTCCCGGGCAAGAAGCAGGCAGGCCACATGGGCGTTGAGCAGGTCACCGTCCAGAACCTCGACATCGTCAAGGTCGACGCTGAGCTGAACATGATCGCCATCCGCGGCGCAGTTCCCGGCCCCAAGGGCAGCATCGTTTATATCAAGGACACCGTCAAGGTCGCTCCCGTCAAGAAGGGCGAGGCCGCCGGTATCTCCCTCAACCCGCAGAAGGCTTCCGCACGTGTCAACCCGCAGAAGGCTTCCGCCCGCAACAAGTAAGGAAAGGAGAGCAGCATAAATGCCTATTGCAAACGTATTTAACATGGCAGGCGAGAAGATCGGCGAGATCGAGCTCTCCGAGGCCATTTTCGGCATCGAGCCGAACAAGAATGTTCTGCACGACTGCGTCAAGAATCATCTTGCCAACTGCCGTCAGGGCACTCAGAGCGCACTCACCAAGGGTGAGGTTTCCTACACCACCAGAAAGCCCTGGCGCCAGAAGGGCACCGGCCGCGCACGCGCAGGCTATGCAGGCTCCCCCGTGTGGTATCACGGCGGCGTAGCATTTGCCCCCAAGCCCAGAGATTACAGCTACACCCTCAACCGCAAGGTCAAGAGACTGGCTCTTAAGTCCGCTCTGTCCTCCAAGGCAGCCGAGAGCGAGATAGTCGTTGTCGACGGTCTGAAGATGGATGAGATCAAGACCAAGGCTTTCAAGGGCTTCCTGACCAAGCTCGGCGTCGAAGGCAAGGCCCTCGTCGTCACCGAGAATGTTGACGAGAACGTTGTCAAGTCCGCCCGCAATATCGAAGGCGTGACCACCACCACCGCCACCATCCTCAGCCCCTACATGATTCTCACCAGCGGCAAGATGATAGTCGACAAGGCTGCACTTGCAAAGATCGAGGAGGTGTTCGCCTGATGAAGACCGCATACGATGTCGTTATCCGTCCCATCATCACCGAGCAGTCCATGGAAGACCTCGACATTAAGAAGTACGCTTTCGAAGTCGCCAAGGACGCAAACAAGATCGAGATAAAGAAAGCCATCGAGGAGATCTTCGGTGTCACCGTTATCAAGGTCACCACGCTCAACGTCAAGAGCAAGGCTAAGCGCACCGGCGCTTACCCCATGGGCAAGACCGCTTCCTGGAAAAAGGCTGTTGTTAAGCTCAGCGCCGATTCCAAGAACATCGAGCTTTTTGAAGGCATGGCATAAGGAGGATTGAAGAATGTCTATTAAAACTTACAGACCTACTACTCCTGCCAGACGTCAGATGACCGTTTCCGGCTTCGACGGAGTTGCAAAGCACGTCAAGCCCGAGAGAAGCCTGACCGAGGTCCTCAAGAAGAACTCCGGCCGCAACAGCTACGGCCGCATCACCGTCCGCCACCAGGGCGGCGGCAACCGTCAGAAGTACCGCGTTATCGACTTCAAGCGCGACAAGACCGAGATGACCGCTAAGGTACTCCGCCTTGAGTACGACCCCAACCGCAGCGCGTTCATCGCACTGTGCGAGTATGAGGACGGCGAGCGCCGCTACATCCTCGCTCCGGTCGGCCTCAACGCAGGCGACGCCATCGTCTCCTCCTCCGCTGCCGATATCAAGCCCGGCAACGCTCTGCCTCTGGCAAACATCCCCGTCGGTACCGTTATCCACAACATCGAGCTCTACCCCGGCAAGGGCGCTCAGCTCGTCCGCAGCGCAGGCGTCGCAGCCCAGCTGATGGCTAAGGAAAACGGTATGGCAACCGTGCGTCTCCCCTCCGGCGAGTTCCGCAAGGTCCGCCTTGACTGCATCGCCACCATCGGCCAGGTCGGCAACATCGACCATGCCAATATCCACATCGGCAAGGCCGGCCGCAAACGCCACATGGGCATCCGTCCCACCGTCCGCGGCTCCGTCATGAACCCCTGCGACCACCCCCACGGCGGCGGCGAAGGCAAGTCTCCTGTCGGCCGTCCCGGCCCTGTAACTCCTTGGGGCAAGCCCGCACTCGGTTACAAGACCCGCAAGACTAAGAACCGCACCGATAAGTTCATAGTCAAGCGCCGCAACGCAAAGTAAGGAGGGAACGTAAATGAGCAGAAGCATTAAGAAAGGCCCCTTCGCCGCTCCCGAGCTGCTGAAGAGAGTCGATGAGATGAACAAGGCCGGCACCAAGCAGGTCATCAAGACATGGTCCCGTTCTTCCACCATCTTCCCGTCCTTCGTCGGACACACCATCGCTGTTCATGACGGCCGCCGTCATGTTCCCGTGTACGTCACTGAAGATATGGTCGGCCACAAGCTCGGCGAGTTTGCTCCCACCCGTACCTTCCGCGGCCACGCAGGCAGCAAGACCGGTAAGTAAGGAGGAGAAAAAATGGACGAAAAGAAAATTGCCCGTGCGGAGCACAAATACGCCCGTATTTCTCCCCGCAAGGTTGAGATCATCTGCAACATGATCCGCGGCAAGGACGCCAAGTACGCCATGGCCCTGATGGAGAACACTCCCAAGGCCGGCTGCGAGCTGATGATCAAGGTGCTCAAGAGCGCCATGGCTAACGCCGAAAACAATTTCGAAATGGATCCCGAGAAGCTCTATGTCTGCGAGACCTACGCAGGCGCAGGCCCCATCCTCAAGAGGGGCATGCCCAGAGCTCAGGGCCGTATGTACCGCATCAACAAGCGCACCAGCCACATCATGATCGCTGTGGCTGAGAGAGACTAAGGGAAGGAGGCAGAATTATGGGACAGAAAGTTAATCCCCATGGCCTGCGTGTAGGCGTTATTAAAGACTGGGATTCCAGATGGTACGCAAGAGAAGATAAAGTCGGCGATCTGATCGTCGAGGACTATAAGATCCGCCAGTACCTCAAAAAGACCCTCTATTCCGCCGGTGTCCCCACCATCGAGATAGAGCGCGACAGCACTAAGGTCCGCATCTATATCCACTGCTCCAGACCCGGTGTCGTCATCGGCAAGGGCGGCGCGGAGATAGAGCGCCTGCGCCTCGAAGTAGAGAAGCTCATCGGCAAGCCCGTTGCTCTCTCCATCGTTGAGGTTCGCACCCCCGATACCAATGCTCAGCTCGTCGCTGAGAACATCGCCCAGCAGCTCGAAAAGCGCATCGGCTTCCGCCGCGCTATGAAGAACGCTATGGGCCGCGCCATGAGAATGGGCGCACGCGGCATCAAGGTCAAGTGCGGCGGCCGTCTCGGCGGCGCTGAGATCGCACGCAGCGAGTGCTACCACGAGGGTACCATTCCTCTGCAGACCATCCGCGCTGACATCGACTACGGCTTCGCGGAGGCTAACACCACCTACGGCCGTATCGGCGTCAAGGTCTGGATCTACAAAGGCGAAGTCCTTTCCCAGACCCTTCGCACCACTCCGCGCACGATGGATCTTTCCAAGCCCGCGGGCGAGCGCCGTCGCAGAGACGACCGTCGCCCCGGCGGCAACCGTCGCCCCGGCGGTTACAACCGTGACGGCCGCGACAATCGTCAGGGCCAGTCCGGCGAACGCCGTCCCTACGGCAGCAGACCGGCAGGTCAGGGCGGCTACAACCGCGGATCCCGTCCGGAAGCTCCCGCACAGGAAGGAGGCAACAACTAATGTTAATGCCTAAGAGAGTTAAGTACCGCAGAGTTCAGCGCGGCCGCATGAAGGGCAAAGCCACCCGCGGCAACGTCGTCTCCTACGGTGAGTTCGGCCTTGTGGCTCAGGAGCCCGGCTGGATCAAGTCCAATCAGATCGAAGCAGCCCGTATCGCCATGACCCGTTACACCAAGCGCGGCGGTCAGGTCTGGATCAAGATCTTCCCCGACAAGCCCGTTACCGCAAAGCCCGCCGAGACCCGTATGGGTTCCGGTAAAGGCTCCCCCGAGTACTGGGTCGCAGTCGTAAAGCCCGGCAGAGTGATGTTTGAGATCGCAGGCGTTCCCGAAGAGACCGCCCGTGAGGCTCTCCGCCTTGCCAGCCACAAACTGCCCATCAAGACCAAGATAGTCAAGAAGGGCAACGAGTCTGAGAACGGTGGTGAATAAGATGAAGGCAAACGAAATACGCTCCATGTCCGTCGAAGAGCTTCAGACCAAGCTCACCGACCTCAAGAAGGATCTGTTCATGCTTCGTATGCAGCACGCTACCAATCATCTTGATAACCCCACCAAGATCTCCGCTACCCGCCGTGACATCGCTCGCGTCAAGACCGTCCTGCGCGAGAAGCAGAATTGAGGAGGTAAGGTATGATGAACGAAGAAAGAACTACTTCCCGTAAGACCCGCGTTGGTAAGGTCGTATCCGATAAGATGGACAAAACTGTGGTCGTCATCGTTGAGGACCGCGTTGCCCATAAGACCTATAAGAAGATCATTGGACGTACCTATCGTCTGAAGGCGCACGACGAGAACAACGAGTGCGGTGTCGGCGATATCGTCCGCGTGATGGAGACCCGCCCCCTGTCCAAGGACAAGAGATGGCGCGTGGTCGAGATCGTTGAGAAGGCTAAGTAAGGAGGCGCCAGAATGATACAGCAGGAAACTTATCTGAAGGTCGCCGACAATACCGGCGCCAAGGAACTTAAGTGCATCCGCGTGCTTGGCGGTTCCAAGCGCAAGTATGCAAGCATCGGTGACGTTATAGTTTGCTCCGTCCGCAAAGCGGCTCCCGGCGGCCAGGTCAAGAAGGGCGATGTCGTCAAGGCAGTCGTCGTTCGCACCGTCAAGCCCGTTCGCCGCGCAGACGGCACCTACGTCCGCTTCGACGAGAACGCAGCCGTTCTTATCAACACCGGCGATAAGAACCCCCGCGGCACTCGTATCTTTGGACCCGTCGCCCGCGAGCTTCGTGACAGAGAGTACATGAAGATCCTGTCCCTGGCTCCCGAAGTGATTTAATGGAGGGCACAGAGAATGAACATTAAGAAAGACGATAAAGTCATCGTTCTGTCCGGTAAGGACAAGGGCAAAGAGGGCAAGGTCCTCGTCGCTGATCCCAAGGGACTCAAGGTAGTCGTCGAGGGCGTCAACGTTGCCACCAAGCACCAGAAGCCCCAGAAGCAGGGTCAGGATGGCGGCATCATCAAGGTCGAGACCCCCATCTATGCCTGCAAGGTTCAGCTCGTCTGCCCCAAGTGCGGCAAGGCCACCCGCGTTGCCCACAAGATCACCGACGGCAAGAAGTCCCGCGTCTGCAAGAAGTGCGGCGCAGAAATCTGAGAAAGGAGTTAGCTTACTATGACAAGAATGAAGAAAAAGTATCTTGAGGAAGTTGCTCCTGCTCTGATGGAGAAGTTCCAGTACAAGTCCACCATGCAGATCCCCAAGATCGACAAGATCGTTGTCTCTGTCGGCTGCGGCGACTGCAAGGATAACGCAAAGGCACTCGAAGGCGTCATCAAGGAGATCTCCGCCATCACCGGTCAGCACGCTGTTGCTACCGCGGCGAGAAAGTCCGTTGCAAACTTCAAGCTTCGTGAAGGCATGAAGGTCGGCGTCAAGGTCACTCTGCGTCAGGATCGTATGTGGGAGTTCCTCGATCGTCTCTTTAACGTGGCTCTGCCCCGTGTCCGCGACTTCCGCGGCATCTCCGCCGACGCTTTCGACGGACGCGGCAACTACAGCCTCGGCCTTAAAGAGCAGATCATCTTCCCCGAAATCGAGTACGATAAGATTGAAAAGCTGCGCGGCATGAACATTGCTATCACCACCACCGCACAGACCGATGAAGAGGCTCGCGAGCTGCTCAGGCTTATGGGCGCACCCTTTGTGAGCTGAGGAGGAGTAAAGAATGGCTAAGAAATCAATGATCCTTAAGCAGCAGGCTCCTGCTAAGTTCTCCACCCGCAAGTACAACCGCTGCAAGATCTGCGGTCGTCCCCACGCCTACCTGCGCAACTACGGCATCTGCCGTATCTGCTTCCGCGAGCTGGCGTACAAGGGCCAGATCCCCGGTGTGCGCAAGGCTTCCTTCTGATTTCACTTGATACTTCCTCTCGTCGGCTCGCAGTACTTTAGTACAGCTTCGCCTCCTCGAGATCGTCTCAAGCAAAATCAGTGCAGAAGAGCTCCCTTATGATTTTGCGTCAGGTGTCGTTGGCTTTATTTAGCCGCCTCGCCTGACACAAGATCAGCGCGCTGCAAAAAAGCGCATTCAAATGTTCCACACGGCGGGAGCCGATCCCTCCCGCCTTATGGATAAAACAGACAGGGAATGCAAAATCGAGCTTCAGAGTGAACCAAAGAGCAAGCCCAGCGCCCCGCGTCTCTCTTTACAAATCAAAGCCCAACGAAGTGGGTTTGATTTGTGGACGAAGACTGGGATCGCGGATATGGAGCTTTGGCGGCTCTTACGGAAACCGACGAAGCGGAATGGAGCGAACCTAGTCTGAGGATGACGAAAGGCCATGGCCAATCAAGCATTGGCATGGAACCTCGCCGCCTGAACTGCCATTGGCAGTAACTCTAAATTAGGAGGATAAAATCCATGCAGATCACAGACCCCATTGCAGATATGCTTACCCGCATCCGCAACGCCGGCAGCGCTAAGCATGAAACCGTCGATGTCCCCGCCTCCAAGATGAAGAAGTCCATTGCTGAGATCCTTCTCAACGAAGGCTACATCAAGAACTTCCAGGTCGTTGATGACGGCACTCAGGGCATCATCCGCATCACCCTCAAGTACCTGCCCGGCAAGGAGAGAGCCATCCAGGGTCTCCGCCGCGTCAGCAAGCCCGGCCTGCGCGTTTACGCCGGTGCCGACGAGCTGCCCCGCGTCCTCAAGGGTCTGGGCATCGCGATCATCTCCACTTCTAAGGGCGTCATGACCGACAAGGAAGCCCGCAAGGCACATGTCGGCGGCGAAGTCCTTGCGTTCGTATGGTAAGGAGGTAGCGCAATGTCTAGAATAGGTAGAGAAGCAATAACCATCCCCGCAGGAGTCGAAGTCAAGGTCGACGAGAACAACCACATCACTGTCAAGGGCCCGAAGGGTGAGCTCGCTTACACCATGCCCGCACAGATGAAGGTTGAGATCGACGCAGGCGTCCTCCATGTCACCCGTCCCGACGACACCAAGGAGAACCGTTCTCTCCACGGCCTGACCAGATCTCTGGTCAACAACATGGTCATCGGCGTTACTCACGGCTTTGAGAAGAAGCTCGAGATCAACGGCGTCGGCTACCGTGCAGCTAAGGAAGGCAAGAACCTGGTCCTCAACATCGGCTACTCACATCAGGTCACTGTCCCCGAGACCGAGGACATCCAGATCGACGTTCCCGATGCAAACCATGTTGTCATCAAGGGTATCGACAAGCAGAAGGTCGGCCAGTTTGCAGCAGAAGTTCGTGGTAAGAGACCTCCCGAACCCTACAAGGGCAAGGGCATCAAGTACGACTACGAAGTCATCCGCCGCAAAGAAGGCAAGACCGGTGCTAAGTAAACGGAGGTGTGCCTGAATGATTAAGAGACCCGATACAAAAGGACAGCGCATCAAGCGCCACAACAGAGTACGCGGCAAGATCTCCGGCACCGCTGAGAGACCCCGCCTGAGCGTATTCCGCAGCGAGAACCACATCTATGCTCAGATCATCGACGACGTCGCCGGCAACACCCTCGTGTCTGCCTCCACCGTCGAGAAGAGCTTTGAAGGCAACGGCAGCAACATCGAGGCCGCAAAGAAGATCGGCGAGATCGTTGCAGAGCGTGCCCTGAAGAAGGGCATCGAAGAAGTAGTGTTTGACCGCGGCGGCTACATTTATCACGGCCGTGTCCAGGCACTGGCAGAAGGCGCCCGTGAGGGCGGCCTGAAGTTCTAAGGGAGGGGAGAAACTAATGGCATACAATAATGACAGAAGAGACCGTCGTAAAGACGAGGCTCCCTCCGAGTTCATCGAGAAGGTAGTTTCCCTCAACCGCGTCAGCAAGACCGTTAAGGGCGGCCGCGTGGCAAAGTTCGCTGCTCTCTGCGTAGTCGGTGACGGCAAGGGCCGCGTCGGCTTCGGCATGGGCAAGGCAAACGAAGTCTCCGAGGCTATCCGCAAGGGCCTTGAGGATGCAAAGAAGAACATCTGCACCGTTACCCTTCAGGGCACCACCATTCCTCACGAGGTCATCGGTGAGTTCGGCGCCGGCCGCGTGCTTCTCAAGCCCGCACCCGAAGGCACCGGCGTTATCGCCGGCGGCGCTGTCCGTGCTGTCGTCGAGGCAGCCGGCATCAAGAACATCCGTACGAAGTGCCTGCGCACCAACAACCCCGCAAACGTGGTCGCAGCTACCATGGAAGGCCTCAAGTCCCTGCGCAACGCGGCTCAGGTCGCTGCCGTCAGAGGCAAGACTCCTGAAGAGATCCAGGGTTAAGGAGGGCGAATCATGGCAAATCTTAGAATCAAGCTCGTTAAGAGCCTCAGCGGCAGACACGATAAGCACATCGCTACCGCTTACTCCCTCGGCCTGCACAAGATCGGCAACGAGACCGTACAGCCCGACAACCCCCAGACCCGCGGCAAGATCGCCCAGATAGGCTATCTCGTCAAGGTCACCGAAGAATAAGGAGGGCCAGAGAATGTATATTCACGAACTTTCTCCCGCAGCTGGTTCCACCCATGTCGACAAGCGCAAGGGCAGAGGCCACGCTACCGGCAACGGCAAGACCGCAGGCCGCGGCCACAAGGGTCAGAAGGCCCGCAGCGGCGGCGGTGTCCGCATCGGCTTTGAAGGCGGTCAGATGCCTCTGGCACGCCGTATCCCCAAGAGAGGCTTCAACAACATCTTTGCTCAGCCTCTGGATGCGCTGAATGTTTCCGTTCTCGATAAGTTCGAGGATGGCGCAGTTGTTGATGTGCAGGCTATTCTTGACGCCGGCATCATCTCCAAGTGCAAGTACGGTATCAAGTTCCTTGGCAACGGCGAAGTTACCAAGAAGCTGACTGTTAAAGCTGCTGCTTTCTCCGAAACCGCAAAACAGAAGATCGAGGCGGCCGGCGGAAAGGCAGAGGTGGTCTAAGTGCTTCAGACATTACGCAACGCTTGGAAAGTTGAAGAAATCCGCAAAAAGATCCTTTTCACTCTCCTTATAGTTCTGCTTTATCGTCTTGGCAACGCCATCCCTGTTCCTTACGTCAATGTAAGCCTTCTTCAGACCTACTTTGACACCGTCCAGAATACCGTTCTGGGCCTGCTGGACGTCATGTCTGGCGGCGCCTTCTCCACGGCGACTATATTCGCCCTGTCCATCCAGCCCTACATCAATGCTTCCATCATCATCCAGCTGCTTTGCATCGCTATCCCCGCGCTGGAGAGACTGAGCAAGGAAGAGGGCGAGGAAGGCAGAAAGAAGATCGCCTCCATCACCCGTTATGCGACCGTAGGTATCGGCCTTCTTCAGGGCTTCGGTTACTACATGCTCATCAAGAACAACAACTTCCTCGTCAGCTACGCACAGAACAACGTCTGGGCGGCGATCGTCATCATCCTGACCTTCACCTCCGGCTCCGCTCTTATCATGTGGCTGGGTGAGCAGATCACCGAATACGGTATCGGCAACGGTATCTCGATGATCCTCTTCGCAAGCATCATTTCCAGACTCCCGACCAGCGTTATTACGAGCATTCGTAATATCTCTACCGGCGCTCTGGAGTGGTGGGTCGCACTGCTCGTGTTCCTCGGCGCTCTCGCAATCATCGTCCTGATCGTTTACGTCAACGATGCCGAGCGCAGGATCCCCGTGCAGTACGCAAAGAGAGTTGTCGGCCGTAAAATGTACGGCGGCCAGAGCACCCACCTGCCCATGAAGGTGAACATGTCCGGCGTTATGCCCATCATCTTCGCTCAGTCCATCGCCAGCATCCCCGCGACCATCGCGGCCTTCACCGGCAAGACTGACGGCTGGGTCAGCACCTGGTTCGGTACCAACTCCATTCCCTACGCGATCGTATATTTCCTGCTGATAATCTTCTTCGCCTACTTCTATTCCACCATCCAGTTCAATCCCATCGAGGTGGCCAACAACCTGAAGAAGAACGGCGGCTACATCCCCGGCTTCCGTCCGGGCAAGCCGACCAGCGAGTTCATCCAGAAGGTGCTCAACAAGATCACCCTCTTCGGTGCTCTCTATCTCGGCATCATTGCCGTTGTTCCCATTCTCGTTGCTCACTTCAGCCAGTCCGCATCCCTCACGGGTGTGTCGCTTGGCGGTACCTCGATCATAATCGTCGTCGGTGTCGCGATTGAGACTGTCCGCGCTCTCGAAGCACAGATGCTCATGCGCAACTATAAGGGCTTCCTTGATTAATTAAGGAGCTTGCTTTATGAGACTTATACTTTTAGGCGCCCCCGGCGCAGGTAAAGGTACTCAGGCAGAAATACTCAGCCGCGAGCTGGGTATACCGACGATCTCCACTGGAAACATCCTCCGCGCCGCCATGAAGGCCGGCACGGAGGTAGGACTGAAGGCCAAGAGCTTTGTGGACTCCGGCAAGCTCGTTCCGGATGATGTCATAATCGGCATCATCCGCGAGCGGCTCGCCGAGCCGGACTGCAAAAACGGCTATATCCTCGACGGCGTCCCGCGCACTATACCGCAGGCACGCACAATGGAGGAGATGGGTATCGATATCGACTGCGCCCTGTCCATCGAGATAGGCGACGATACGATTATCGACCGTATGTCCGGACGCAGGACCTGCAAAAACTGCAGCCAGACCTTCCACATCGTGAACAATCCCCCGAAGGTAGACGGCGTGTGCGACGCCTGCGGCGGCGAGCTCACCATCCGCAAGGATGACGCTCCCGAGACCGTGAAGGTCCGCCTCGATACCTACCACCGGGAAACCGAACCGGTCAAGGCATTCTACGCCGAGCGCGGCAAGCTCAAGACGGTCGAAAATCAGCCCACGATCAGCGAGACGACCGCTGAGATCAAGAAAGCTCTGGGGATTTGATATTATGTCAGATACAATTTATATTAAATCCAAATCAGAGATTGAACTGATGCGTCAGGCCGGCAAGATCACCGCGGGCGCGCGCAGCATCGCGCGTCAGGCGATCAAGTCAGGTATGACTACCAAGCAGATAAACAAGTATGTGCATGAGTTCATCCTCAAGTCGGGCGCAAAGCCCACGTTTCTGGGCTACGGCGGATTCCCTGCCAGCGCCTGCGTCTCGGTGAACGAGGAGGTCATACACGGCATCCCCGGCAAGAGGGTCATCCATGACGGCGACATTGTGTCCGTCGATGTGGGCGCGACCTTCAAGGGCTTTGTAGGTGACTGCGCGGGCACTTATGCCTGCGGCGAGATCAGCGACGAGGCCAGAAAACTCATCGAGGTTACAAGACAAAGCTTCTTCGAGGGCATCAAGTTCGCGAGGGAGGGCTACAGAATATCCGATATCGGCGGAGCAGTTCAGGATTACGTTGAGAGCCACGGCTACAGCGTCGTCCGCGAGTACGTGGGTCATGGCGTAGGCCGTCAGATGCACGAGGCTCCGGAGGTCCCGAACTACAGAGCCGACAGGATGTCGCACAGAGCAAATCCGCGCCTTGTAAGGGGCATGACGATCGCGGTGGAGCCGATGGTCATCATCGGTAAGCCCGACGTCAGGACGCTCGCCAACGACTGGACGGTCGTTTCCGTCGACGGCACTCTTGCCGCCCACTATGAAAACACCATCCACATCACCGATGGCGAGGCAGAGATCCTTACGATGGCAGATGATCTTTGGCTTTAAGCCACACCGACTTTGGAGGAATTTACTTTGGCAAAAGACGATGTAATCGAGCTTGAGGGCACAGTGGTGGAATCCCTGCCCAACACCATGTTCCAGGTGGATATCGGCAAGGGCCACATCATTCTGGCGCATATTTCCGGAAAGCTCCGGATGAACTTTATCAGGATCCTTCCCGGCGACAAGGTCACGGTCCAGATGTCTCCCTATGACGTCACCCGCGGCCGCATCGTGTGGAGAAGCAAGTAGGAGGTAAAACAAATGAAAGTAAGACCTTCCGTGAAGCCCATGTGCGAAAAGTGCAAGATAATCAAGCGCAAGGGTAAAGTCATGGTTATCTGCGAGAATCCCAAGCACAAGCAGCGCCAGGGCTGATTCGCAGAGAGGGGCGCCAGCCCCGCATTAAACTCAGGCGACAAGTTGGGTACGATACTGCATGCATAGCGTGTAAGTCTGCCCAGTCTGTCCTTATAAAAATCCCGCATGGATCCGGGGACTCCCTCCGGCGGGAACAAGTCCCCGCATCGACAATGCGGAAACAATTATCGAAAGGATGATCGTATAATATGGCACGTATAGCCGGCGTTGACCTGCCCAAGGACAAGAGAATAGAAATCGGTCTCACTTATGTCTACGGTATCGGCAGAACCAGCGCAAAGAAGATTCTGGAGATAACCGGAATCAACCCCGACACCAGAGTTAAGGACCTCACCGATGAGGAAGAAGCAAAGCTGCGTGAAGCGATCGACCACCACTACATCGTGGAAGGCGACCTCCGCCGTCAGACCGCGCTTGACATCAAGCGCCTGACCGAGATCGGCTGCTACCGTGGTATGCGCCATCGCCGCGGCCTGCCCGTTCGCGGACAGAGAAGCAAGACCAACGCTCGTACCCGCAAGGGTCCGAAACGCACCATCGCAAATAAGAAGAAGTAAGGAGGGATATGAATTATGGCAACTCAGGCAAGCGCTAAGAAGAAAGTCAGAACTCGCAGGAGAGAACGCAAGAACATTGAAAAGGGCCAGGTTCATATCAGCTCTTCTTTCAACAACACTATGGTCACCATTACCGACACTCAGGGCAACGCGATATCCTGGGCATCCGCAGGCGGCCTTGGCTTCCGCGGAAGCAAGAAGTCTACCCCCTTCGCCGCTCAGACCGCCGCTGAGACTGCCGCAAAGGCAGCTATGGAGCACGGCCTCAAGTCCGTCGAAGTGTTCGTTAAGGGTCCCGGTTCGGGCCGTGAGGCCGCTATCCGCGCCCTTCAGACCGCAGGTCTCGAAGTGACGATGATCAAGGACGTTACCCCCATTCCTCACAATGGCTGCCGTCCTCCGAAACGTCGCCGCGTCTAATTGAAGGAGGGTACAGATAATGGCAAAGAATACACAGCCCATAGTTAAGCGTGCAAAGGCGCTGGGCGTCACCCCTGCTTCTCTGGGTTACACCGGCAAGAGCAAGGTCGACACCATCCGCAACCCCAAGGCTCAGGTTCGCAAAAAGCAGAGCGAGTACGGCATGCAGCTCAATGAGAAGCAGAAGGTCAAGTTCATCTACGGCGTCCTCGAAAAGCAGTTCCGTCTGTACTACGAGAGAGCCGAGAAGATGCCCGGCATCACCGGTGAAAACCTTCTGGCTATCCTTGAGCAGCGTCTTGACAACGTCGTGTTCAGACTTGGCTTCGCCATGACCCGCCGCGAGGCTCGTCAGCTGGTCAACCACGGTCACGTCACCGTCAACGGACGCAAGGTCAACATCCCCAGCTTCCAGGTCAAGCCCGGCATGGTCATTTCCCTCACCGAGAAGGGCAAGAGCATGCAGAAGGTCAAGGAGAACATTGAGGACAACGCCTTCCGTCCCGCGCCGAAGTGGATCGAGTATGACAAGAACAATATGACGGCAAAGATCGTTGCAGTTCCCGCACGCGATGACATTGATATGCCTATCGAAGAGCATCTTATCGTCGAGTTGTACTCCAAGTAATAAAGACACCCTCAAATTGGTAAGCTGATTTCCACAGGCGCTCGGCTGAGCGCACAACTTAAAAGGAGGGTTATATAACTATATGATCGAAATTAAGAAGCCGCGCATCGAATGCATCGAGACTCCGGCGGACAGCTCTTATGGCAAGTACATCATAGAGCCCCTGGAGCGCGGCTACGGCACAACTCTTGGTAACTCTCTTCGCAGGGTACTTCTCTCATCTCTCCCCGGCACCGCATGCACAAGCATAAAGATTGCCGGTGTGCAGCATGAGTTCTCCACCATCCCCGGCGTGAAGGAGGACGTGACGGAGATCGTCCTTAACGTCAAGAGCATCATTGCCCGCCTTCACAGCGAGGGAGCAAAGACCGTCTATATCGAGGCCGCAGGCGAGTGCGAAGTCACCGCCGGCGACATCAAGACCGACGCCGAGGTGGAGATCCTTAATCCCGAGCAGCATATCGCCACGCTCGGTCCCGACGGCGCTCTGAATATGGAGCTCGTTCTTGACCACGGCAGAGGCTACGTCTCCGCCGCGCAGAACAAGAATCCTCAGATGCCCATCGGCACCATCCCCGTGGACTCCATCTATACCCCGGTCCTCAAGGTCAACTACTCTGTCGAGAACACCCGTGTGGGCAACCAGACGGACTTTGACAAGCTGACCATCGAGGTCTGGACGGACAAGACCATGACTGCAAGGGATGCCCTGTCTCTTGGCGCAAAGATACTTTGCGACCATTTCACGCTCTTCACCAATCTTTCCGACACCATCGGCAGCAACTCTACCGTTGTTGAGAAGGTCGAGAAGGAGCCGGACACCATGCTCAAGATGACCATCGAAGAGCTGGATCTGTCGGTGAGAAGCTTCAACTGTCTCAAGCGTGCTAACATCAATACTGTTGAGGATCTGGTAAACAAGACTCAGGACGAGATGATCAAAGTCCGTAATCTGGGTCGCAAGTCCCTTGAAGAGGTCGAGCATAAGCTGACCATGATGGGCTTGTCTCTGGCCAGTGACGACAACCAGTAAGCTCTCAAGAAGGAGGAAATGCAATTATGCCCGGAACCAGAAAGCTCGGCAAGACTACCTCTCAGCGCATGGCGATGCTCCGTCAGCAGGTCACCGATTTCCTTGACCTCGGCCGTATGGAGACCACCGTTACCCGCGCAAAGGAGATAGCTCCCCTCGCCGAGAAGATGATAAGCCTTGGCAAAGCAAAGGATCTGAACGCATACCGTCAGGCGCTGTCCTTCATCACCCGTGAAGACGTGGCAAAGAAGGTCTTTGACGAGATCGCCCCGAAGTATGCTGACCGCAACGGCGGCTACACCCGCATCACCCGCATCGGCACCCGCCGCGGCGATGCTGCAGAAGTCGCAGTTATCGAACTGGTCTGATAGCTTTAACCTAAATAAAAAAGCTGTATCCGAAAATCGGATACAGCTTTTTTTAGCTTGTCAGCGAAGCTTAACGAGCTTCGCTGACAAAAGAGATTACGCTCCGTTCTGTGTCGAATTGCCCTCTTTAAGAGGTCAATGAGGCACTCACTACGCGAGAAGTATTTTCTCCGACGTACACGCCCATCGGAGAAAATGGATTTGATTTAGTTTTTCGCCGTGCGCGGCGAAAAACTCTGCCAGGCTTTTTTGCTAACGGGGAGTGCGTTCTCCTATTTTATATACCGTTTTATGAACCCGTCTAACTTCTCCGCGTAGCCCTCAGGGTCGACGTGCATGCTCTCAACATGCCGTGCGCCGGGGGCAAACAGGCAGTCCTTCTCCGTCGGGCAGAGCCTGTATAGCTCCTCACCCATGTGGAGCGGTACTGTCCTATCCTCCGTTCCGTGGAAGAACAGCACCGGCTTGTCCGTGCGCCTGAGATTTTCGCGCACGTCGGTGTCATTCATGTCGTAACCGGATATGACGCGGTTCATCAAGCAAAACAGTGAATACACCGCGCCAATCCTGCCGCGCAGTATATCTGCCCCACTGGTATAGCCGCTGTCGGAGACGATGAATTTTACCTGTTCAGGGCATTGATCGCTGAGCTTCAGCACCGTCGCCCCGCCCATAGAAAAGCCGTGGAGAATTATCTGTATATCCGTGCCGAAGCGCCGTATAAGCACATCGAGCCAGAGCTTAACATCCCGACTCTCGAAGATGTCGTAGCCGTAGCGCCGCCCGCCGCTCTCACCGGCGGCGGTGAGGTCGCAGGTGAAGAGGTCAAAGCCGCGGCTCATGTAGTAGTCGTAGTACATGCCCGCCGTCTCAAGGTGCTCCGAGCGGTAACCGTGGACGATAAAGGCTATACGCCCGCACGGGGCATCGGAGCAAGGGTAATAATAACCCTCAAGAGTGTTGCCGCGGTCGTTCGTCAGCTCGAGGCGGATGCAACTACGGCTGCGCAGACGTTCAGCGTCCCCGTCGCGGTGGAGGTAATAGTCCTCCTTGTGCCCCCTCGGCTCGTGCAGCCGTCCGATGATCCCGGAGCTGCGGCAGAAAATATAACGGTATACCTCGCCCGCCGCAAATGCGGCAGCGGCGGCGCCTGTGAGCGCCGCGATCCTTCCCGCGCGCTTCATGACACAGGAAGGACGGCACCGACCGTCGCAAGCAGCGAGCAGCAGGCAATGAGTATCTGGAACGGCAGCTTGCCGAAACGCCCGAGCAGTGCCGAGGAGCCGACGCGTTTGCGCGAGAGGTTATAGGCAAGGATTATGCCCAACCCTGTCACAACCTGAATTATGCTCGCAAAGCGCGTGAAGCCGACGAAACTCGAAAGCCCAATGAACGCAAGAATCAGGCAGGGCGCGGAGGCCGCGAGCCAGCTCAAACGGGTCGACCAGCCGGTCTGTTCGCTGACGATATCGCGCAGATTCAGAGTGTTTGCCCAGAACGAGGTTGCCAGTGCTAGCAGTGTAAACACATAGCCCACGACGCTGACCCAGCCGCCAAGGCTTGCCGCGAGGTCGACGAGTGCGCCGTCCTCGGAGATGTTCGCACCTGCGCCGAGAAGGGTAGTTATCGTGATGAAAAGGATAAGCCCGGCGTTCACGGCAAGGCCGGTCATGATCGCAGCGCGGATGTGCTTTGCGTCGCCGTTCAGCCCCTTGACGACCTGCGGCGTGGACATGACCGCAGACAGCGAGAAGGACACCATGCCGAACATCGCAAGCGCGTTGTTGAAGCCGCGCCAGCCCGAGGGCAGCGGGCAGGTATCGCGCATGATCGTCGCGACAAACAGCACGCCGACGACGGCGACCATCGCGCCGACGGAGAACTTCTCGCATATGCCGACGAGCTTCATCCCCACAAAGACAACGCCCGCGCCGAGAACATAGAAGATGAGAATGCCGGCCCAGTCGGGCAGATCGAACCATGAGCGGAACACCGCTGCCGCGCCGGTCAGAAAGGCGCTGACGTTTGCGATGACGGACACGCCGAGGAGCACAAACGCCGTCCACGTCAGCACGGTCTTGAGCTTACCGGCGAAGAGCTCCGACTCAAAGCAACTCACAAACTGTGCCCCGCCGTTGTTGAGCGAGAGCTCCGCAATCAGCAGGTGCAGCAGAATGTTGAAAAGGTAGCAGAAGCCGATTATCAGCAGTATCTCGCGCAGACTGTTGTGCGCAGCAAGGTACGGCACGGAGAGAATGCCCGCGCCGACACCGTGGCCGACGATGATGCTGGTCGCTTCAAGGAAGCTCAGCGAGGATTCGGACTTGATTTTGTTCATCATGCGCCTACTTTCTGTGTTTTAGTTTGGTGAAAACGCGGGGAGCCGCATGACCCGCCCACGCAACAAAGTGAAAGGCCGCATAGTTGAGGCCGACGCTGCCGCTGCGCATCACAGCGCACAGCAGCTTCACCGCCGCGCCGCCAAAGGGCTTGCGGCTGCGCTTACGCAGCTGCTCATTTGTGATGATGCCGCGGATAACGTCTTTCTTTTCATCACGGGTGAGCATGCAGTCGGGAGAAAACAGCGTCGTCAGGCAGGAAAAAACACTTTTTGCGAACATATAACGGAAGGCCGCATCGTCCTCCGCACCGAACCTGCGGCAGAGCTGCTGCGCGCGGGTGTCAGCCTCAAGGCAGACCTCGAACTTCTTGTCATAGTAGCTGCTGATAAGGCTCTGGCCGGGGTGCATGATGTAGCTGTACTTGCATTCGGGCAGTACGGCGACGCTTCCGGCGCGCTCAAGACAGTCGAAGATAAACAGCCTGTCCTCACCCCAACGGTAATCGGGGAACCTGATATTCCCTGACCTTATCATCGTGGCGCTGAAAAGCTTTGCCCATACTTGGTTAAGCAGGTTCGCCTTATACAGCCGTCCAAGCTCCGCGCCCAGTGTCGAGGGATCGAGATGCTGCTCCGTTTCGCAATAGGACGCGGTGCTGCCGTCGGTGTTCGCTATTGAGAAGCCCATCAGCACGAGGTCGACTCCCCGCCCCTCGGTGAGGGCGTATTCCAGCGCGTCATGCTCTAACAGATCGTCAGAGTCGGCGAACATTATATACTCAGCGTCCTCAGGGACAGCGTCAAGGGCGAGGTTTCTCGCCTTGGCAGGTCCGCCGTTCGGGACGGTCATAGGTATGAGCCGCTCATCCTCTGCACGGAGCCGCTCAAGCACCGCCGCGGTGTCGTCCGTCGAACCGTCGTCCACGACGATGAGGACAAGGTTCGACACCGTCTGGCTCAGTATGCTGCGTACCGATGCCTCGATCGTTGCACCGGAATTGTAGGCCGGCATGATGACGGCGGTTTTCGGCGTGTTGTTATTCTGCTGCATTGCCTGTCCCCCTCGGAGCAGGCCGTCCGGACTCCGGGCAGGCCCTGTATATCTCCATGAAGTATTCGTACATCGGCATAAGCTCCGCATAAGCGGAGACGAGTATCTCCGGGAGCTTTTGACTGAAAGCGTCCCCGCCGAGGTCAAAGCTCTTTTCAAGCCCAATGCGCTTGCGGTTGTACCAGCTGTCTATGAGAGTGTCGCCGCGCAGTTTCTTCGGACGCTTGTACTCCTCGCCGTCGAGCTTGTAGCCGCGGCGCTTCACGCCCTCCGCAATGCGGCGGAAGCGCTCGGGGTTCGCGTCGATGCTGCGGCGGAAGGCCTCCATCTGCGCGGGTGTTGCGCTGTAAAAGCCCATGCCGTAGCTGTAATCCGCCGCGCCGACCTCAAACCAGAACATCGGCCCTTCGAGCAGCACCTGACTTGCCTTTATCGAGAACCAGAGATGATCCTTATACGGACCGCGGCCGAAGAGACGCCGCGCGTCCCGGTAGATGCGCGAGACGTGTACCCGGCAGTCAAGCGCCGGGAAACGCTGCTCCATGAGTGCGAAGCACTCCTCGGCAAGCGCCTTGAACGGAGTGTTCACATACTCATCAAATTCATCCTTATGCGCCAGAAACCACGGGCGCTCGTTATTAAAGGCAAGCTCCCAGAGAAACTCGCCGGTCTTTTTGCTGAAGCCCTGAAACATGCTGCAATTCCGTCTTTCTGTGATATTATAACAATTTATTTTATCACACTTTTTCGGGCATATCAACAGTACGGGTATCTGTACAAGCACCGGTAAAGGTGATATAATCAAATTAATTATAGGCATTTTATGGCGGAGGTAAAAGAAATGAAAATTATAATTGCCGGGGCGGGCAAGATCGGCTTCTCTGTTGCGAGCATCCTTTCCGATGAGGGGCATGACATCACCGTTATTGACAACAATCCCGCCGTGATAAGCAACCTTTCAAATAACCTTGACGTTATATGTGTCGAAGGCAGCGCCGCAAACCCTGAGACGCTGACAGAGGCCGGGGCCGCGGACGCCGACCTCATCATGGCTGCCATGCGCAGCGACGAGATGAACATGGTCTGCGGCATTTCCGCGCGCAAGCTTGGCACGAAGCACGTCATTGCCCGTATCCGCGACACCGGGTACATGAAGCAGACGGAGTTCCTGCGCGAGGCACTGGGGCTCTCCGTTATCGTGAACCCCGAGCTTGAGTGCGCAAAGGAGATATCCCGCATCCTCCGCTTCCCGAGCGCTATAAGGGTCGACGCCTTTTCCAAGGGCAGTGCCGAGATAATAGAGCACCGCATACTGCCCGGCAGCAAGCTTGACGGAATACAGCTCAAGGATATGGTCGGCAGCTTCAGCGCGAAGGTCCTTGTCGGTGTTGTCGAGCGCGGCGGAGAGGCTATCATACCGAACGGCAATTTTACCCTGAAGGCGGGCGACCTCATCAGCGTCACCGGCGCGTCGCAGGAGCTGAGGAAGTTCTTCGTAGCGGCGGGGCAGTACCGCAAGAGGGTCAAAAACACGATGATAATGGGCGGCGGCAGGATCGCCGTGCACCTGACGCGGCTCCTGATGGAGTCCGGAATAGCCGTCACGATAGTCGAGGCCGACAGGATGCGCTGCGAGGAGCTGTGCGACCTTGTTCCCGGCGCGCGCATCATATGCGGTGACGCCACGCGCGGCGATATACTGCTTGAAGAAGGCATCAAATCCTCTGATGCATTCGTCGCACTCACGGGCGACGACGGCGATAATATCATCACGTCCATCTACGCAAAGCAGAGCGGCGTCGGCAAGATCGTCGTAAAGGTGAACCGCGAATATTATTCCGATATCCTTGAAAGCTCGGGCATCGACTGCGTCGTGACGCCCAAGACCCTGATAAGCCAGCAGCTCGCCCGGTACGTGCGCGCGATGAGCAACTCCGTCGGCAGCAGCATGGAGACGCTCTACCGCCTTGCCGACGGCAAGGTCGAGGCGCTGGAGTTCAAGGTGGCGGAGGGCTCGGCCTGCATCGGCATTCCGCTGAAAACGCTGCGGCTCAAGCCAAATATAATCATAAGCGCGCTCGTGCGCGGCAGCAGCACCATCATCCCCGACGGCGAAACCGTGATACAACCCGGCGACCATGCGGTCATCGTCACGCGCGCGGGTCGTCTCAAGGAGCTTGACTCTATCGTTGAGGGCCGCTGATGAACACAAGAATGATAGCCCGTTCGCTGGGCCTTATTTTGCTGTGCCTTGCCGTGCTGCTGCTCCTGCCGCTGATTGCGGGGCTGTACTATGGAGAGAGCGTCCTCGGCTTCATCGTCACGATCGCAATATCCACCGCGGCGGCCTTTGTGCTCACGCGCTTTAAGCCGCAGAGCACGGATATTTCGGCGCGCGAGGGCTTTGTCATCGTCGGCACGGGTTGGATACTGCTGAGCGTTATCGGCGCGCTGCCGTTTGTGATAAGCGGGGATATCCCGAGTTATATAGACGCGCTGTTCGAGACAGCCTCCGGCCTTACGACGACCGGCGCGACGATAATGACCGACGTTGAGGCCATGTCGCGCGGCGGTATGTTCTGGCGCATGTTCACGCACTGGATAGGCGGCATGGGCGTGCTGGTGTTCATCATGGCGGTGATGCCGATGAACGGCGCGCACTCGATGCACCTGATGCGCGCGGAGGTCCCGGGGCCGACGGTCGGCAAGCTCGTTCCGCGCGTGCGGCAGACGGCGAGAATACTCTATCTTATATACTTCGCGCTGACGATCATCGAGGCGGTGCTGCTCCGCTTCGGCGGCATGAGCAATTATGACGCGCTGCTGCACGCCTTCGCGACAGCCGGTACCGGCGGCTTCTCAACGCGCGCGGCGAGCATCGCGGCCTTTGACAGCGTCTATATCGAAATGGTCATAGCGATATTCATGCTGATATTCAGCGCGAACTTCAACCTCTATTACCTCATCCTGCTGGGCAGGATAAGAGACGTGCTGCACGATGAGGAGCTGCGCTGCTATCTCGGCATAGTCGCTTGCGCGACGGTGACGATAGGCATCAATATCGCCGATCAGTACGGCGGCTTCATAAAGGCGCTGCGCTATTCGTTCTTCAATGTCCTGACGATATCCAGCTCCTCCGGCTTCGGCACGGCGGATTTCACTCGCTGGCCGCAATATTCGCAGAGCATTATCGTGATCCTCATGCTGATAGGCGCGATGGCCGGCAGCACGGGCGGCGGCATAAAGCTCTCGCGTGTGATGATATTTATAAAGACGACGGCCTGCGACTTCATGAAGATCGTAAGTCCCCGCACGGTGAAGCGCGTGTCTATAAACAGTCAGCGCATAGACCGGGATACGGTCAGGGCGGTCTACGTTTTCTGCGCGCTGTATGCACTCATGCTCGTGACCGGGACACTGCTTATATCCTTTGACGGCTACGACATGACGACGAACTTCACGGCAGTCATCTCGTGCCTGTCGAACATCGGTCCCGGACTGGGGCTTGTGGGCCCCGCGGGCAGCTTTGCGATATTCTCACCGGTGTCAAAGCTCATTTTCACGTTTATCATGCTTGCAGGCAGGCTTGAGTTTTACCCGCTGCTGGCGCTTTTTGTCCCCTCGTTCTGGAAGAAATAAAAATATTTCGGAGATAGAGAATGAACTACAAGATGGTTGGCCGCGTGCTGGGTATGGTGCTGCTGTGCTTGTCCGGGTTGATGCTGGTGCCGCTGCTGGCCGGCATAATATACGGTGAGAACGTGCGCCCATTCGTGCTGTGCATCGCTCTGTGCCTTGCGCTTGGGCTGACTCTCGCCTCGATAAAGCCCGATTCGACAGAGCTTTTCGCGCGCGACGGCTTTCTTGCCGTGGGCCTTGCGTGGATGTTGATGTCGCTCCTCGGCGCGCTGCCGTATATCCTGAGCGGGGACATACCGGATTTCGTCGATGCGCTGTTCGAATCCGTGTCCGGCTTTTCGACCACCGGCGCAACGGTACTGATCGATGTTGAAAGCCTCAGCCGAAGCTGTATGCTGTGGAGACTGCTGTCCCAGTGGATAGGCGGCATGGGCGTGCTGGTGTTCATGCTGGCGGTGATGCCGATGAGCGGGGAGCACTCGATGCACATAGTGCGTGCAGAGTTCCCGGGGCCGACGGTCGGCAAGCTCGTCCCGCGCGTGCGCGAGACGGCGAAGATACTCTACCTCATCTACATCGGCATGACGCTTCTGGAGTTCGTGCTGCTGGCCTGCGGCGGGATGAGCATATATGAAGCGCTCGGCCACGCCTTTGCTTCTGCCGGTACCGGCGGCTTCTCGACGCGCAACGCGAGCCTCGGCGAATTCAATAGTCTGTATATCGAGGTCGTCGCCACGGTGTTCGAGCTGCTCTTCAGCGTGAACTTCTATATATACTACTGCATCCTCACCGGCCGGGCAAGAACCGCACTTAAGAATGAGGAGCTGCACTGCTTTATAGGCATCGTCGTCTTTGCGGTCGTGACGATTGCAATAAATCTCTATTCACGCGGCTATTACGGCAGCATTGCGACGGCGCTGCATCAGGCCTTCTTCAACGTCTCCATGAGCATAAGCACGTCGAGCTTTGCGACCGTCGACTATACCCTCTGGCCGCAGTACTCCAAGTGGATGCTGCTCATGCTGATGCTGGTAGGCGGCTGTGCAGGCAGCACCTGCGGCGGGCTCAAGCTCTCAAGGGTGATGATCCTTGTGAAAACGGCGCTCTCCGACCTGCGCCGCATGGCGCATCCGCGCAGCGTGAACCCTGTGCAGATAGACGGCAAACGTGTTGCGCCTGAGACGGTCAAGGCTGTGCACACCTATTTCGTGCTGTACATATTCATCATCCTCAGCTGCACGCTGCTTATCTCGCTCGACGGCTTTGACACCGCGACGAACTTCTCCGCGGCGCTGGCCTGCCTTTCAAACATCGGGCCGGGTATCGGCGTCAACGGACCGTACGGGAACTACAGTATGTTTTCCGACCTGTCAAAGCTGCTGCTGTCCTTCGTGATGCTCTTGGGCAGGCTGGAACTCTACCCGATACTCGTCATGCTTATGCCCTCAACATGGAGGAGATAAAGCGCATACGAACAAAAAGCTCCTCATACCAATTCGGTATGAGGAGCTTTTTGTAGGTTTAGGTCAGCTTCAATTACTGGAGCTTTTCCAGATACTCAACGATGCGGCGCACGGTGTCGAGCTGGCTTGCGTCATCATCAGAGATGGATATGCCGAACATATCCTCAAGGGACATGATGAGTTCGACGATGTCGAGGGAGTCAGCGCCCAGATCGTCGACGATGCTGGTGTCCATAGTGATGGTCTCGGGGTCGATCTCAAACTGCTTTGCGAGGGCATCTCTTACATTTTCAAATATCATTTACAATTACCTCCGATGTGCCGGGCACATAAAGTTACTAAATGAATTAATCAGGCCCACTCTCTGCTCTGGGGCTTGTTGTCAGATTTGTCAGGCTTGACGTAGGACACGACCACGCGGCGGTTGGGCTCAACTCCGGTGGAGCTTGTGGTAACACCCTCGTAATTCTGCAGTGCGGTGTGGATGACATGGCGCTCGTAAGAGTTCATCGGCTCAAGAGCCATGCTGCGCTTGTACTTGATCGCCTTCTCGGCCATCTTCTCGGCAAGGCGCGTGAGGGATTCCTCGCGCTTGCTGCGGTAGCACTCTGCGTCAACGCTGATGTGCAGGCGCTTCTCACTCCCGCGGTTGACGACGTAATTGGTCAGGTGCTGGATGGCGTCGAGCGTTTCGCCGCGGCGGCCGATTATCGCGCCCATGCCGCTGCCGCTGAGGTTCACGTTCACGCCGCCGTTCTCGCGGGGGCTGATCTCGATATCGGCAGTCACGCCCATGCGCTCAAGCAGACCGGTGAGGAACTTGCGGATCTCGGCGTAGTCCTCGTTCTCATCGACGACGGCCGCGGGCGCTGCCTTTGCAGCAGCCGCGGGAGCTTCCGCCTTGGGGGCGGCGGGAGCTGCGGGTTCATCCTCAGCCTCGTAGCTGACGCGGATGACGGCGGGGGAGGCACCTATGCCCAGAAAACCGGACTTGGCCCTCTCCACGATCTCCACGGAAACATCGTCCCTGTCCATGCCCAGCTCTGCAAGGGCGGCGGCAATGGCCTCGTCCTCGGTGCGGGCGGACTTTTCCAAAGTTTTGATCATATTATTAAATTCTCCTGTAAGTTATTCCTCGGTCTTGGCGGAGTCGTCCTCCGCTGCGGCCTCGGATACCTCTTCGTCAGCGGTTTCTGCGGGAACTTCCTCGACTGCGGCAGTCTCTTCGGCTGCGGTCTCCTCAGCGACGGTCTCTTCGACCGCTGCGGGGAAATCGTCGGGGATGGTCTCGTCTATTGCCGGGGCGAATTCGGACTCGGCAGCGGCGGCGAGCGTCTGCTCCTCGGCTGCCTCGGGATTGGAATAACGGTCAGGCACATAGGCACGGCCGCGCGCGTAGCGGCGGTTGCCGACCTGCGACGCGGGGATCTCGACCTCCTGGATGCCGAGACGCTCACGCCTTGCGGCGCGTTCGGCTCTCTCAAGAGCGGCCTTGCGCTCCTCGTTCTTCTGCTTTTCGCTTGCGCGAAGGTTCTTCTTGCTGGTGTTGGCGTTGACTGCGGTCTTGCCCTCGGCTCTGAGACGCTCGGTCTCAAGGCGCTTTGCCTCAAGCTCCTTCTCGCGCTCGGCACGGATGGCGGCCTTCTCAGCGTCCTCGATGTCAAGCTGCTTCTTGTACTTCATGGTGAGCACATAGTCGCGTATCATGCCGAAAACGGAGTTCGCTATCCAGTAAATGCCCATTGCGGCGGGCATGACGAAGCAGATCCATATAGACATGAGGGGCATCATGATGTTCATGCTCTTCATGGAGGCTGCGGCCTGCGCATCGTTTACGGGGTTTGCCATGTTGCTGATCTTCATCGACAGCCATGAAAGACCCGCCGAGATGAACGGGACCAGGAACAGGCCGAGTGCGGGCCCCCAGACGGAGGGATCGCTCCAGTCGGTGTGGGAGAAGAAGTTCCACTCCGGCTGCTGGCCGAGATTGATGCCGAGGAAGGTAAAGTCGATATTCATCAGGCCATCGATCTTCCCTGCGAGTGCGGACTGCACCTCGTCCCAATGGGTGTGGGCGATCTCGGCGAGCTTTATCTCGACGTAGCTGTCGGCCTTTTCAGGGATGATATACCAGCCCTGAGTGACAAAGAAGTCCTGCAGGGTGTCAACGACCTCCTGCGTGACGAACATCATCCTCGTCAGCGGACGGCGGATGACGCTGTAGAGCGCGATAAGGATGGGGAACGGGATCAGGGACCAGAGGCAGCCGGACATGGGGTTGACGCCCTCTTCGCTGTACAGCTTCTGCATTTCGGCATTGAGCTTCTGGGGGTTGCCCTCGTGCCGCTTCTGAAGCTCCTGGATCCTGGGCTGCAGGCGCGTGGAACGCATCATGCTCTTCTTGCTCTTCGCCATGAAAGGCGTCATGAGGAGGTTTACAAGAAGCGCGAAGAACACGACGGCGAGGCCGTAGCTGCCGGTGAGCTCATAGAATTTGACCAACGGCCAGGCAAAGATCTTGCAAATAAATTCGCCCATGGGATTCTCCTTGTTGTTTCTTTGTTAGGGTACGGGATCGTAGATGCCGCGCCGCCCGTGATAAAACGGATGGCAGCAGCAGATACGCCGGAATGCGAGCACGCCGCCCTTGAGGGCGCCGTACTTCTCAATGGCCTCCATGGCGTATTGTGAGCAGGTCGGAATAAAGCGGCAGCAGGGGGGACGGCTCGGGGATATCCTTCGCCTGTAGAAGCGGATGGCGGCAAGCAGAAGCTTTTTCATTCCGCCGTCTCCTTCATTAAGCCGAGCTTTTCGCACGCAGAGAGAAAGGCCCTGTCCATCTTGGCATACTCCGCGCCGACACATCTTGTGCGCGCGACGATGATGATGTCATAGCCCGATTTCAGGGCAGGGGCATTGAGCCGGTATATCTCCCGGAGCCTGCGGCGCACCCTGTTGCGGACGACGGCATGCCCAATCTTTGTGGACACGGTGTAGCCCACGCGGTTATGCGCCTCGCGGCTGCGGCGGCAGTACACCACCATATACGGCGTGACCGTGCTTTTGCCTTTGGAGTATAGCCGGCGGAAATCACTGTTCTTTTTTAGCGTGCATCTGGCGTCCAAAAGTCGCTCTCCTGCCTGTCTGCCCGGTTATCCGGACAAACACCTAAAGGGCGGATCACTCCGCCCTAAAAATTATTCTCGATAAACCTGCTTCACCGGGGGTGTCTCAGTAGCTGAGCTTTGCTCTGCCCTTTGCTCTGCGGCGGGCAAGAACCTTACGGCCGTTAGCGGTTTTCATTCTCTTGCGGAAGCCGTGCTCCTTCTTGCGCTGGATCTTCTTGGGCTGGTAGGTACGAAGCATGATGTGCACTCCTTTCAGGTTGATACTCAACATCGGGCAAGGCCCGAAGTAGTTGACAAAATTACCCTCGATTGACAAGGACACACACGGTTTTGACGGGCAGAAAAATGCCCATACATCCTCAAAGGCCTTGCCAATACACAAAGTATTACCTGCGGCCTTTTCGTCGTCTGACCGCTTTTCTGCCACGGCAAAACTGCTTGCACCTGACAGCATTGGATTTTCGAGTGATTTTTGGCTTTTGAGGCGCAGATGTGTCGTAACCCATCAAGACGAGAAGGACAAAAAGCGCCGGAAAGACACGCTGTCAGGCGTGTATGCTCTTGTCAACCGAGGGTATCACTCGGCGGACAGTGCCGCCGAGTGATTATTATATACTAAATTATCTCAGCCTGTCAACAGAAAGTTTTCATTGCTGAGTCGCTTCCCGGCATGCGGCACAGCAGCACCGCCATTATGCCGCTCTCGAGGCTTATATGTGCTTCGCCGCGCCACTCGTTGCTCGTGCCGATAGGGAAGCGGTTTGTTATCGTCACGTGCTCGACCGGGTACTTGACGCCTGTGATGCTCACGCCCGTGCACCTGTCCGAGAGGGACAGCACCGACAGCGAGCAGCCGGCGCGCGCCGGGATGCGGACGCTGCCGCCGGAGAAGATATACGCCTCGCAGCCGCGGCTGAACAGCTGCACCGGTACTCCGCGCTCCGCCGCGTAGGACGCGGCCTGGAGGTTTGCCAGCAGGTGGTCGAGCCGCCCGCCGAGCGCGCAGTAAAGGCTGATGCGTGTAAAGCCCATCTCGAGCGCGCGGCGCACCGCATGCATCGTGTCCGTGTCGTCCTTCTCACGCGGCAGACGCTCAACTGCCGCGCCCTCGGGGAGCGTCCCGGTGTAGGAGTCGAAATCGCCGAGCAGCAGGTCGGGGACAATGCCGCTGCGCTTGGCGTAGCTGTACCCGCGGTCGCAGGCGATGATGTACTCTGCCGCCTTTATATCGTCCATCGGCGAATATTCTCCGCCGGAAATTATCGCGCACAGACCTCTCATGCCGTCTCCTCCTTCACTGGAACAAAAAAATTTACCGGCCATATAATACCCGTTGCGGATATTATAGCACATCAAGGCCGGTAAATATAGATAGCTGTATTTTATTTGTTCAGCGCCGCGATGTCCTCGCCGCGGATGTATTTGCCGATCACCGCGTAGGCCAGCCAGCCGAGGAGCAGGCAGAAGATCATGTCGATGAGCATGTAGCTGCCGTTATAAAGCGCGGAGTAGAACCACGGCGTCGTCATTGTCATGCCGAAGAAGCTGTCCGGCATATATTCGCCCCATACTGTTGCGCCGACGACATAGTGCACGAGGAAACGTGCCGCGCAGCCGACTGCGGTGCCGATGAGCAGGCCGTATTTGTTCTTGTGGAAAAGCCCCGCAACGCCGAGCACAGAGTAAGCGATGATATAGTCGCCGAGGACGGACTGCCAGCCGATGGCAAAGCCGCCGTCGAACATCAGCTGAAGGAAGCTGTACACAACGCTTGCGAGCATGCCGGGCCCGAAGCCCCAGCGCGCGCAGTAGATGAATATCGGCAGCATGCCTATGCCGACCGAGCCGCCCTGCGGCAGCTCAAAGAGCTTGATGAAGCTGAGCACCTGCGCCAGCGCTACCATGACCGCGCCTTCGCACAGAGCGCGGAGCTTGAGATGACTTTTGCTTTTCATTTTTCTTTCCTCCAATTCTTCCATCGGAAGCAGGGATGTGAAAAAGCCGCGGGACGTTGGTCCTGCGGCTTTGGAGAGCATCTCTGTTTCCTACGCCGGCATTACCCGGATCAGGTTCATGGGTTTTGAGATTTACGTTTATCTCATCTCAGCCGGGCCTACCCAGCTCCCCCGTGTTCAATTGCACGCTTAGAATACTACTCCGCGTGTCCCGTGTCAATAGAAAGTTTAGATGAGGCAGCTCCCACCGGGCCTGTTGAAAAATAAGGCCGCTGTGTTATAATTACAGGCAGACAGCCGACGTGAGCAAGCGCTGATCAAATGCGCCGGGTGGCCGGGAGCCTTGGAGAACAGCTATGTACGAGGAATTGAAAGCAAAATTTGCACGGCAGTACGGGCGGGGAGCGGAGTACATTTTCTCCGCGCCGGGGCGCACGGAGCTTGGCGGCAACCATACGGATCACCAGCACGGGCTTGTCCTCGCCGCGGCGGTGACGCTCGATACGAAGGCCGCCGCAGCCGAAAACAACGATGGCTGCATCCGCGTTATGTCCGAGGGCTATGCGCCTGTCACGGTGCCCGTCGATGAGCTTGCGCCGCGCCCGGAGGAGCGGAACTCCACCGCCGCGCTGGTGCGCGGAGTCGCCGCGGGCTTTGCGCAGCGCGGGTGTTCTGTCCGCGGCTTTGACGCTTATGTCGTCTCTGATGTGCTGCCGGGCAGCGGGCTTTCGTCCTCCGCGGCCTTCGAGGTGCTGATCGGGACGATGATAAGCACTCTCTCCGACTGCGCTCTGAGCCCGGCGGAGGTCGCGCGCATAGGGCAGTACGCCGAGAACGAATACTTCGGCAAGCCCAGCGGGCTTATGGATCAGACCGCCTCCGCCGTGGGCGGGATCGTGGCCATAGACTTTGCCGACCCCGCCGCGCCGCTCATCACGCCGGTGGAGTTTGACTTTGCCGCGTGCGGGTACGCACTGTGCATCATCGACAGCGGAGCCGGCCACGCGGAGCTGACGGCGGAATACGCCGCGATACCGAACGAACTGAAGGCTATATGCCGCGTGTTCGGCAGGGAATATCTGCGCGAGGTGGACGAGCACGAGTTCTATGCACGCATAGCCGAGGTCCGCCGTGCGGCGGGCGA
This sequence comes from uncultured Oscillospiraceae bacterium, assembly GCA_934590505.1. Classification (GTDB taxonomy): domain Bacteria; phylum Bacillota; class Clostridia; order Oscillospirales; family Oscillospiraceae; genus Limivicinus. Next base: position 31,141 of record CAKTPC010000004.1, read on the forward strand.
CCGTGCGGTGCTGCGCGCGGCGCACGTGTTCAGCGAGAACCGGCGCTGTGCCGGGGAGACGGAGGCACTCGGCGCGGGAGACCTTGAGCGCTTCCTGCGTCTCGTGTCGGAGTCCGGGCGCTCATCATGGATGTATCTCCAGAACGTGATACCCACAGGCAGCGCCATGCGGCAGGAGCTCGCCTTCGCGCTGCTGCTCTGCGAGCGGCTCCTCGACGGGCGCGGTGCGTTCCGTGTCCACGGCGGGGGCTTTGCCGGTACAGTGCAGGCCTTTGTCCCGGAGGACATGCTCGATAGTTTCCGCGCGGGGATAGACGCCGTGCTCGGCGCGGGCAGCTGCCATGTGCTCTCGGTGCGTCGCGCGGGCGGATGCCTGATAGAGAAAATGTGAAGTACACTTCCTATATAAATAGCGCGGAGCCTTTCCGGCCGACAGACGGAAAGGCTCCGCGTTATGATTTCCTGCGCACGGTCACTCCGTGCGGATATTCTTTGTGGAGCTGCGTACCTTCAGCACGCAGGGGTATTTGAACTCCATGGAAGAGATGATACGGTTGTCGCTCTCCATCGCGGAGATCAGCATCTGGCATGCCGTATAGCCCATGTTGCTCGATGGCATTTCCACCGTCGTGAGCGGCGGGAAGATCATCTCGGAATACATGATGTTATCCAGCCCAATCACGGAAATGTCTCCCGGCACTGAAACGCCGGACTGATTGAGCGCCTGAATGACGCCGTAGGCCGAAAGGTCGTTTATCGCGATGATGGCGGTGTAGCCAAGCTGCTTGTAATCCCGCTGTTTGGCAAGCTGCTTGCCGACCTCAAACTCATACTGACCTGTCAATGATTCGCTCTCGACCTCGGCGGTGTAAACGTCGCTGTCGGTGAAGGGAATGCCGCTTTGTCTGAGCTCATCACGCACCCCGGCCAGAACCTTCTGCCTGAACTTCTTCGTTATCGGCGTCGAGAGAAATGCGATCTTCCTGTGGCCGTAGTCCACAAGGTGCCTTGCCGCCATACGCCCGCCGAGGTAGCTGTCGGAGACGGCGTTGATGGCATTGTCAAGCTCGAACTCTGCCTCAAGCAGCGCGACCTGCCCGCCGGCGTCGATATAGTGATTGAGCGTGTCCGGGCTCGTGTCCACAGAGACGATGAGCAGGGACATGACGCGGCTGTGCAGCAGGAACATGATGCTGCTGCGCTCCTGCTCTATGCTTCTGTGGGAGGAGAACAGGCGTATCTCGTGCCCGCTCACCATGGCGGCGGACTCAATGCCGAAAACGACCTGATTATAAAACGGGTTCTGCAATGACGGCACGATGATGCCGATGGCTCCGCTTGAATTGCTGCGCAGGAGCTGGCCGAAGATGTTCGGCACATAGTTGAGCTCCTTGGCGGCGGCAAGGACGCGCTTCCTGACCTTATCGCTGACGGGGTACTTTGAGCCGCTGAGCACCCTGGAGGCTGATGCGACCGAGACCCCGGCGCGCGCGGCGACGTCGGAGAGGTTTGCGCCCACGGATGGCTGCTTCATTAGGTTCACCGTCCTTCCTCTTTATGTAGTATATAGTAAATCAGCGTAAAGAAAACGTCAAGAAAAAAGAAAAGGTTTTCTATAAAAATCAAGCTTTTTAAATGTCGAAATCTTTAAGAGAGTTTGAACACATGTAAAAATACCGCATTTCTTATGCTATTTTTACAAAAAAGAACAAAAAATCTTGTTTAGAAAGCAAAAGAAAATACACTTTACAGAAAACGTTTTCTGATGTATTCTCAAATCATGATGCGGCGGCAGATGTTGTCCCGCTCAAACAAACAACTTTTACAGGAGGAAGAAAATGAAAAAAACACTGGCGATGATCCTTTGCCTCGTTCTCTGCGCAGCGCTGTTCGCAGGCTGCGGCAGCACCGCTGAAGCTCCCGCTGCGGCCCCCGCTGCAGACGGCGCGGCTGACGCGGCACCTGCAGAGACCATAACCCTCAAGCTCGCCGACAACGGCGCTGACACCATGCCCAACGTTATCGCGGCACGCAAGTTCGCTGAGCTCGCGAACGAGTACACCAACGGCACTGTCGTCGTTGAGGTTTTCAGCAACGGCGTTCTCGGTGACGAGGCTTCTGTCGCTGACCAGCTCCAGGCCGGCACCCTCGACATGGCCCGTATCTCCACCACCGGTATGGCTCCCAGCTGCCCCGCACTCAGAGCAGCCTCCATGCCTTTCCTCTTCGCTACCGATCAGGCAAAGTATGACGCGTTCGACGGCGAATTCGGTCAGGCTCTGACTGAGGCAGTCCTTGAGGACACCGGCATCGTGAACCTCACCTACTTCTTTGCGACCGCACGTTCCTTCTACACCGTTGACAAGCCCATCACCTGCGTTGCAGACATGGCCGGCCTGAAGATCCGCTCTCAGGAGGATCCCATCGTCATGGCTATGTTCGAGGCTCTCGGCGCAAAAGCCACCCCGATGAACTACTCCGAAGTCTACTCCGCACTTGAGACCAAGATCGTTGACGGCGCAGAGAACGACATGACCTCTTACTACACCTCCGGCCACTATGAGGTCGCTCCTTACTACAGCCTTGATAAGCACACCGCTCTCGGTTCCCTCTTCTGCATCAGCGGCAAGGCATGGGATTCCCTCAGCGCAGATCAGCAGGATGCTCTCAAGAAGGCCGCTCAGGAAGCCTCCATGTACGACCGCGAGCTGCTTGAGACCTCCGAAGCTGAGTCCCGCGCAGCTGTCGAAGCAGGCGGCGCGACCATCATCGACGTCGACATTTCCGAGTTCCAGGATGCCTGCAGCAGCGTTTACGAACTGTACCCCGAGCTCAAGGAGTACCTTGACCTGATCAAGTAATAGGCCTCGGACACACACGACATTTTCCGTATAACGAGAGCTTTCCGCTCTCGTTATACATTTAAAAAGGGGTTTTATAATGAAATTTGTCGACAAAGCAGATTCTTTTTTCAAGAAAATAATAAAAGTCGAAAAGGCTTTAGGCGCGCTGTCGCTGTTTATAATGCTGGTCATTTGCTTCAGCGCGGTCATAATGAGATATGTTTTCAACGATCCTTGGACATGGAGCGAAGAGGTCATCCTCGTCATCCTTGTTATCTTCGGCTATCTCTGCATTTCAATTGACGTTTATAACGATGAGCATATTGCTCTCACATTCCTGTATAACGCAGTACCCAAGTGGGCAAAGACAGCCATGGACTGCCTGCGCCACATTCTTATCGGGGGCTTCTTCCTCCTTATGGCTAACTATGGAGTTCAGATATACCAGATAAAGGCAAATAAGCAGCTTGCCGCGACCGGCTGGTCCCAGGGCATTGTTTATTTCGCGCAGGTAGTAGTTTCCGTTCTTGTGGTTTTCTTCTGCGTGATGAATCTTTTGAAGGTCATTGTCCGCAGCGCGGACAAGAACAACAATGCCGCGCAGCAGAATGAAACTGAAAATGGAGGCGAAAGCGTATGAGCACAGTTACAACCGGCATCCTGATCCTTTTCGGCACGCTATTTCTTCTCATCTGCCTGCGTATACCCATAGCCTTCTCGCTCGGTATCGCGGCTATCGTCAGCGCGCTCTACCTTGATATCCCCCTGCTCAACATCTTCATGAAGATGGTCACGAGCATGCAGAGCTTCGTCATAATCGCCGCCCCGTTCTTCATCGTCATGGCGCAGATCATGTGCGACGGCGGCGTCACCAAGAAGCTTATGAACTTCTGCAACCTGATCGTCGGCCGTATCCGCGGCGGCACGGCTCTGGTGAACATCATCGTCTCCATGCTCTTCGGCGGCATCTCCGGCAGTTCTACCGCGGACGTTTCCTCCATCGGCGCTATGCTCATCCCCGCAATGGTGGATGAGGGCTACGATGCGGACTATTCCGTCGCTGTTACCGTTACCTCCTCCCTTGAGGGCGTCATGATCCCGCCCAGCCAGAACATGCTGTTCTATGCCGTGGCGGCAGGCAGCGGCCTGTCTATAAGCACTCTGCTTATCTGCGGGTACCTGCCTGGCGTTCTCCTCACGCTCGGCCTGTGCATCCCCGCGCTCATCATCGCGAAGAAGCGCGACTACCCCATCATGGCCGTCAACACTCAGGGCCAGAAGCTGAAGATCGTCTTTGAGGCGCTTGCAGGCCTGATGGCTATCGTCATCATCGTCGTCAGCACCACCTGCGGCATCTGCTCGGCGACAGAGTCCGCCGCTATCGCTGCAGTTTACGCTCTGCTGGTCTCCGTTTTCATTTACAAGTCCCTGACCTTCAAGCAGTTTGTAAACTCCTTCTTCTCCGCACTTCCTATCATGGCAATGTCTCTTGCGATCATCGCCTGCTCCAACGCGTTCAGCTACGTCATGAGCTACCTCAAAGTGCCTGAGCTCCTCAGCAATGCCGTTCTCAGCATTTCCCAGAACCCCAATGTCATCATCCTGCTCATGCTCCTGCTGATGATCGTGCTGGGCTGCTTCATGGATATGGGCGTTCTGATCTTTGTCTCCACGCCTATCCTCTATCCGCTGGCTGTCGGCACCCTCGGCATGAACCCGTATCACTTCGGCGTCGTGCTGGTGTTCGGCTTCGCTATCGGCCTGTGCACTCCCCCTGTCGGCACCTCTCTGTTCCTCGGCTGCAAGATCGGCAAGATATCGGTGGAAAGCTCGCTCAAGGCATTTGTACCGTTCTATCTTATCATGCTCGCGCTGCTGTTTGTCTTTGCCTATATTCCCGAGGTTTCCCTCTGCCTGCCGAGATGGCTGGGACTCACGGTATAAGTGTGACACGGCGGTGAACAATGGTCATCAACGAATTTTCACTGAGAGCACTTACCGGGTTCTATGAGAACGAACTGGTAAACAATTTCCTCAGCTTCTGGCTCCCCAGGTGCGAGGACAAGGAGAACGGCGGCTTTCTCAACTGCTTTGACAATAAGGGAGAGCACCTCGTTTCCAAAAACAAATACTGCTGGAGCCAGGGCCGTTTTGTCTGGATATTCTCAAAGCTTGCCTCCACCGAGGCGCCCATTTTCTCGGATGCGCAGCGGGCGGAATTTCTGCGGCTCGCCAAGAACGGCGCGGACTTTCTCGAAGCGCACGCGCTCATCCCGGGCAGGGATATATGCTCCTTCCTGCTCGATGAGAAGGGAGAGCCCATATTCGTCGACGGAGCTGACAGGCTCGATATGAGCATCTATGCCGACTGCTTTGTGATAGCCGGCATGGCGATGTACGCGCTCCAGTCGGGCGAGGAGTCAAAATACAGGTTCGCAAAGGATCTCTATCTTTCTGTCCTCGACAGGGTAGAGAAAAACGACTTCCAGACTCTCCCATACCCCCTGTCCAAGAGCCTGCGAGCGCACGGGATACCGATGATTCTCTCCAACATTTCAAAGGATATCCATTTTGCGGCAAAGCGCTTTGAGCCGGAATACGCCGGTATCGCGGCGGAGAACATGTGGCGCTTCTCAAGCGACACGCTCAGCCACTTCATGGACGGCGATCACCTCATACATGAGGTGATAACGGCGGATAACAGGTTCTTCCCACAGACTCTGGGCGACCACATCAACCCCGGCCATTCCATAGAGGACGCATGGTTCATGCTTGACTCGGCGGAAATAAACGGGCACAGAGAGAGCTTTGCGGATATCTTCCAAATGGTGCTTTCCACGCTCGATGCGGGCTGGGATGAGCAGTACGGCGGCATCCTGCATTTCGCCTCCGTCCGCGGCGGTGAGCCTGACGGGGACAACAGCGGCTTTGAAGAAGAACCTATGTCCGTGCAGCTCGGCGGCTGGGGCGATAAGCTCTGGTGGCCGCACTCCGAGGCGCTGTACACTACGCTCCGCTGCTATGCGCAGTCCGGTGACGCGCGCTTCCTGGCTTGGCACGAGAAGGTGTTCAACTATGCCTACAGCACCTTCCCCAACACCGACCCGAACATAAGAGAATGGGTACAGATCCGCGAGCGTAACGGGAACGCCTGTGAAAAGGTCGTCGCGCTGCCGGTAAAGGACCCGTACCACGTAATGAGAAATCTAATTTTGATAATAGAGCTGCTGTATAAGATCGCAGCCGGAGAACAGTGATGAAAAGAGAATTTTTCGTAGATAAACTTCGCGTTGTAATTACGGACACCCGCGATGAGATGGGAGCGGCAGCAGCTTCCGACGCGGCAGAGTACATGCGTGCGCAGATAGCAAAGCTCGGCGGCATTTCCGCCATCTTTGCCGCAGCGCCCTCGCAGAACGAGGTGCTTGAGCATGTCAGCCATGAAGATATTGACTGGAGCAAGGTAACGGCGTATCATATGGATGAATATGTCGGCCTCGCGCCTGACGCGCCGCAGCGCTTCGCAAGATACCTTGACGCGCACATCTTCTCGAAGGTGAACTTCGGCAAGGTCAACTATCTCGCCGGGGACGACGGAAGGCTCAACCCCGCCTACAGCGACATGTTTACCCATAACCGCGCGGACATCTGCTTCATGGGCATCGGTGAAAACGGCCACATCGCCTTCAACGATCCCCCTGTCGCCGACCTCTTTGACGATAACTTCGCCAAGGAAGTGAAGCTGGACGATGTCTGCCGCATGCAGCAGGTGCATGACGGCTGCTTTGCAAGCTTTGACCTTGTCCCCGAGAAGGCCATCACGCTCACCGTGCCCACACTCCTGCGCACGAGCAAGCTGATCTGCGCCGTTCCCGGCTCGACGAAGGCAAAGGCCGCGTATGATATGCTCAACGGCCCTATCGGCGTCGAGTGCCCCGCGTCGGCGCTCAGGCTGCACCCGGATGCGACGCTGTATCTGGATGCTGATGCCGCTGCGCTGCTGAAGGTATAAGTTTCATGCCGTCTCACGGAAAGCGGGGGAGCCTGCTCACAGGGTTTTCTGTGACAGCCCCGCCCTCCGCGGGCGGCATTTGTACGATTTTTAAAGGAGAACTATGAAAACTGTTTTCACGAACGGCAGAATAATCCTCACTGACAGGATCCTTGACGGTTACAGTGTGATCGTCGAGGACGGCGTTATCTCTGACGTGACCAAGAGCACCGCCGCGGCGGACAAGGTCGTCGACCTCAAGGGCTGCTATCTTGCCCCCGGCTTTATCGACATGCACACCCACGGCGCGGGCGGGCACGACTTTATGGACGGTACCGAGGAAGCCGTAAAGGGTGCGTGCATGACCCACCTGAGCCACGGCACGACATCCATCGTACCCACGACGCTGACCTGCCTCAACGGTGAGCTGTTCAATTTCTTTGAAGTCTACCGTAAGGTAAAGGCCGATTGGCACGAGGGACCGAATCTCCTCGGCATACACCTTGAAGGCCCGTTCTTCAACGCCGCGCAGGCCGGCGCGCAGGACCCCAAGTTCCTGCAGCTGCCGACGAGAGAGAACTTTATGCCGATCCTTGAGGCCGGCGGCGCGGACATCATGAGGATCTCCGTGGCCGTTGAGCTTGAGGGCGCGCTCGAACTCGGCAGAGAGCTCAAGCAGCGCGGCATCATCGCTGCCATCGGGCACTCCGACGCGACCTGTGCCGAGGTCGCGAAAGCGGTCGAGGCCGGGTACAGCTTCGTGACGCACCTGTACTCGGGCATGTCGGCGCTGCACCGCGTCGGCCCGTACAGAGTCCTCGGCGTTGTGGAATCGGCATATCTGTTTGATGAGCTCGGCGTCGAGATCATTTCGGACGGAAAGCACCTGCCGCCGGAGCTTCTGAGACTGATAGTCAAGAACAAGGGCGTCGATAACATCTGCCTTATTACCGACTCCATGCGCGGCGCCGGCATGCCCGAGGGCTCGCGCCCCAAGCTCGGCAGCCTCACGAACGGTCAGGAAACGCTCATCCGGGACGGCGTCGCGATGATGCCCGACCTCAAGGCATTTGCCGGAAGCGTCTGCACTACCGACAGATGCGTGCGCACCATGTATAAGCTTGCAGGCGTGTCCCTGCCTGACGCCGTGCGCATGATGACCGCAAACCCCGCAAAGGTGCTCGGCGTAGACGGCAGTAAGGGCACTATCGCGAAGGGCATGGATGCAGATCTCGTCGTTTTCGATGACGATATCAATATCTCCGAGGTGTACGTCGGAGGAGAGCCGCGCTATGCGGCAGAGTGATTTAATAAACGGAGGAGCATAACTATGCAGATGACATGGCGCTGGTACGGCGAAGGCAACGATCCCATCACCCTTTCCGATATCAAGCAGATCCCCGGCGTGACCGGTATTGTCTGGGCGCTTCACAGCAAGCTGCCCGGCGAGATATGGACCGTTGAGGAGATAGAGGAGGTCCGGCAGCAGATCGAGGGCGCGGGCTTCAACATGGACGTGGTCGAATCCGTGAACGTCCATGACGATATAAAGATCGGCCTGCCCACTCGTGACGGGCTTATCGAAAACTACAAGGCCACGATGCGCAACCTCTCCAAATTCGGCGTGAAGGTCATATGCTATAACTTCATGCCCATCTTCGACTGGACGCGCACCGACCTGTTCCACCCCGTGGGCGACGGCTCAACGGCGCTGTTCTATCAGAAGGACATGATCCGTGACGACTATAAGTCTATGGCCGAGTATATCCTCAGCTTCACAGAGAAGTACAACATGACCTTCCCAGGCTGGGAGCCTGAGAGAATGGCAAAGCTCGATGAGCTGTTTGCCGCTTACAAGGACGTGACCAAGGAAAAGCTCTGGGAGAACCTGCGCTACTTCCTCGAAGCGCTCATGCCTACCTGCCATGAGACCGGCATCAAAATGGCCATCCACATGGATGATCCCCCTTGGGACATCTTCGGCCTGCCGCGCCTGCTCGTGGATGAGGCGAGCATCGACCGCTTCCTCAAAATGGTCGATGATCCGTATAACTGCCTCACTCTCTGCTCCGGTTCTCTGAATGCAAACCCCGAAAATAACGTCGCGGATATCGTGCGCAAGCACTGTGACCGCATCGCCTTTGCCCACATCCGCAATATCCACCATTTCGACAACGGCGATTTCTCCGAGGCCGCCCACCGCGACTGCTGCGGCGAAACCGGCATCATTGATATTCTCCGCGCCTACCATGAGAACGACTATCAGGGCTATATCCGCCCGGATCATGGCCGTCAGCTGTGGGAGGAAGGCCCCGGCAGCTGCCGCCCGGGCTACGGCAAGTATGACCGCGCACTTGGCATCCAGTACATGCTTGGCGTGTGGGATCTGCTGGACAGGCTGAAAGAGGAAAAGAACAATGGCTGAGCTTATTTTGAACGCCGACGGCATAAAGGACCGTGCTGCGTGGGAACAGAAGGGCTACAGGCTCCCGGAGTATGACCGGGACGCTATGATCGCCCTGACCAGATCCGAGCCCGAGTGGGTGCACTTTGGCGCGGGCAATATATTCAAGGCCTTCCAGTGCCGCGATCTTCAAAAACTCCTCAATAACGGCACAATGTGCAAGGGCGTCATCGCCGTTGAGCGCCGGAAAAAGGGAGAGGACACACACGACGGTCTCACCGTGGCCGTCACGCTGAGGGCTGACGGCACCGTTGAGAAGGACGTCATCGGCTCCATCGCCGAGACCTGCTATCTCTACGGCGGCGAAGAGCGCCTTGCCGAGATATTCTGCGCGCCGACGCTCAAGATGGTGAGCTTCACCGTTACCGAGAAGGCGTATTCCATCACGGACTCTGCGGGCGCTTTGACAGCGGAGGTCACCTCGGATATGGAAGCCGGGCCCGATAAGGCCGCAAGCTACATGGGCAGGCTCACGGCGCTGCTGTACGCGCGCTATCGCCGCGGCGCGCTGCCCGTCGCCATGGTCAGCATGGATAACTGCTCCCATAACGGCGATAAGCTCAAGGCCGCCGTCACCGCCTTTGCCGATGCTTGGTCCGGCAGCGGCCTTGCCGACGAGGGCTTTGCACGCTATGTCCATGATGGCAGCCGCGTCAGCTTCCCATGGACGATGATCGACAAGATCACCCCGAGCCCCGATATGACTGTGGGCGCGATGCTGGAGAAGGACGGCCTGCACGGCTTCACCCCGGTGCGCAACGAGCGCGGGACTGTCGCCGCCCCATACGTCAACGCTGAGGAGACGGAGTACCTCATCATTGAGGACAGCTTCCCGAACGGGAGATTCCCGCTTGACAAGGCCGGCATCATCTATACCGACCGCGCGACCGTCGACAAGGTGGAGCGCATGAAGGTCACGACCTGCCTCAACCCGCTGCATACGGCGCTTGCGGTATACGGCTGCCTGCTGGGCTATGACCGCATCTGGAAAGAGATGAAGGATGAGGAGCTTGTTCGCCTTATAAAGACCATAGGTTATAAAGAGGGCCTGCCCGTCGTGACCGATCCGGGGATAATCGACCCGAAGGAGTTCATCGACACCGTTGTGAACGTGCGCCTTGTGAACCCCTTCATGCCCGATACTCCTCAGCGCATCGCGACCGATACCTCCCAGAAGCTGCCCATCCGCTACGGCGAGACGATAAAGTCCTACATCGCCTCCGACGCACTTGATGTGAAGCAGCTGCGCATGATCCCGCTGGTCTTTGCAGGCTGGCTGCGCTACCTGATGGCCGTGGACGATAACGGAAACGCGTTCACCCCGAGCCCCGACCCGATGCTCGGCGAAGCGCAGAGCTATGTCGCCTCTTTCCGTCTCGGCCGGCACATCACCGCCGCCGAGGCTATGGATAAGCTCTCGGGCCTGCTTTCGAGCAAAAAGCTCTTCGGCGTCGACCTTGTGCAGTGCGGCCTTGCCGAGACCGTCTGCGGCTATTTCGCGGAGCTTATCGCGTCCGTCGGAGCCGTAAGGGCAACCTTAAAAAAATACACCGCGTGACTGTAAAAAAGTGCAGCCGTCCTTTTCGGACGGCTGCACTTTTTTCGGTTCGGAACCGTATTTTATTTCGCGCCGGGCTTGCCGAGCATGCGGAACATGTTCTTCTTGTATTCCTCAACGCCGGGCTGGTTGAAGGG
>CAKTPC010000005.1 GCA_934590505.1 uncultured Oscillospiraceae bacterium
CATGCGCATCTGGTCAACGTCCGGGACCTGCTTGACGCATACAAGAATTTTAAGCATGCTGTGCCACCTTTCAGTTTTATATATAAATTTTATTTTCTTACTCGTTATTTGTTTTTCAGTTCGATGAGCGTATGGAGCGTGTCACGGCTGCGGATGGAGCAGAGGTAGCCGCCGTCAATTTCGCTCACACGGATAACGGCCTCGGTGTCAAGCTTCAGGGGCGCATGGTATATGACGCGGATCGATGAAAACTCTCCGTTCCCAAAGGCCCCGTCAGGCAGCGCTTCAAGAGCATAGCCGAGGTAGTGCGTATTATGTACATGGTCGTTGAAGTCGAGATCGGCACGGCGGATAGTGAGCGGCAGTTCACACAGGCATTCCTCCGGCTCGTGCAGGCGCGGCGGCTTGGCTTCAAACACGCCCTCCTGCTCCGTGGTATACGCATCGAAGCGTTCATCGGAGATACGCATAAGGCGCTTGCTGCGCATATCGTACAGGGTAAAGGTGAGGCTCGCGCGGATGACCTGCTCGTCCCCGACCGTCATGATGAACTGCCTGTCCATCGTATAGGGCTTGTCCGAGCGGCGGATCCACGTCGCGGCGCTCAGCTCCTCGTCCCTTTTGGGGTAACGCGTCACCTCAAGGTGCCAGTCGGTTATCAGCCATGCAATGCCGTCTTTGGTCACGCTGTCGCCGACGCTGTTCATATGGTGTGCGGCCACGGTCTCAAAAAGCTTCAGTATGGATTCCGGATAGAGCCTGTCATATCTGTCATAATCGCTGTAGCGCGGCTGCAATTTGTCTGTGAAATGCATGCGGGAGTGGATTCCTTTCGCTTTATGTATTTATAATACGGCGGAGAGCAGAACGAACACCCCAAGCACCGCCAAATGCATGGGATATATCATATAGAAAAACAGCTTGACCGGTCTGCCGTGTCTGCCATTATACAACAGTACCGGGATCACTGCAAGTGCCGCGGCGGCAAAGTACGCCCAACTGCGGATATAAACGGCATATTCGGCATAGCACCAGAGCAGCAGCACGGCAGCCTGAAGCGGCTTCGATCGGCGCGACAGATAGAGCAGCATCATGAGCGCAAAACCGTACCAGCCGTAATCTGAATTTGGAAGCACGCACAGGGCACAGATAACAAAGGCCGCAAGGCATGGAAGCGCGCGGCCAAAACTGGCCGGCCGGCTACCGAGCATCGCAAGCACGGACATGCCCGCGAGTGAGACGGCGAGGGTATAGAACACGTTCGTGTCAAACCCGAGCAGGCACACGCCCCCGGCGGACAGCTGCACGACGGCAAGCGCGAGGGCTGCGGCAAGCCCGATGACAGACGCATCCCGGCGCACGCAGAAATACCAGACGGCGCACACGGCTATCGCTGCAGGAACAACAACATACCACGGCCAGAGAAGCGCAAAGCCGCTTACCGCCGAGAGACTGTAGTTCTCCTGGCTGAAAACCACGGTATACGGAAACTGAGAAACCGCCGCAAACAGCACGAGCCGGGAGAGATATTTTGCGCGGTCAGAGGTCTTTTCAAAGCCGTTTACAAGCAGGAAGGCATAGAGCGGAAACGCGATCCGTCCGGCGGTGCGCATGGCGAAATACAGTCCATAGCCGATAAAGCGGCTGCTGTAAAGATAATACGCAGTGTGGTCAATGACCATCGTCACAAGTGCGAGGATCTTTATCGCGAACACGCTCATAGTGCTTCCCCTCCGCGCTTCTGCTTGAGGAGCTTCCTGTATGGGGCAAGCCGCCGGTGGTTGAGCCGAGGCGCTATCCTCGCGCGCAGCTTCTCATTGCGCATCAGAAGTCCCAAAATCGACATGCGCAGTGAATAAAGCCAGCGCCGCTGCGGAAAATCATAGAGGCCGTGGGCCTTGAAATATTCATGATCTGCCCGGGCTATCCCGCGAACCGGCCAAAGCCGGTCGCGCAGAAGCTTCTGCCCGGCGACGCCGCGGAAATCCTGCGGCGGGGCATACTTATGCTCAAGAGCATAGGCGAGCTTTTTGGCAACAGCTTGAAGCTGCACGGTGTCAGACGCGAATCCCGCGAGAAAGCTATGTGACATTTCTGCGCGCGCTTCCATCACGGCGATGAGGTTTTCCTCAGTCTCATATTCGCCGTTTATTATATACGCCGTTGGCTTGCTGCGGGCTGGACCGCGCAGAGCGGTGAAAAAGCCGCGGTCATCAAACATCTTGAAGCGCGCACCCATGCTGTGGTCGCGCAGAGTAAAGGCGTAAACTATCGCATCTGCCTTATAAATATCCTCAAGGAAAGTCTCAAAGCCGTCGTCATAGACGCATTTGCCCTCATAGCGGCAATTCAGGCAGCCGAGACAGCCGCCCTTGAAGGGGAAATCCGCGATGTTCACAAAGCGTGTCTTATACGGAAAGGCCGCGGCAAAGTCCTTCACCATCGCGCGCAGGCTCTCGTCCTCCTCGCGCAGGTCGCCGACGATAACGGTGTCATAGTCCTCGGGCTTCTTTGACGGCTCAAGGCAGCATTCATATTCCCCGCGCACCGCGGGCACATGGCCGCGCGGCGGCTCGGATATCCCGTTCTCAACGCAGAACACGGCATAGCTGAAAAACGCTTCAAGCTCGCTTCTTCCCTGCCCGGTCAGAAGATCGTCCGTCCCGGCTGAGAGCCCCTTTATCACGCGCATGCCCATGTCATTGCAGTTATCCTCAATGAAGCGCTGGGCGGTCATGTCATAAAAATGCAGCGAGGCAGACAGCTGCGTCACAAAGACGCCGGTGAGATCCGCCCCCGAGCCCTTCAGCAGTTCAATAAATCTGTGAAGCTGGGAGGGGACGAGAAAATCATACACCGGATAGGCAAAGATAAGCAGGTCGCAGGAGGCGACGGCCTCGGTCGCGCCGCTCATGTCGCGCTCAAAAACATGGATGCCGGAGCCGGCGTTGAGAAATTCAAACTCATGCTCAGGAAAAGTTTGTTCAAGGTAGAGACAGCTTTGCAGCGTGATGCTGAACCTGCCGCGCGGTGAACCGTTTATGATGAGGACCTTCATGCCCGCTCCTTTCCGTGTTTGTACTGCATAGAAATACGATTATATAGTTTACCGCATATTGAGATAAAAATCTACACCGTTTCTATAAAAAAGTGCGGACTGAAAAATCAGTCCGCAAACAGGGTTGTGGGATAAAGATATGAGCCGCGGCCCTTCTTGTGAAAGGCCAATTGGATAAGCTGTGCTTAAATAATAATACTCTCTTTTAATTTTGTAAAGAGCGAATAAAGTCGAACGTACACTATTTTTATACAATGCATATTTTTATTTTCGCCGGGAAGAATATTGGGGAAAACATTTGAGAGGAGCCATTTGCATGATAATGGATCGTATAGCGCTTGTGCTGGCAATCGTCGGCGGGATCAACTGGGGCAGCGTCGGTCTGTTCCGCTTTGACATAGTCGCATGGCTGTTCGGCGGCCAGACGGCGACGGTCAGCCGCGTGATATACACGCTGGTCGGCCTGTCCGCGCTCTGGTGCATATCGCTGCTGTTCCGCAGCGATTCCGTCACCGACGACGGTATCTGAATATTAGCCCAATTCGAAAACACCGCCGCAGCTGCATGGCCGCGGCGGTGTTTTTTCGTATGCAGTATCAATGCCCGTGGGGCTTGCGGTCGAGGATGTTCTTTTCGGTAGTGAGGTCGGCATGGAGAAGGTCAGCCGCAATGATGCCGAGCGGGATGAGCGCGAAGAACATTGCCTTTCCGAGGAAAACGCCGGCGAGAAGCACCGAGGATATAACACCGGTGAGGAACATGCCAAGCATCCCGAGGTGCAGGAGCATACGGGAGACATAGGGCGATTTCTCCTTGTGCCGGATGGCCTTGCTTATGGCAACGCCGACCTGACGGACGTGGTTTGTGCAGAAGGTCGTCGCCATAGGTACGCTCTGCGCCTGACGGAAGGTGTTATACTGCATGGAGCAGATGAAGTTTATCATCACCTGGCTGATCTGATACGGGGCAGACTCCGGGATGAGCGCGAGCACGACGACCGAGAGCATCTCAACGAGGATAAAGAGCGTGTCCCAGCGGATGAGACGCAGGCGCTTTATCGGCAAGGCGATATGCTCCGAGACAAATGAGCCGAGCAGGTACGCGCTTATCGGGAGGAGATAATACGCCGCATGCGCAAACTGTCCCCTGCCGAGTGCGAGACCTAAAAGGACAATGTTCGCCGTCTGCGCGTTGCAGAACACACCGCCGCGGATAGAATAGGTAAAACCGCCAAAGAAGCCGCCGACCATCATAAGCAGGAAGAACACCCAGCGTTTTTCGCACTCGAGGTACTCGTGCTCGTCAACGGTCACAGTCTCGGTTATGCGCAGCTTTTTGTCCGGAGTCTCCGAAACGCTGACGTCGACATCCGCGCCCTCCGGGATCCGGAACTCTCCCTCCGGGCTGTCTATGATCTGTGACTCGACATCCTTATACTCTGCTGTTTCTTTCTCTGTTTCCATGATCCTTTATCACCTGAGAATAAAATACGTTATTGTGCACTGCGCCGCAGTGAGCAGCGCAAAGCCCCAGCGGAAGTACCAATGCCTCGTCTTATGATGAAACACGTACATACCGAGCAGCCCGCCCGGCGCGCCGCCGAGCGCGGCAAAGATGAACAGCGTCTTTTCGCTCACGCGCCGCCGGTGCGTGACGGCAAGGCGCTTATCAACACCCATAAGGCAGAAGAGCACCGCGCTCATTACGAGCACGGCGGCAAGGCATACATAGTTTTTCACATCCATACACGCCGCCTCTCAGTCAAGCGCGCCGAAGTACCAGCCGGACACGCCGTTGTGCTTGACGAAGTATCCGTGCGAGGTATTCTCTACTACGCTCACCTTATCGCCGGCGCGCAGGGGCAGAACGTAATCGGTGCAGTCGTTGCAGTCAGTAAACTCACCCGGCTCAAAGAGGTACTTTGTGAGGATATTCATCTCATAGCCGGTGCGGACATGGCGGCAGCGGGAGAACTCCGCCCCGCGCTCGAGCACCTGCACACGGCTGTCGCCCCAGCGGATGTAATATGAGCGCCCGCCCTCCGCCTGGCTCTCAAGCACTGTGCGGACGGGGAACGGGTCATAGGACGTGAAGGAGATATCTTCGCCATTTATGCCGGAGATGATGAGGCAGTTGAGCTGCCCGTCATCCTTGAGCACGCACGCGCCGTCGATGCTGGCGATATGGCGCTGCCGGTCGATTATCGGGTTCGCGCAGACCTTGTCCTTACCGTAGAGCACGACGGGATAATGCCCGACGACGACCCATTTATCAAAGCTGAAGCCGAGGTCCACGAACCTGTCGCAGCGCAGCAGCTCGCCCTCGGTATGCGCTTCGAGCGGCTTCCCGGGATAGACGGCGGCATGCGCGAAGATATAGTTCCCGCTCTCGATAGCATGCGGGAGAGAGTCGAGAAAGGTGAACTCATCCGGGAAGGCTTTGCCGAGCTTGAATTTATATTCCTGAAAATCCTGTATCTGCTCCGGGTCATCCCCAAGCGTCTGGATCATGTCCCACAGCAGGCCGCTTTTGCGCCAGTTGACGTACTTCATGATGCTGTCCGCCCAACGACTTTGGGTCTCGATGAATATCGCAGACCACTCATCGCAGTTGCCCATGACGGTATAGACATTTTCTCTTGATGACAGTTCCATGACGCGATGCAGCATCTCAAGGCTCTGTGTGCCTTTTTCAAGAAAGTCCCCGTCGATGATGAGAATATCGTCATCGCAGAAGCCCGCACGGGAAAGCACCCCGTCGAAATACGGGATGTTCGCGTGGATGTCTGACACGACGAGGACGCGGCGCGCAGGGTCGATATCCGGCCTCAGGATCTGCGCGGGACGTTCATACACGCGCATCATGCGAACCCCCAAGCTTTTTCTCCATCAGCAGAAGCTCTCCCGCCGCGCCCGGCTGTGTTGAGAGCTGACGGAAGCCGCAGCGCTTATAGAACTTCAGTGCGCGCTCATTGTCCGGGGACACAAGGAGGCGCAGGGCATTGCGGTGCAGGTCCGCATAGTCGCGCAGCGGACGCGCGAGCAGCTGGATGCCATAGCCCCTGCTGCGATAATCCTCGCGCAGATACAGCAGGCTTACCCAGCCGTACTGCGCGTGCGCACCGCGGCGGGTGTCCATGTCGATAAGGCCGACAGGCTCATCCTTGTCATAGATAATAGAGACAGCTCTGTGATCGTCCGCATGGTGTGCGACGGCTGCGGCATAATAGGTCTCGGGGACAAAGCCGCGCAGGCCGCCGTGCGCGGCGCACCACGCGTCGGAATAGCTGGAGATGTAATAGTCCCTGTGCTCGGCGGGGTCTATGTACTCATGGCGCAGGGACAGCTGGTTTCCCGGACGGGCGGACAGCTCCGGCGTCAAATGGGAGTAATCGTTTATATAATCAGCGGTGAAGCTGCCGTTGTCATAAAACAGGTGTACAACGCCGGTGTTTGACGGGATCGGCAGGCGCTCGGTATCGCCGATAGGAATACCAAGCACCTCGGAGAGCATGCAGCGGATTGCGACGCCATGGCTGACGACGGCAACGGTGCGGCCCGGGTTATTCGCGGCGATCTCCCTGAGCGCTTCGGACGCGCGGCGCGCTACCTGAGCATAGGTCTCCGCGCCGTCAAGCGAGAAGCGCTCAGGCTCAAATATAAAGTCGTGCAGCTTTTCGGGGTACCGGTACTCGAGGTTTCCGAAGAACTCCGTCTCCCAAGGCCCCATATGTATCTCGCGCAGGCGCGCATCGAGCTGCATCGGGATGCTGTGCCAGCGCGTTATCGCCGAGGCGGTAAGGCGTGTGCGGTACAGGTCGCTTGAATACAGCGCGTCTATCTTCACATGACGGAAGCGTTCGGCGAGCGCGTCTATCTGCCGCAGGCCGAGCGGGGTAACGTCCCCGTCCCAGTTGCCCTGCATCATCCGGTAAAGGTTGCCCTCAGCCTGGGCGTGTCGTATTATATAAATTTCTGTCATAAGGCTTCCTCCAAACGCTTGACCGAAAGGCACAGATAAAGTATAATAAAATAATCCGGGTACGGTCAGGCGCCGCGTAAATACACGTTATTATAGCTTGCTTTTCCCGGTTATACAAGAGCTGCTTTGTTAAATCGGCGGTTCTTTTTTGAAGAGAAACAGGGTGAGTGGATTAATATGGTCAGAGCGGCGGCATTGGTGTCGGGCGACGGAGCAAAGCTCCAGGCGATCCTTGACTCCATGTATTTTAAGGAAATACCGGATTTTGAGCTGATTGCGGTCATCTCTTCGGAGAAGGATGCTTACGCCATGAAACGCGCGCTCAACGCGGGGGTCCCGGCATATGTGGTCGATCCGGAGCTTTTCCCGAACATGACCAGCCACAGCATGGCAGTCGCGAACAAGCTGAAGGATATGGACATCGAGCTTGTCATCCTCGCGGGCTACGACATGCCGCTGGGCGTGATCCCTTACCAGTTCAAGAACCACATCATCGGCACCTTCCCGGCGCTCTACCCCGCGTTCGAGGACGCGGAGGGCGACGTGCAGCGCGCAGTCTTGGAGCGCGGCATCAAGATAACGGGGGCGACGGCTTACTTTGCCGACGCCGATGGGCGCGTCGGCGGGATAATCCTACAACGCGCAGTCGAGGTCATGCCGGACGACACGCCGGACTCGCTCCGCCGCCGCGTGCTTGAGGACGCGGAGTGGAAGCTTCTCAGCCAGGCCGTGAGCCTATACTGCGCAAACCGGCTCTCCATCCGCGGCAACCGCGTGATAGTAGAAGCAGAAACGGTAAAGTAAAATGAAATCCGACGGCGGCTGCAAAATTGCAGCCGCCGCTGTTATTTTCCGGCCGACAAAAAGCCTCGCAGAGTTTTTCGCCGCGCACGGCGAAAAATAAATCAAAACAAAACGGAGCGGTCACCCGCTCCGTTTCGTTATATGGTTGAGGACAAAATGAAAAAGATGAAAAACTGTTACTTGCAGTTATTAATATACCCGAAAGATGTTTCGTATTAAACCGCAGAATTGTTTCAGAATTGTTAAATGCAAAAATATTTTCGGGATTCCCGGAAATATTTCCTGCTTACCGGTAGTTGAACGGATAAAGCTTGCGCATATCGCGCATGTATTCAAGTATCGCGTCCGTATCGTCTCCGAAGAATGCCTTTCCGTGCGCTATCTGCGTAGGCCAGATCGATCCGCTCCTCGTATTCATTTCAATAAGCACCGGTATTCCTGCTTTATCAAGGGAGAAATCAAAATTGATTATCCCAAGCTGCGGGATCCTATTGTGGAGCTCTATGGCCTTTTGTCTGACGAGCTTAAATTCAGGTATAACGCCCCCCCGGAAAACGAATTTTGTATCGGGGTGCTCTGTGTATCTCGATCCATACCCTGAGTAGGCCGTGTCAAGCAAATGCCCGTCAGGCTCGATACCGACCCAGACACCGCCGGCATGCCCATTGTCAAGGAAGCTGTCCTTCCTGCCGATGCGCATGGAAACCGGTCCTATCTTCAAGCCGCCTGACGGAGACCGATAGCTTATTATCCGGAACGTGTTTACCGAACTGGGATTGATCCTGCTGAGACTTTCCGGATTCTCAACGCAGAGCTGTATAATAAAATTCCTCCCGCCGCCGGTGATTATCTCCTCAGCTGTCCTGCCGCTCCTCTGGTCCGTTCCCTCGTGCATCTCCAGCACAGCGCAGCCGCGCCCGGAGTCACTGTCAACGGTGGGCTTGGAAAACAGCCGCCCGGCATCAGAGATGATCTCCGCAGCCTGCGCGGAGGATATCTGCTTCATGTCCGCATCCCTGTATACCCCGTTCGCGCAGCTGATTACCGTTTTCGGCACGCTGAGTTTTTCGATCCCGGAGATCAGCATGGGCAGCATGTTCTTATCCGCAAGACAATATGTATATTTCGACGGATTGACAAGCCATTCATATTCCGGACTATACAAAAGCTCCGGGAAATATTTTTTATCAAACGTCCCGGACACCGCCGTGTACCATTTATGCCACAAAAGCGGTATCTTTTTGCCGTAATGCTTCAGAAAGTATTTATCCGTCTCGCGGATCTGATCCTGGCTCGGTTTCGCACAATTGTCATCATATTTTATCTGTTTGATTTTGATCTTTTCAAACAGCTGACCCATTGTGCATTGCTCAAAATGGTCGATCATATTGTTGAATTTTTTCACTGTGCCCATAGATAGCTCCTCCCCAATATCTTTCTCAGTCGAATGTAATATTCCACACGCAGTCAGCCGGGATGCTTCCCGGTACTGCGGTAAGATACTGTTCTCCGTCGGGTGCGGGCAGATAGTACACCGCGTGCTCAGTGCTGAGCAGCGCGCCTATCGATGCGGCGATGGCCGCGGTGTCCGTTACGTTGGGTGTGATAAGCTCTTTTATGATTGCCGCGCCGTCCTCAAGATATGCCGCGCATATCCCGCCGCCGCAGGCGTACAGGCCGCCGCCGAGTTCCTCGCAGAAGCGGCGCTGGAACTCTAACGTCGTATGTGCAGGACGCAGATGACACCGCCCCTTGAGCAGTGCTTCGCGGCGCAGGCCGTACTCCGCCGCCGAAAGACTTTGGATGGGAACAACAGCCGCAGCGTCCGTCTCAAAGCGTCGTCGGTGCAGCGCGCACTCCGTGCCGAGGATGGTCTTATACCATGCGTACAGAGACTCCTCCGCAGGGAGCGTGCAGATGATCTCCGCGCCCCGGGCGCGTGCAAGCTCCGCGCTGCGCTCCGTGAGCGTGCGGCCTATGCCGCTGCCGCGAAACTCCGGTGCGACCGCGACGGCGTAGATATATCCGCAGGTCCGAGTCTTTCCGCTGCCGACTAACTCCATGCCGGTGACGGCGTAGGCCGCGCCTGCTATAGTTCCGTTTATCTCCGCGACGGCGGCGGTGCCCATATCTGGCAGCAGCCGGAGGAAGGAGTTTACGAGCTCCGTGCTGTCTCCGAACACCGTCTGCCACAGCGAGGACATTTCTGAAATATCCTCGCTGCGGTACTCACGGATAATGGCGTTAATCATCGCGCATCTTTGCCGTGAACTTTCTGACCATGAACTCCGGCTTATATGAGAGCTTCGAGGTGCGCAGGGATTCAAGCCCCATGTCGTCCTCGCGGTTCATGTACAAAAGCTCCGGGTGGTTTTGCATGACCATGCGCGTAAGCTCGCGGCAGACCATGGGGTATGCGCCGTTAATGTCGATATCTGCTTTTTCAAAGTGAACGTCAAAGGTGTCGCGCCCGGCCATCTCGCCCATCGAAAAGCCGATGATCTTCCCGCCGGAGCGCAGCACGCCGCCCTCAAGGCCGAGCTTTTCATACACGGCGAAGGCGCGCATTATCGCGTCATGCTCATAGTGGATGCTGCCGTCAAGGCGGGCGTAGTTCTCCTCCGTCCACATGTTCAGCATATCAAGGCAGCCGGGGATAAGCTCACGCGTCAGGGGAACAAAGTCCCAGTCGTGCTCCGCCTCGAAGCGGTTGCAGTGGTTCTTCTTCCCGTGCAGAGCCTTGCCTGAATAGGTGGAGAGTTTCTCGGCGGAATAGATATAATCCGCGCAGTCAACGTCCTCGCTGTACTCAAACGCGCCGGGGTACTCCGCCTCGAGCATCTCGCGGTGCGTCTCGGTTATGCCGCGCAGCGTCATGGGATAGCCCTTGAAGCGGGCGAACTCCCGTATTGCCTCGACCGCCGGGCGCAGCGGCCCTGTGCCTATCGGGAAAACGAAGGTGGGCTTGCCCTCATAGCGCAGCTTGGTGAGCATCCTGTCTCCGCAGCGGCAGACAAGCTGGCGGTAGTGCTTGTCCCAGATAAAGATGTTGCCGAAGTTATAGTCCGCGCTCCGGCTGTTTTCGCTCATGACTATCTCGTCCACCCACGCCTTATCCGCGAGGGTGACGGTTTTGAATTCTACCATAGGATATTTTTTAATATACGCCGTCACAGACGGCTTTGATTTCCTTTCTGAGAGCGCGCAGATCCATGAACGCATCCGGGCGCTTGCTCTGGTCGCGCAGCAGCGCCGAGGGATGGAAGGTTGCCATGACGCGGCGCTGGTCGATATCGAACCACTGGCCGTGTTCACGGGTAATGCGGAAGTCCTCTTTTATAATTTTCATTGCGGCGATGCGCCCAAGGCAGACGATTATCTTTGGCTGCACGAGCGCGATCTGACGCTCTAACCACTGCCAGCAGGCGTCCTGCTCTATGCCGAGCGGGTCACGGTTCCCGGGCGGGCGGCATTTCACTATGTTCGCGATATACACCTTGCTCCGGTCAAGGTCGATCATCTGGAGCATATCGTCCAGCAGGTGCCCCGCGGGGCCGACAAAGGGTATGCCCTGCTTGTCCTCCTGCTCGCCGGGGCCTTCGCCGATTAACATTACCTGCGCCTGTTCATTGCCGACGCCGAAAACAAGGTTGTGCCGTGTCTCGCACAGCGAGCAGCCGCGGCAGGCGGCGCAGTCTCTTTTTAGATTTTCCCAGCTGTCCATAGGCTATTCCTCCGATGTCGACGCCAGACTCAGCAGCAGCTCGCGCCGGTTGTTGTCTGGGTACTCCATCACGTAGCCGAGCAGAAAGCTCAGCATTTCCCCAAGCTCGCGCCCGCTCAGGCCGAGCGCGGCGAGATCATCCCCGCTGACAGCAAGCTGCTTCATTGAAAAGCACTCGCCGCTTTTTAGCACCGCTTTGAGCGCACGGTAGCTGCTCCCGCCGCAGAGCGCGTCATGGCAGCGCGCGGCGCAGCTGACGCTGTCGACCCCGTATTGATGCAGGAGTCTTTTCCACTCAAGCGGACTCCCCGGTGCGGAGACTTCCAATATCCCGCATGCATCATTGCAGCAGCGGATGCTCCGGCTGTCCAGCCGCAGCGCGGTCAGGAATTGCTCCGTGCTCCTTATCGCTCCCGATAAAATGAGCAGCCGGCAGAGTGCCGCCCAGCGCTCGAGCGCCTTCTTCGGCAGCGCCGCGATACGGTGCAGCTGTTCTTCCGCTGGGGCATTGCGCCGGTCAAGGTACTTATCGAGCAGGCCGAGGGCGATGACCGTATTGAGCGTCTCAGGCCGGGTGGTGAGGAGGATCTTCTCCACCTCGGCGCGGACTCTCTCCGCGGCAAGGTCTGCTGCGAGGGGCGCTTTCTTCCCGATAGCCGCGAGGGTGACCGGTTCTATCTCAAATCCGAGTCTGGAGGAAAAGCGGAAGGCGCGGAGCATGCGCAGCGCGTCCTCATCAAAGCGCTTTTCGGGCGCGCCGACGCAGCGGATACAGCCGCGGCGGATATCCTCTGCGCCGCCGTAGGGGTCGATGATGAGTCCGTCGGCGGAGACGGCCATTGCGTTCATCGTGAAGTCACGCCGCATGAGATCGGTCGTCAGATCGCCGACGAAGGAGACGCTGCTCGGATGGCGGTGGTCGGCATAGTCGCCCTCGGAGCGGAAGGTCGTGACCTCCGCGCTGCGCGCACCGATAACGACCGTCACGGTGCCATGCTTTATCCCGGTCGGCCTTGAGCCGGGGAAGATATCCAGCACCTGCTCAGGCAGCGCCGAGGTGCAGATATCCCAATCCTGCGGGCGCACACCGAGGAGGATATCCCTCACACAGCCGCCGACAAGATAGGCGGCAAAGCCCCTGGACTGGAGCGAAAACAGTATTTTTTTTATATATTTCGGCGGAGTCACGTTTGCCATTATGCTTTCTCCGGTTCGTTGATAGGAAAATGACGGGGCAATATATACTTGCAAGAAACCCCCGCGCGTATTATAATCAGTACTGTCAAAATGATTTTATCATTTTTTCTTCGGCTTATCAATACTATTTATTTAATTTATCAGAAAACCAATTCGACTAAACTGGAGACCTATATGACTGAATTTGAAAATTTTCTTTCCCCCGGCAGAAAGGGCCATCTCATAGGTATAGGCGGAGTATCCATGTCCTCGCTGGCCGAAGTGCTCAACGGCATGGGTCTGAGTATCACCGGTTCTGACATGAACGAAAGCTCCAACGTCCTGAACCTCAGGAAGAAGGGCATCGCCGTCGCCATCGGCCACAACGCGGAGAACATCACGGATGACGTTGAATTTGTCGTGCGCACCGCGGCGGTACACGATGAGAATCCCGAGATACAGGCCGCACACGCCAAGGGCATCCCGGTGTTCGAGCGCACCCAGGCCTGGGGCGCGATATCCAAGGACTATGACAACGCCCTGTGCATCTGCGGCACCCACGGCAAGACCACCACGACCTCGATGTGCACGCACATCATGATGGCCGCGGACAAGGACCCGACCGTTATGATCGGCGGGACGCTGCCGCTGCTCAAGGCAGGGCACCGCGTCGGCCACGGCAACACCATCATCATGGAGGCCTGCGAGTACTATAACTCCTTCCTCTCGCTGCACCCGACCGTTGCGGTCATGCTGAACATTGAGGCTGACCACCTCGACTTCTTCAAGGATCTGGACGATGTGAAGCACTCCTTCCATGAATTCGCCGCAAGAGTGCCGGAGTACGGCTATGTTGTTGCAAACCATGACGACGCCAACACCATGGATGTTATAAAGGGCATTGAAGCCAAGGTCATCACCTTCGGCCTGCACTCCGACGCCGACGTCTACGCCGAGAACATCCAGTTTATCGGCGCGAACTCAAAGTTCAACATCATGTACAAGGGGCAGCTGTTCACGGACGTGACGCTGCATGTCCCCGGTATGCACAATGTGAAGAACGCTCTCGCCGCGACCGCCGCCGCGATATGTCTCGGTGTGCGTCCCAACGCGGTGAAGTACGGTCTTGCCGGCTTCAACGGCGCTGGCCGCCGCTTTGAGTTCAAAGGCAAGTACAACGGCGCGGATATTTATGACGACTACGCCCATCATCCGGGCGAGCTCAAGGCGCTGCTCGACACGGTCGAGAACCTCAACTACAAGCGCACGGTCGTTGTGTTCCAGCCGCACACCTATTCCCGCACCGCCGCGCTGTTTGACGATTTTGTAAAGCAGCTGCGCCGCCCGGATGTGCTGCTGCTTGCAGAAATATTCGCCGCGCGCGAGAAGAACACCATCGGCATCTCCTCCGCCGCGCTCGCAGAGCAGATCGACGGCGCTGTGTTCTGCCCGACCTTTGACGAGCTTGAGGACACCCTGCGCGCAATAGCTGCGCCGGGTGATATCGTGCTCACCGTCGGTGCGGGGAACGTGTATAAGATCGGCGAGGATATCCTGAGAGGGAAACGCTGAACAGCCGAATAAACCTGAATCCGGACGGGAGGACCCGTCCGGATTCTTTTATCTTTAAAACAGACTTGTCTGCTCATATTTTTCCGGGAACGCGTTCAGGTACTCAAAGCAGTCCTCGGGCATGTGCAGTATCCCGTGTGCGGCGCAGGTGTCCCGGAAGAGCGCCATGAGCTTTCTTTCGTTCGGGCTCGGAAGCGAATATGCGTTTCCGTAGCGCTCGATGTACCGCTGCTTCAGCCCCGGGAAGTGCCTGTCCAGCGCGGCGTAATAATACTCCCTGTCCCCGTCGCGCAGTGTCAGCCCCATGCCGAAGCAGACAATGCCTTTGACACCCACCCTGACGCATTCGGAGAGCAGCGCTGTGATGTTCTCCTCGGTATCGTTAATGAACGGCAGCACCGGCGTGAGCCACACGACCGTCGGGATGCCGCGCCTGTGCAGTTCCTCAAGCACCTCGACGCGCCGCTTTGTTGTGCACACGTTCGGCTCAACGATGCGGCAAAGCTCCTCGTCGGCGGTCGTCAGCGTCATCTGCACGACGCATTTTGACGCGCGGTTTACTTCATCGAGAAGGTCGATATCCCGGAGCACCCAGTCGGATTTTGTGAGGAGCGCCGCGCCGAAGCCATAACGCAGGATGATTTCAAGGCAGCGCCGCGTCAGGCGGAGCGTTTCCTCGCAGTGCATATACGGGTCGGACATTGAACCGGTCGAGATCATGCACGGCTTACGCTTTGACCGCAGCGCCGCCTCCAAAAGCTCTGGTGCGTTCCGCTTGACCTCGACATCCTCAAACGGGTGCGCGAACTGATAGCAGAGACTTCTGCTGTCGCAGTAAATGCAGCCGTGGGTACAGCCGCGGTAGATGTTCATTCCGTATCTCCCGCCGCTAGCGGTCAGTATTCCCTTGGCGTCAACAAAGTGCATATGAGCTGCTCCTGATATGTGTTGTGAGGATCATTATAACACACGGCAGGGGCGTTTTCTATACATGCTCATGGCGCATGCACCGCACAGTCCTCAGGCGTACTTATGTATATTTCTTCCGTCTCCTGTTGGGCTTTTACAAGTGTTTCGCGTGCTGCTTCGTAGTCCCCGGCGTCAATAAAACGGATGGCGTCGGTCGCTGCATTGAAAGCAATATGTTACAGCTTCTCATAATTCATTTTGTCCCCTTCTTTTAATGCGTCAAAACTGCGTCATTTTCGCTTTTTAATATAATGCGCCGCTATTATTTTGTCAATACTTCGTCACGGAGGCGGCAAAATGAAAGATTATCTGAGCAGATACACGCTGCGCGTTGAGCAGGAGCTTCTGGATAAATTGGGATATATCGCGGAATACGAGGGCAGGACAAAGAACCGCGAGCTTGAGCAGATGATAAAGAAAAGGATAGCCGACTTTGAAAAGGAGCACGGGAAAATCGAGCTGAAATGAAGAGCGCGGCTCTCCACCTTGCCGCATCAGGTTTTGCCGGGCTGCATTCGCTTAGCCCCGCAAAACCTGCGGCTGCGGAAAAAGCACCATGCCTTCATCTGCCCCCGGCAGCGGCATGGTGCTTTTCCCACCTTGCTGCATGTAGGTTTTGCGTGGCTGATGTATCCGCGCTTCGCGTCCAGCAGGGATTCGCCCGCCTGCGTGTGCGCCCGCAGGCGCCATGCAAGCGAGCAACCGCCGTAGGCGGCTCTTGGCGAGTCGCAGTGCGGGCCACCTCGGGTTGCATTTTCCACCTTGCCGCATTAGGTTTTGCAGGGCTGCATTCATGCTTCGCGTCCAGCAGGGATTCGCCCGCCTGCGGGCGGGCCGGGTCGCGGCTCTGACGTGCCACTGGCACGTCATTCACTACCGCTCCCTTCGAATCCCTGCTTCCGTAATATCAAAAATATTCCCCCGGCCTTTGGCAGGGGGAATATTTTTGGTGCTCCAGCAGGGATTCGAACCCTGGACACCCGCCTTAAAAGGGCGGTGCTCTACCTGCTGAGCTACTGGGGCAGGTATGCAGTTTATATATGTTAAACTTCTTTCGGTCCTTTCTAACTCAAACGCGAGTCCAGCGAAGCGAGTCGCGTTTGATTAAGGAGACAGGCTTCGGAGATGGACGCTTTCCGCGCCCCGCGGGAAGCGAGAATCGGAAGAAGTCTGGCGACGCTGGCTGGGATGGCGGGACTCGAACCCACTATATCGGAGTCAAAGTCCGGTGTGTTACCATTACACTACATCCCATTATCTCTTATGAACCGAGGCCGGCAGCGCCAGCCTCGATGATTTTATATATGGGGTGGGATATGGGGCTCGAACCCACGACACCCGGAACCACAATCCGGTGCTCTGCCAACTGAGCTAATCCCACCATAATTAACTTTTGGCACGCCAAGAGGGATTCGAACCCCCGACCTACTGCTTAGAAGGCAGTTGCTCTATCCTGCTGAGCTATTGGCGCATATACTGTCCGCGCCAGAGATGTGGAGCGGGTGATGGGAATCGAACCCACGTATCCAGCTTGGAAGGCTGGTGTTCTACCATTGAACTACACCCGCATGGCTGTTCCCATTCAGCCCTGAGATAATACCATATCTAAGGGCTGAATGTCAACAGCTTTATGCAAAAATCTTGAAAATGTTATTTCCTACAGCTTGTCAAAAAGTCTTGCAAGGACTTTTTGGCAGTCTGTCTTATTTGTTGTAGCTTCGCAGGAACTGACGCGTGCGCTCCTCGGTCGGATTCTCAAGAACTCTCGACGGAGGCCCCTGCTCGACGATGACACCGCCGTCCATGAAGATCACATCATCGGACACGTCATGCGCGAAGGCCATCTCATGCGTGACGATTATCATGGTAGTGTCCTTCTCGGCAAGGCCGCGGATGACCTTGAGCACTTCACCCGTAAGCTCAGGGTCAAGGGCGCTCGTCGGCTCGTCAAAGCAGAGAATGTCCGGTTCGAGCGCAAGGGCGCGCGCGATCGCGACGCGCTGCTGCTGGCCGCCGGAGAGCTGATGCGGGTAATAGTCCGCGCGGTCGGCAAGCCCCATCTGGCTAAGAAGCTCCATGCCGCGGTCATTGATGCACTTTAAGAGCACCTTGGGATCGGCCTTGTATGCTTCGCTGTTCTTGGCCTGAAGCTTCGGAGCGAGGGTCACGTTCTCAAGCGCGGTGTACTGCGGGAAAAGATTGAAGCTCTGGAACACAAGCCCGAAGTGCAGGCGGTTCTTCCTGATCTCCGCGTCGCTGAGCTTTCTCTCGCTGCTGTCGTCAAACAAGACGTGCTTGCCGGCCTCGGTATTCACGGTGATCCTGCCGGAGCTCGGCATTTCAAGGAAGTTCAGACAGCGCAGCATCGTGGTCTTGCCGCTGCCGGAGGAACCGATGATGCTCAGTGCCTCGCCCTTATTGAGGGAGAAGCTGATGCCCTTGAGGACGTCCAGCTCATCAAAGCTCTTTTTCAGGTTTTCGACTTCAAGTATTGCCATGGGACGCCTCCTTATCTAAAGTAGCTGAGCCGGCGCTCGATGTAGTTGAACAGCAGCGTGAGCACGCCGACGAACAGCAGGTAATAAACGCCGGTGTAGAACAGCGGCCATGTGATGCCGTCGGACTTCATGAATGCTTCGCCCGCCTTTGTAAGCTCAATGATGGCAATGATGCGCGCAAGGGATGTGTCCTTCACGAGAGTGATGATCTCATTGCTCATGGGCGGGACGATGCGTTTTATCATCTGCAGCAGCGTGACCTTGAAGAAGATCTGCGTCTTGGTCATGCCGAGCACCTCGCCGGCCTCGCGCTGTCCCTGAGGGACGCCCTCGATGCCGCCGCGGTAAATGACGGAAAAGTAGCAGGCATAGTTTATCACAAAGGCCACGGTGCAGGCAAGCAGGCGCTTTGCGCCCCATATGTTCTGACCGAACCAGAGGCCGGGACCGTAATAGATAATGATGAGCTGAAGCATGAGCGGCGTGCCGCGGATGATCCAGACGATTATATTCGTCAGCGCGCTTATCGGGCGGAAGGCGGCAAGCCCCGGTGAGCTCTTGGCAAGGCGCGAAAACGGCGCCCATTTGCTCATAGAGCCGAAGGCGATCACAAGCCCCAGCGGGAGCGCAAAGAGCAGCGTCAGCGCAAAGAGCTTCGCCGCCGTGCCGAGACCTGCGAGCAGGCTCATGGTTACAGTCCAAAACATGAGGATTCTCCTTGAAAATTATTTGTATCTTGAGCGCCCCAAAGGCGAGCCGACAGTCTGCCGGTTCGCCCTTGGTATTAAGGTTTCTTTTTATCAGCCGTTGGTCACGACGACCTGAGCGTTGTTGCAGTATGCATTGGTGCACTGCATCGCGTTCATAACCTCATTGGTGAGGGTCATGCCGTTCCAGACAACGTCGATGCTCTTGGCTTCGAGCTCAAGGATCTTGTTGTCCCAGTCGATTTCGATGAACTCTACCTCAACGCCGAGCTTCTCTGCGACGAGCTTTGCCATGTCAGCGTCAAAGCCGATCCATTCGCCGTTGGCATCCTTGTAGTCCATCGGCTCGAAGTCGGTGATACCGACGATGAGGGTGCCCTTGTCCTTGATGTAGGCGACGTCGCCGTCATCGGCGTAGGTGACTTCCTCGGCTGCGGGCTGCTCAACAAGGCTCTCCTGCACGCCGTAGGTCTTAGCTATCTCAAGCATGGTGCCGTCGGCATAGGTCTCTGCGAAAACGCTGTTGATGAAGTCTGCCAGGTCGCTGTCCCTGCGGCAGCCGACGCCGTATTCCTCGGTGGTCAGCTCATCGCCGAGCTTCATATCGGGGTAGCTGGTGCCTTCGCCGATCATCGCGCCGGCCATCAGCAGGTCGATTATCGCAGCATCGGAAGTACCGGCGGCAACTTCCATCAGAGCCTTGCTCTGAGTATCGACACTGACAACGTTCCAGCCGTTCTCAAGAGCGACGGCCTCACCGGCGGAACCGGCTTCAACGGCATAGACGAGATCGTCCGCACTCTTTTCCTCATCCGCGGGGGCTTCGGTAGCGGCGGCTTCCGTTGCTGCGGGAGCCTCGGTGGCTGCGGGGGCGGAGCTCTGTCCGCAGGCGCACAGCGCGAACACCATAGCGGCAGCAAGTATCATAGCAAGAATCTTTTTCATTTTCAAGTCCTCCTTATCAGCGGGGTTGTTTTTCAGTACGGTAATATAATAACACATTAGCGAAATAAAGCAAGAGGGAATTCTAGTTTTATCTGTGCGTTTTTTGCACAGATAAAATTTGCTCTTATATAGATTGTTTGCAGTGTGAACTTATCTCTTCTTGGCCTCGCAGAGTTTTTTGCCTCGCAAGGCAAAAAATAAATCAATATATTTCTCGCGGGGCGTGTACCTCGCGAAAAATACTTCTCGCTCAGAGAGTGTCGAGCGAAGCGAGGCATGGTTCTGGGCGCAAGCCTTCTCAACAAAGTCCTTGGACTTTGTTGAATCATTTCATTAGTGCCACTAAGAAGCTTGCAGCAGTAGTTGAGAGGAAGGTCACGCTTATCATCCCGCAGATGACCATCCTGTCGCCTATCTCGCTCATAAGGAGCTCGCGCTTGCGTTCGTCCACAACGAGCCTGTATATCACATCCTGCGAAATGAGCATATTGAGCGGGAAGCCTATCATTATATTCATGCCGAGCGCGACGCCCATATACGCCGAGAAGCCAAGCATGCGCCCGATGAGCGCCGACAGCAGCGTAATAGCAGCAAGATCGGTAAACAATATGAGCAGCAGCGGCGGCAGCATCTGTGTGAACATCTGCGGTGTTGTAGTCGAGAAGCCCGCGAGCACGACCGCCATCAGCAGAAAGAACACAAAGCCCTCGCTCTTAGACGCGCTCAGCTCGTTCTTCCCGAGTATGCCGAGGCGCGAGAGCAGCAGCCCAAGCAGCAGGCACAGCACATAGCGCGGCAGTCCCGTAAGCATACCGAGCCGGGACGCGGCCCACGACACTGCGTAGAGCTTCAGCAGCGCCCCATATTGCAGCGTGATCCCCCGGCGTTCGCCGCCGTGGGGCTCTGCATCCGCATCCTCGTGCTTTTCCGGGAGCGTCTCCCCCGAGGAGAGCAGGCGTGCGGCCTCTTTCTTTATGCACAGCGTCGCCGCCGGACCGCCGACGAGCGCCTGCGTCGTCATTATGAGAACCGAGAGCGTGATTATCTGCTCATAGCCCATGGTGCGCGCCCGCTCCTGAACGATCAGCGCCGCGGCCATGCCGCCCGGCAGACCGCCGACAGCTGTGTTGATCCCGTATATTCCGCCGACAACGGCGAAGAGCGCAAGTATCTGCCCGGCGAAAACCAGCACGGCCAGCAGAACGACACGCCAGTTGGAGATAAACTTTGAGATGTCCATCGACGCACCCATGTTGACGATGACCATCATCATTACCGCTGCGGGCAGCTCGCCAAGCCCGGAGCTCTCCAGCAGATCCGTCGGCAGTACCCCCGCCCAGCAGCAGAGCATATAGGCAAGACCCGCGAAAAGCACGGCGGGGACAGCTCCGCGCGTAAAATGCGTGAGCACATCGCCGAGGGCAAGCAGAAGCAGTATGACAAGCCCGCTCTGTAAAACATCAAATTCCAGCATTTTATTTTCCTCCGAATATACCATCAATTGACAAGAGCACACACGCCCGGCAGCGTGTCTTTTCGGTGCTTTTTGTCCTTTTCGCCTTGACGGGCGTCAGCCCGCCTGCGTCTCAAAAACCAAAAATCACACAAAAATCCATCGCTGTCAGGTGCGCAGCAGTTTTGCCGGAGCAGAAAAGCGTTCAGGCAATGAAAAGCCCGCAGGCAATACTTTGTGTATTGGCAAGGGCTTTGAAGCAGCATGGGCGTTTTTCTGCCCGTCAAAACCGTATGTGTCCTTGTCAATTGATGGTACTATATCTTAACAGCATTGCCGGAATACCGCAACTATTCTTTGACATAGCCGGTCACAAATTGTATAATTAGGCCACAAGATGTACTGGAGGTGTGCAGATGGATGTTGAAAAAGCAATAAGGAATCTGGAGCTGAGGGGCTTCGGCGTGAAGCACTTTGCTTCCGCTCAGGAGGCGGCGGACTATCTGACAGGCGTGATTAAAAATTGCAGCGTCGGCATAGGCGGCAGCCAGACGATAGACGCCCTCGGCATATATGACACGCTCAAGGAAAGCTGCAAGGTCTACTGGCACTGGAAAACCCCCGGCGTACAGGCGCAGGCCGCGTCGACGGACGTTTATCTCAGCAGCGCCAACGCCATCAGTGAGGACGGCGAGATACTGAACATCGACGGCACCGGCAACCGCACGGCAAGCCTGATGTTCGGGCACAAAAAGGTCTACATCGTCGCCGGGACTAACAAGATATGTCCGGACTTTGAGTCCGCGCTGTACCGTGCGCGCAACGTCGCCGCCGTGCAGAACTGCCGCCGCTTCCCCGATAAGAACACGCCCTGCAAGATAGACGGCAAGTGCCACGACTGCCGCAGCCGCGACCGCATATGCAATGCACTTGAGGTCCTCTGGGGGCCGATGAACAGAATGGAAACCGAAATCGTCCTCATTGACGGGGACTATGGAATGTAAGGAGATAAGAAAATGAGCTTTATAAGACGTAACGGCGAGACTGCACCTATCTATAAGGAAATGTTCGGCGGCCCGGGAGAGGCCGAAATGCACCGCATTCTCCTCGGCGCGGACGAGATGAGCGGCAAGGGCAGGCTCTTCAACCACATTGTTCTGCACCCCGGCTGCGGCTTCGGCTGGCATGTACATGACGGCGACAGCGAGACATATTATATCCTCCGCGGCGAGGGCGAGTACAACGACAACGGCACTCTCGTCACGGTCGGCGCGGGTGACGTCACCTTTGTCGGTTCCGGCGAGGGGCACAGCATCAGAAACACCGGCGAGGGCGATCTGGAATTCATCGCACTTATTCTATATAAATAAGCGTAATTATGCGTTTAGCAACCGGCTTCCCGGCATTGATTACTGTATAATATCAACAAACAGCAATTCAGCGATTGACTTTCAGAAGTCATACAGATAAAATATATCCGTTGTGTAAATTCCTTTTCGGGCAATTTATGCGGCATATGTCTGTTTTCCAAAAGAATTTTATATAGAGGTGTACAAATGTATAAGGTAGTAACTAAGCGCTTTCTGAACGAGGCAAAGACCATTTGCCTGTTCGAGATCGAAGCTCCGCTTGTCGCAAAGCATGCGCAGGCGGGTCAGTTCGTTATCTTCCGTCTGGATGAGCAGGGCGAGCGCGTCCCCGTCTCCGTCGCAGGCTGGGACAGAGAAAAGGGCACTGTCACCGTCATGGTGCAGGCCGCCGGCCGCACCACGAAGATGCTCCACACCGTTGAGCAAGGCGACTATATCTCCGACTTCGTCGGTCCCCTCGGCCGCGCGACCGAGATGGACGGTCTCAAGAAGGTCTGCGTTGTCGGCGGCGGCGTCGGCTGCGCGATCGCTTACCCCATCGCAAAAGAGATGCACAAGAAGGGGATTGAGGTCACCTTCATCGGCGGCTTCAGAAGCGCAGATATCGTCATCCTCAAGGATGAGCTGAAGGAAGCTTCCGACAAGCTCATCATGTGCACCGATGACGGCACCTACGGCGAGAAAGGCTTCACCACCCAGTACCTCAAGCAGGAGATCGACGCGAACATCGCCGAGGGCAAGCCCCAGTTTGACCGCGTCATCGCCATCGGCCCGGACATCATGATGAAGTTCCTTGCCGACACCACCCGTCCCTACGGCATCAAAACCATCATCTCCCTCGACCCGATCATGGTCGACGGCACCGGCATGTGCGGCGGCTGCCGCGTCATCGTCGGCGGGGAGACGAAGTTTGCCTGCGTTGACGGCCCTGACTTCGACGCGCACGAGGTCGATTTCGACTCTCTCCTCAAGCGCGCCGCCTTCTATAAGGACGAGCAGGACGAGGCCGCAAAGCATATCTGCAATATGACCGGAGGTAAGCGCAATGGCTAATATGAAAATGACCAAGAACCCCATGCCCGAGCAGGACCCCGTAGTCCGCGCCGGCAATTTTGACGAGGTCGCCCTCGGCTACACCGCCGAGATGGCTATCGACGAAGCAAAGCGCTGTCTCAACTGCCGCGATCCTCACTGCCGTCAGGGCTGCCCCGTCTCCGTGCGCATCCCTGAGTTCATCGCCAAGGTCGCCGCGGGCGATTTTGACGCGGCTTATGATATCATCACCTCCACAAACTCCCTGCCCGCCGTCTGCGGACGTGTCTGCCCGCAGGAGAAGCAGTGCGAATCTAAGTGCGTGCGCAGCATCAAGGGCGAGAGCGTCGGCATCGGCCGTCTTGAGCGCTTTGTCGCAGATTACCACATGAACAAGGAAGTCAAGGACGAGATCAAGGTCCCCGAGTCCAACGGTCACCGCATCGCGATCGTCGGCT
Organism: uncultured Oscillospiraceae bacterium; assembly: GCA_934590505.1. Classification (GTDB taxonomy): domain Bacteria; phylum Bacillota; class Clostridia; order Oscillospirales; family Oscillospiraceae; genus Limivicinus. The sequence continues at coordinate 23,748 of CAKTPC010000005.1, forward strand.
CCGGCCCTGCGAGCCTCACCTGCGCGGGCGACCTGCGCAAGCTGGGCTACGACGTCACCATCTTTGAAGCCTTCCACAAGTCCGGCGGCGTTCTGGTCTACGGTATCCCGCAGTTCCGTCTGCCGAAGGAGATAGTCGCCGCTGAGATAGATAACCTCAAGGCCATGGGCGTCAAGATCATCAACAACGCCATCATCGGCAAGAGCGAGACCGTTGACGAACTGTTTGAAGACGGCTTCGAAGCTGTGTTTATCGGCTCCGGCGCAGGTCTGCCGCAGTTCCTGCACATTCCCGGTGAGAACCTGCTGGGCGTCTACTCCGCAAATGAGCTGCTCACCCGCGTGAACCTCATGAAGGCTTACCGCGATGATTACGACACACCGATAAAGCACTTCCACAATGTCTGCGTCGTCGGCGCGGGCAACGTCGCAATGGACGCGGCGCGCGTCTCCAAGCGCCTTGGCGCGGAGCATGTCTACATCGCCTATCGCCGCGGCAAGGACGAGCTTCCCGCACGTAAGGAAGAGGTTGAGCATGCCGAGGCCGAGGGCATCGAGTTCCGTCTGCTCAATAACCCCGTCGCTATCCATGCAGGCGAGGACGGCCATGTCACCGGCATAGAGCTTCAGAAGCAGGAGCTCGGCGAGCCCGACGAAAAGGGACGCCGCAAGCCCGTGCCCGTGCCCGGCAGCAACTGGATCCTTGACGTTGACACTGTCGTCATCGCCATCGGCACGAGCCCGAACCCCCTGATCCGCAACACAACCGAGGGTCTGACTTTCACCCGCAAGGGCGGCATCGAAGCCGACGAGGGCGGCGTGACCGCACGCGAGGGCGTGTTTGCCGGCGGCGACGCTGTCACCGGTGCTGCGACTGTTATACTCGCTATGGGCGCAGGCAAGGCCGGTGCGAAGAGCATCGACGAGTACATCAAGAGCAAGAAGTAATTCCCATATTTCAAAAAACAGCGGCACAATGTGCCGCTGTTTTTTGCTTGCGTTTTGTGTAAGACTGTGCTATAATAATCCAGCCGATGCAGGGTTGGTATATCGGTATTACTCTAGCTTCCCAAGCTAGCTAGGCGGGTTCGACTCCCGTACCCTGCTCCAGAAAAAGCACCTCAGCCTTGTAGGCTGAGGTGCTTTTTCTGGAGCAGGGTAGAAAAGGGAGACGAACGGGAGCGGTAGTGAATGGAGCGCCGGGGGAAAAGCGCCGTGCCGCTGCCGGGGGCAGATGGAGGCATGGCGCTTTTTCCGCAGCCGCAGCTTTTGCAAGGCTATGCGAACGCAGACTTGCAAAAGCTAAATGCGGCAAGGTGGATTTGTTTCAACCCGACCTGGCCTGCGCCGCAGCGCAGGTCGACTCCCGTACCGCTTGCTGCATTCTCTGCTTTCTAACGGTACATTTTCACTTCAGTGCTCCTGTCACGCCGATAGGTGGTGCGAGCCGGAGAGGAGCCGGCGCCATATCAGCTTTGAGGAGTCGATAATATACCGGCAGTCCGTCTGCACGGTGCCAGCTCCCTTGAGATAGCGCTCATGCAGAGCGTCGACGTCCCTTATGTCCCGTAGCTTCTGCTCGCCGCGCGCGGCAAGCTCCTTTAAATGCTCCACGAAATTTGCGTGGAGTTGCTTTTCATATTGGATATGCTCCGCCATCGAGCCGCCGAACACGCTGTTGTGCGGATATGTGAAGCTGTCAACGGCATAGTGGATAAGCGTCCCGAGCGAAAACCACTGCCACAGGGAGTGTACGCCGCTGTTTGAGAGCCGGCGCATGAGCTTATGCCGGTGCCTGCTGGAATTATCCGCATGGTGGCCGTGCAGGAACTCATGCTTTATAGAGCCGCGCGCATATGTAAACGGGTTTATATCCGGCTCAACGCAGCCGAACAGGAACGCGAGGCGCTGTATGCCGCTGAGCTTCGCATCCTTCTGCGCAAGCAGGAGCTTACCTATCTGCAAATGATCCTTTTTCTTCATAAGAGCCTCCTGCGGTCTTACCGCAGTACATGGTATACTCCATATCAGTGCAATGGTCAAGTGAATTTTATGAACATTTTAATGCATTCACAGGAAAAGCCTCCCCATGCCGAAAGCATGAGGAGGCTGCAAACATTCGGTTCTATTTATTCGAGCCCGTTCAGGGAAAACTCGAACTGCATCGCAAGCGCACGGAACAGCTCGCGCATGACCTGCTCAGATATCCCGCGGATATCAAGCCCCGCGATGAAGCCGATGACCTTTTCCTGTTCTTCCTCCGGGACCTTAAAGGCGCTCATAGTCATAGCGAGGAATCGGCTCAGCTTCCTTTCAAGCGTAAAATATTTATCGCATTTGCGCGCCATATAGCCGCGCATTATCCCTGCCGTGCCTATCTCAAGCTCATAGAAGTCGCTCTCGGTATAGCCGGGCAGATACGGCGAAAAGATATGATACAATTCCTCGGAGGTATGCTCATGGATATAATTCAGGGTCTCCTCATGCGTATAGGCCTCAAGATATATCTCGCGCAGATTTTCGTTGAGTTCCGTCAGCGTCATCTGTATGGAGGTCTCCACCGCGTATACATACACAGGTGAAGCGTTCTTCCCTGCGATCTTTCGAGCCACTCCGAACTGGTTGCCGAACATAAATTCTACAAGCTCTACCAGTACGCCGTCCTTCGCGCGGAAAATATTCTGAAAGGTACTCGCCGAGACATCCGCCTCATGAATGATCTCCGCAACGGTCGTACCTTTGTATCCCTTTTCAAGAAACAGCCTTACACAAGCGGTGAGTATACGCTTCTTCGCCGGAAGGCTTGCGCTTGTTATAGCCATACCGTCAACTCCTTTCCAGCAGCTTGCTGTTCAAATCTAGGCTACATATACTACAACATTTTTCGCTCCGGCGCAAGACTTTATACGTTCTCTCATCACATCAGCTGCGCACCATACCATATTTTTACAAGCAAGAAATCCCTGTTTTCACAATGAAAACAGGGATTTCTTATCCGATCAACAAAGTGTCATTCCGACTCCGGCAGTGCCGGGACAGGCTGCTTTTTTGTCTTTCCGAGCAGTAGCGTCAGCACGCCGAGGCCGAGCGGCACAGCGACAAGACCGACAACAAAGCTGAGCCCGGGGACGCAATAGACGATCCTCCACGCCAGAAGGCCTATCGGCAGTTCCGCAAAATAGCAGGGCGCTTTCCTGAGCGCGCGCCGCCAGATGAGCATACCCGCAAAGAAGCTCAGGAACGCCGGAGAAGCGACGATCGCCGCGGCATATACGAGCAGCAGCACGAAAGCGAGCCGCAGCCCTATGCGCGTTATCATCAGCAGCACCGCCGCGACAGGAAGCCCGGCCAGCACCGCAAAGCCAATACCGAAAGCCTTGGCGTAATCGCCGAAGTCCGCGCCGTAATATTTGGAATCAAGCTTTTCCCATATTGGGGTGAGCCACAGCAGCACAAACGCCACAACTGCCGCGCCGAGATAGCTCAGCACAATATTGAGAACCTTGTTGCCGACGCTCTTATGAGCGGGTGCGGACGCAGACTGTAGCTCCTCATACACCTCTGCATCGGAGAGCACCGACTTCGGCGCGCTCACCTGCGCATTGCTGCCATAGTGTACCGTGCCGCCGATCTTCGCGCTGTCGCTTATCACGACCTTGTCAGCGCTCAGGTACAGGTCGCCGCCGATGCTGCCGTCGATAATGACGGAGCCCGCGGCTATGTACGCGCTGCGCTCGACACTGCCCCTTATTTCAACGGTGCTGCCCGCAGCGAAGAGATCGCGGCCGACGCTGCCGAATATGTACACATCATTGCCTGCGGCAAAGGCGTCGTTCTCAGCGTCACCGTTGAACGTGAGCTGGTTGCCCGCCGCCATGAGGTACTCACAGCCGCCCTGTACATGCACATCACTGCCTGCGGCAAACTGCACGCCCCTGACCTCCGCCGAGCTGTCCACACTGCCGCCGGCGGTGAACAGGGAGCCGTCATAGCTCCCGGCTGCGCTGCCCTCGGCAAAGCCCGCGCCGGAAGTCTCCGCAAAGGCAGGGCCGGTCATCGCCGTGAGCATTGCCAGCGTCAGAACGAGCGCCAGCACAAATCCGATCTTTTTCATTTTGTCCTATTCCTCCATTCCTTGCCTTGTTACTCTATTAACATAGAACTGTTTATATTAATTGTCAACAGATATCCGCCGTATGAATTTATTAATTTTCATTAAGCGGAATTCATGCCAATTTCGTCCGGGTCTTGAAAAAGTCACAATTTTAATATATTCTCTTAGATGTAAACCTTGTCTATGAAAGAGGTCGATCAAATGAAAGCTCAGAAATTTATCGCCATATTGCTTGCGCTGCTCCTGTTGACAGCACTTCTCCCCGCGGCCTACGCGCAGGAGTCGGAGACTCCGCCAGCGGTCGAAACCGAAGCCCCGGCTACCGACACGCCTACTGCCGAACCCACCGCCGAGCCTACAGCTGTCCCCACCGAGACCCCGGCTGTTGAGCCCACAGCAGAGCCGACTGCGGCTCCGACGACAGCTCCGACTGCCGCACCGACCGCAGCTCCTACAGCCACGCCATCGGTGCCGATAATAACCAAGCAGCCCACCGGGGAGACGCTCAAAGCCGGTGATTCCGCCATATTCGTCGCCCGTGCCGATAACTATTCATGGTGCGCATGGCGCTTCTATGATAAGAACGGCACCGAAATAGTCTTTGACAAGATATGGGGCTACTTCCCCAATCTCAAGGTCAGCGGCGGAAACAGCGAGGTGTTCACCATCTCCAACGTCCCTAAGGACATGAACGGCTGGACTGTTGCCTGCCTGTTCTGCAGCGAGGACGGAGAGTGGGAGTTCACGAACGCGGCAAAGATAACCGTCACCGCGGCTGCTGCCACAGCCTCGCCCAAGCCCAGCACGACGCCGAAGCCGAGCGCATCACCGTCGGCAAAGCCCTCGCCGTCGGCAAACGTCTCTCCCAGCGTTTCACCGTCCGCCACTCCCCTGCCCTCTCCGACTGCCAGCGCCGCTCCCGTTAAGGAGGCAAGCGCCGGGGCGCTTATCACAGCTGCCGTAGTAAGCCTTATGGCAATAATCGCCGCCGTCATCGCGGCCATCGTGATAACCTCCAAACGCAATAAGAAAAAGTCCGGGCACTCAAAGCACTAAATAGTTCCCCCTGCCGGTGCTCTCCGATCTTACGAAGAGCACCGGTCTTTCCCTTTTTACCACAACAGCCCCGCAAAAAGTGTTTTTTCTTGGCATTGTTCACAAGTCATTATTGATTTCTCACATCGCTGCTGATATAATATTCAGCATGTTATGTAACCCTTTTTGAAAGTGGGTGTGACTATGAACACAGTCGGGCTGCTTCTCCCGATAATTATCATCCTTGCCGTTATCGCGGCGCTCGTGATCTCATGGTTCGTCGCCGGTGAGTTCTTCAGGATTGCCGAGGATAAAGGCTATCATGAGCGCAAGTATTTCTGGATATCGTTCCTTCTCGGCTTTGTCGGCTATCTGCTGATAGCCGCCATGCCAGACAGAAGCGTGGGGCAGAGCGTCGTCAGTAACGACGAGCTTCCCGAGCTTTAAGGAGGGAACAGCATGGCGGAAAGATATGCAAGGCTTTATACCCTGCCTGAGAACCTCTATACGGAGGGCGCGCCGCTCGTCATCGCGGCGGGGGCGCTGCTCAAGGATAACCAGACCGGCAAGGTGCTGGCGCAGCTCAAGTACCGTTCCATATGCAGCCGTCCTATCCGCGCGATAAAGGTGCTCATCACCGGGTACGATATGGCCAAGGCCGTAGTCTGCCGCGAGGAGCACCAGTACCTCGACCTCGAGATAGGGCGCGATGAATATTGGGGCTCGAAGGAGGCCGTCTACCTCCCCGACCGCTCGGTACGCTCGTACTCCGCGGCAGTGCTCGCGGTCTATTACGCCGACGGCGGCAGCTACGTCTCCGATTCTCAGCGCTGGGAGCCTCTGCATGAGCAGGCGGGGCTCGATACAAAGCTATGGGACAAGGAGCTTGCAAAGCAGTACCGGATCGACACAACGCCGAGGAGCGCCTTCGTGCCCATGCGCCAGAAGGACCTGTGGCTATGCGCCTGCGGTGAGATAAACCGCAACGGTGAGCACTGCCATGTGTGCTCTCAGGAGTTTGACACGCTCATTGCCAAGCTCGACGTCGATCTTCTCCGCGAGGAAAAGACGGAGCGTCTCCGCCGCGAGGAGGAGCATGCCTCAGCCGTCGACGCCGTGCGTGACGCGCACGCAAAGAAAGCAAAGAAGATAGCGCTCATCGCCGCACCCATCGCTCTCATCGCCGCCGCGGCAATAGTTTTCTCCGTGATATCCTCCAAAAACGCCCGCGCTTATGATGAGGCCCTTGCACTGCTTGAAGCCGGGCGCTATAACGAGGCCGACGTGGCTTTCACAAAGCTCGGCAATTATAAGGACAGCGCCGAAAAGGCCGAGGAGGCCGCAGGCATGGGGCAGGAGAACACCGCCTACACCAAGGCCTGCAAGCTTCTTGACGATAAGAGCTATGACGAGGCACACGACGCGTTCATCGCCCTCGGCAATTATGAGGACGCCGCAGAAAAAGCGCAGGAGGCACTGTATCTCAAGGCGGGCGCGCTGCTTGAGGACGGCAGCTTTGACGAGGCGCAGGCGCTTTATACCGAGCTCGGCGACTACTGCGACAGCGCAGAGCTTGCGGACAGCTTTGTCCAGCGCATGGTCAGCATAACGACAAGCTATGACGAGAGCTGCTCTGGTCCCCTGACGACGACCTACACCTATAACAGCGAGGGCGTCCTGCTGTCCGAGACGCGGCTGTATTCCGAGTACCCGTCAATGGACGACCAGACCTTCGAGTACGCATACGCGCCCGACGGCAGCTACACCCTCACGCGCGATCAGGTCTCCTCTGTCTATGACGATCACGGCAATCTTCTCGGTCAGGGCGGCGTGTTTCAGTATGACTATGTGTATGAATACTATGACGATGGGACATTGTGCTCCTGCACTGCCCGCGCCGAGGGCAGCGGGGACACGCTCTGGGTCGCGGAATACGACCGCCGCGGCAGCATGGACAGATATATCGAGGCCGACGGCACGGCTTACGACTTTGTAAACACCTACAAGGGAGATCTCCTGCATCAGCAGGACAAGTACGATGCCGGCGGCGCTCTGGTCGGGAACATCAAATACGAATATGACGATGAGGGCCGGCTCACAAAGAAAACCGTCATTGAAAACGGCAATGTCAGCAAAGCCGTTGTGACCGATTTTGTCTACGGCTACGTCTATGCGCCCGACGCAAAAGCAGCCGAGGAGGCGAAGAAAGCCGCAGCCGAGGAGGAAGCAAAGCTTGCCGCCGAAGCCGCCGCACAGAGCGAGGAAGCGGACAGCGCCGAGGACGCCGCAGAGACTGCTGCACCGGCGGAAACTGCCGAACCGGAAGCTGCGCAATAAACTTACATTTATATCCGTCCCCGGACTGTGTCAGGGGACGGATATAAATGTGTAAAAGATTAAGAATTTCAAACTAACGGCGGATTTCAAATGGCTTCCCCTTGAGGGGAAGGCTTTTTGCGCCTTGTTTAGACTTTTTGACAGGCAGTGTTGTTTACAGTTCATTCACTTGACTTTAGAGGGCTGGTGTGTTAGTCTAATCGAGGATACATTGACGCTGCTATGTCGGCTGCTGTTCCCACCGGGAACCGGGCAAACGACAGGCAGTATATTTTTTTGCGAAAGAAAGAGGAATTGATTCAAAATGGCAGATTACGACGTAATAGTTATCGGCGCGGGCCCCGGCGGTATCTTCTCCGCCTATGAGCTGGTCAAGGCAAACCGCGGTCTCAAGGTCGCAGTGTTCGAGCTTGGCCGTCCGCTTGATAAGCGCAGATGCCCCATCGACGGCAAAAAGATCAAGTCCTGCGTCAAGTGCAATATCTGCAATATAATGAGCGGCTTCGGCGGCGCGGGCGCTTTCTCCGACGGTAAGTACAACATCACCAACCAGTTCGGCGGCACGCTCTATGAGCACGTCGGCAAGCAGGAAGCGATCGACCTTATGATGTACGTCGACGAGATCAACCGCACCCACGGCGGCGAGGGCACAAAGCTCTATTCCACCGCAAACACCGGCATCAAACGCATGTGCCTTGAAAACGGCCTGCATCTGCTGGACGCGCAGGTGCGCCACCTCGGCACCGACATAAACTACGTCGTGCTGGAGAACATATATAACGAGCTCAAGGACAGCGTGGACTTCCACTTTGAGTCCGCCGTCACAGGCGTCGCCAAGGCCGAGGGTGGCTATGAGGTCCAGCTCGGCAGCGAGAGCTATACCTGCACCGACTGCATCATCTCCGTCGGCCGCAGCGGCAGCAAGTGGATGGAGTCTGTCTGCTCCTCGCTGGATATCCCGACCAAGTCCAACCGCGTCGACATCGGCGTGCGCGTGGAACTGCCCGCGGAGATATTCTCTCACCTCACCGATGAGCTCTATGAGAGCAAGATAGTTTACCGCACTGAGAAGTTTGAGGACCTGGTGCGCACCTTCTGCATGAACCCGCACGGCGTCGTCGTCAACGAGAACACCAACGGCATCGTCACCGTCAACGGCCACAGCTATGAGGACCCCGCAAAGCACACCGAGAACACGAACTTCGCCCTGCTCGTCTCCAAGCACTTCTCCGAGCCGTTCAAGGACTCCAACGGCTACGGTGAGAGCATCGCGCGCCTGTCGAACATGCTCGGCGGCGGCGTCATGGTACAGCGCTTCGGTGACCTTGTCCGCGGCCGCCGCAGCACCGAGCGCAGGATCCAGGAGAACTTCGTCACGCCGACCCTTGCCGCCACTCCCGGCGACCTGAGTCTTGTCATCCCCAAGCGTATTCTCGACGGAATCATCGAGATGATCTACGCTCTTGATAAGATCGCTCCCGGCACTGCCAATGACGACACTCTGCTCTACGGCGTTGAGGTCAAGTTCTATAACATGGAAGTCGAGATCGATGACGATCTTCAGACCAAGTGCCCCGGTCTGTATGTCATCGGGGACTGCTCCGGCGTCACGCACTCTCTGTCCCACGCCTCTGCAAGCGGCGTACACGTGGCGCGCCACATTCTGTCAAAGCACTGATATCATAAGGGCAATGCCATGCGCGGTATTGCCCTTGATTTTTTATCATTATGCGTGTATATTTGGAACGTATTTTCAAATTTATACTATCTCTGCTTTCAGGAGGGCACCGCATGGCAAAGAAGCAGAATTTTATACACGGCGCAGCGATACTCACCGTCGGCGTTATCATAATGAAGCTGCTGGGCTTCATCTATAAGATACCCCTCGGCAACATACTGGGCGATGAAGGATATTCCATGTTCACCAGCGCCTACAGTATTTATTTCATCTTCTTCACTCTGGCGACAGCCGGTCTGCCCGTCGCACTCTCGCGGCTCATTGCCGAAGCCGACGCGAACGGCCGCGCAAAGCAGGAGGAAAAGACCTTCCGCGTCGCGCTCGCGACCTTCGCGGTGATAGGCACCATCTTTGCGCTGATACTGTTCCTGTTTCCGGAATGGCTCGCCGCGAAGTACCTTGAGAACCCCGACGCTGCGCTGAGCATAAAGGCCATGGCGCCGTCGATACTGCTGGTGTGCCTTGTCTCCGCCTACCGCGGCTACTGTCAGGGCAACGGCAACATGATCCCCACGACGGTGGATGAGGTGCTCGAAGTGCTCTTCAAGGTCATCTCCGGGCTTATCCTCGCCTCGTGCCTGCTCAGGGCCGGTTACGGCAAGCCTGTTGGCTCCGCCGGCGCAATACTCGGCGTCTCCATCGGCTCGGTCATTTCGCTGCTGTATATGATAATATACAAGCGCCGCCATTACTCCGAGCTCTCCGCTCCTTATACCTCCGGTATCCATGACCCGAATGACACGCCTGACGACGATGAGGTAGTCGACTCCGCATGGAAGATCGTGAAGGACATTCTCTCCATCGGCATACCCATCGCCTTCGGCGCATGCATCATGGCCATCCTCAACTCTGTCGACTCCAAGCTCTGCATGAACCGTCTCCAGTCCGCCGCGGGCTTCTCCTATTATCAGGCGAAGGTGCTCTACGGCGTATACGGCAAGGCGCAGACGCTCTTCAACCTCCCCGCGGCCTTCATAACGCCGCTCACGATAGCTATCGTCCCGGAGATATCCGGCGCTATCGCCAAGGGTGCGAACGCCGCCGCACGCAAGACCTCGGCGGACGCAATGCGCATCTCCGCCGTCATCAGCCTGCCGATGGGCGTGGGTCTCACGGTCCTCGCCTACCCGATAATGAACGTCCTCTACCCCAACAGCAACGCTGCAGGTCCGGGTCTCTTGGCGATAATGGGTGTGGCCTCGTTCTTTGTCTGCACGGTGCTGATGGAAAACGCCATTCTTCAAGCCTCTGGGCATGAAAAGCTCACTATGGTCACGATGATAAGCGGCGGGCTTGTGAAGATCGTCGTCAACTGGTTCCTCGTCGCGCAGCGCTCTATAAACATATACGGCGCGCCGGTCGGAACTCTTGTCAGCTACGTCGTCATGGCGCTGATGAATTATATCTTCATCTGTGTCTCTCTCAAGCACCGCCCGAAGCTCCTCGGCATCTTCTCCCGTCCCCTCGCCGCGAGCGTCCTCATGGGCGCGGCAGCCTGGGCGATATACGGCCTGTGCGCGCGCTTCATCGGCGCTGTCTCTTGGTCGCGCATCGCACTGTGCATGCTCGCGGCCATCGCCGTCGCGGTGATAGTGTACCTTGTGTCGACCATCGCGCTCCGCTCCATCACCAAAGAGGACATGAAGCTCATCCCCGGCGGTGAAAAAATCGCGAATTTCTTGCACATTCGTTAATTTTTATGGGAAACTCTTATTATATTGCATTTTTCTCTTGATAAACAGTGAAAAGTGTGGTAGAGTTTGTCTGCTGTCCGAACAGCGGGCAGTACGGCAATGAGTATTCCACCGCCTTTTGGGGAACACTCCAATAAACAGGCATCAGCCGTAGAATCAATTAGGAGGAAATATATAATGAATAAGGCAGAACTCGTAGCAGCCGTCGCAGAAAAGACCGCTCTTTCCAAGAAGGACAGCGAAAAGGCTGTTAACGCAGCATTCGAGGCTATTACCGCAGCACTCGTCGGCGGCGACAAGGTTCAGCTCGTCGGCTTCGGCGCATTTGAGGTCAAGGAGCGCAACGCTCGCGTTGGCCGTAACCCCAAGACCAAGGAAGAGATCCAGATCCCTGCAAGCCGCGTTCCCGTTTTCAAGGCCGGTAAGGCTCTGAAGGACGTCGTCGCAAAGTAAGAATACGTTTTGATTTTCAGCCGCCTTTCCGTTCAGAAAAGGCGGCTGTTTTATAATACCATCGGCCGGCTTGCGCGTGTACACTCTTGTCAGCTGATGGTGTAACTTATCAACAAGGAGTTCATGATGAGGCTCGATAAATACTTGAAGGTTTCCCGGCTGATAAAGCGCCGCACTGTCGCAAACGACGCCTGCGACGGCGAGCGCGTCAGCGTAAACGGCAGGCAGGTCAAGGCCAGCTATCAGGTCAAGGTCGGCGATGTGATAGAGATTGCCTTCGGCCAGCGCACGCTCAAGGTCGAGGTCACCGCCGTGACCGAGAATGCGACCAAGGCGGACGCGCCCGCGATGTACAAGGAGCTGCAGTGATGACAGAGCAGGAGCGCGCAGAGCTCGAGCGTCTCAAGGCAGCGCTCAGGCAGGTGAACGAGAACTCCGGCTACGGCTCGGACGCGACCTTCACGACACGGCTCGTGTTCAGAACGGCAGTGCTGCGCTATTGGCACGCTGACCGTGACGGCGCGGTGTACCGGATGTTTGAAGCGTTCACGGAGCTTGACGGCGGCGCGGAGCTTACCCGCCTTCGGTGCAGCTCTGCCGATGAGCAGCGCCGCGCGATGGACGCCCTCGCCGCAAGGCTCGCACAGGCGCTTCCGGATGTTCCCGCCGAGGACACGCGGGAGCTGTGCTATGCCTGCATGTGCGCCGTCTCCGGCAGAAGCAGTCTCGCCGAGGAATACAGCGACGCGCATAAAGCGGCACAGGATCAGATGAATCCGCTCGTCCCGATCACCGTCATTATTGTTATCGCCGCGCTCGTCTTTCTCGCGTACAATTTCGCATAACATAAGCAAAACAGGCTCACCGCAAAATGCGGTGAGCCTGCTTTGCTTTATATCATGTACTGCTTCAGAGCGTCGGGCGCAGTCTCGGGGTCCATCGAAATGCTGATGACGAACTCGATGTTCTCCTTATCGGAGTATGCCGCCAGCCACTGGATAAAGCCTACCAGCGAGCCCTCGGACTTGTCGTCCACAAGCTTGAAGAAATTATCAATGAAGAAGTGGGTAATGTCATAATTGCCTGCATGTATACCGGAAATGAAGCCCCTCAGGAACTCATAGCTGCCGATATCGTAGCTGCCGGCGTCGATAAGACGCGCTTTGTAAGGAATGTCATAAGTGAGTTTGCGGTCCTTCTCGATGCAGATAACGTCGCCGGTATCCTCATCGACCGCTTTGCATACCAAGCCCACCAGAGCTTTCGTCTTGCCGGATCCCTTCAGGCCTATAATCAGTTTGACCATAATAACCACTCTCCCTGTAAATTATGTTTAGATTTTCGTAAAACGGAAACCGGCACCGAGCCGATATCCCTTAAGAACAGATTAACATTTTTCTTCGCCGTTCGCAAGAGCGATATGTGAATCGTCGGTAAATTTTCTGCTGGACACGATGTTAGGCAAGGCTATACACAAGTGTACGGCATGTCAAAACACGTTTGCGGTGCAGTAAAAAAAGTTGAAAATACCGAGAGTTTTCAGTGATTTCCTTGACTATCGAGTGCTGATGTGCTAAACTTTTGTCATAAAGCGAGCGCGCCTGCGATGCGCTGCGGCACGCCCGCTGTGCGGAAAACGGAAAAATTTCAAAAGAGGTGTATTGCTTGAAAGATCTTAAGCATCTTATCTATTTTGAGAATCTTCTTCAGGATGCTCAAAATGAGCTTGTCACTCAGGCAGTGAACGAAGGCAAGTATGCTCTGGGCTATAATTGCTACTACATACCCGAGGTCCTGCTTAACCTTCCCGGCTGCTTCTCGTCCAGACTGAGAGCACCGCGCTGCACATCCACCGATGTCGCCAGCTACTACATGACCAATCGCACCTGCCCCTATGCCCGCTCTATTCTCGAGCGCGCCATCGAAGGCGGCTACAACTACCTCAACGCCCTTTTCGGCGCGGAGTGCTGTGCTACGATGGAGCGTATGGAGGAGCACTTCTTCCTCATTAACCCCGTGAAGAACGACAGGTTCTTCGTCACCCAGATCGATCCGCCCATGAAGGGCGACAAGACGAACCTTGACTACTACAAGGCACAGCTCAAGCTCAAGGTCGTCGACAAGCTGCACGATGAATACGGCATCGACACCTCCGAGGAGGCCATGCGCAAGGCTATCGAGGAGCATAACGAGATAAGCCGCATCATCACCGAGATCGGCAGCTTCCGCAGGGCGGAAAACCCCAACATCACCGGCTATGAGTTCCACGTCATCGAGCTTGTCAGTCAGGTCTGCCCGCACTATCTCATCAAGCCCTATCTTGAGGAGACGCTTGAGGAGCTCAAGACCCGTGAGCCGGAGCCCAAGTTCCCGTTCCGCGCAAAGGTCGTGCTCGTCGGCTCCGAGATAGATGATCCGGAGTTTACAAAGCTCGTCGAGAGCTGCGGCGCGATGGTCGTTGCAGACCGTTACTGCTTCGGCTCCTTCCCCGGCCGTGAGCAGATCGAGATCCGCGACGGCGAGAGCGCATACGACGCCATCTGCCGCCACTATCTGTTCTGGAACCAGTGCGCCCGCTTCATGGACGGCGAGAAGATAGACCAGCGCCACAGCGAGGTCAAGCGCCTTGTCGATGAGTTCCATGCCGACGGCATCATCTATGAGAACATGAAGTTCTGTGAGTTCTGGAGCTATGAAAAAGTCCTCGCCCACCACATTTTCACAAACGAGCTCGGCATCCCCACCTGCACCATCGAGAAGGAATACGCTCTCGGCGCGGTCGGCCAGCTCCGCACCCGCTTCCAAGCCTTTATTGAGTCTCTGGAAATCAAGCAGATACAGGGAGGCAAGTGAATATGAAAGCAACAGATAAGCTTATAGCCGCTATTGATAAAAAGCTTGAACGCTTCGACCCCATCTGGCAGGCCGAGCACGGCGTCGGCGGACAGCGCTCCCGCTACTATGACAAGACCGGTGTCGCCAAATGGCGCGAGTGGCGCGGCGTGAAGGACACCTTCTATGATTACACCCAGTGGCTCAATAACCTCGTGAGCATGGTGCAGATGGTCGCCTCCGCTCCTATCCCCTGCCTCAAGGGCTTCTGGGAGTACCGCTGGATGGGCTCCTACCTCGGCACCTTTATGTTTATCGACCGTCTGTTTGAGGGCTTCCGCGGCTATGAGCTGCGCACTGCCCACGCAAACATGCACGCTATCGTCCAGAGCCTGACAAAGCGCATCGCACTTGTGCTCGCAAACGACAAGCGTCTCGGCGGCGGCCCGCGCAGCGATGACTTCATCCCCTTTGACGAAGTTCTGCCTCCGCTGTTCATGACCGGCTTCAAGGGGCTTATCCCGTTCCCGCTCCAGACGCTGCCTGAGTTCATCATCTGCGATGTCGACCAGCATATTGAGCCGTATTATATCGATGTTGCCGAGTCCTACGGTCTGCCGGCGGACGTCTGCTCGCGCTGCGCGGCAGAGACCGGCGTTGCGATAGACGACGCTTTCCCGATAATCGGCAAAGCCTTTGTCACTACCAATATGCCCTGCAACGCCTCCGAGTGCACCTCGATGATCCAGCGCCGCCGCGTGAACCTGCCGGACTTCCCCGTAACGCTGGCCATGATCCACAATGAGCCGGGAGCACACCCCTACTCCACCCAAGTGCTCAAAGATACCATAGCTTTCATCGAGAATGAATATGGCGTAAAGTACGACTGGGATGAGCTGTTCAAGTACGCAAAGCTCATGAACGAGCAGAACACCATCGAGCTTGAGAAGTGGGATTACTTCAAGACCCCCTA
>CAKTPC010000006.1 GCA_934590505.1 uncultured Oscillospiraceae bacterium
CCCCTGCTAAGGGAGTAGGTGTCTAAAAAGCACGCGAGGGTTCAAATCCCTCCTTCTGCGCCAAAGATACCGAAAATCGTTAAAAACAGCGATTTTCGGTATCTTTTTTGTTGTTTTCATTTTGTTTTTGGGCTTCCAGTTTGGTGTGAAAGTGCTAAAAAATTACAACGCGGCTCGGCACGTTTCATTGCGTAGCCTACATCGTAGCCTACAAATTTTACAGCTCCCGGAGCTGCCGCATGACTGCATTATAGGTTCGGGGCTGCATCACCTGCAGGCTTTCCATGAGTTCATCCATGATTTTCCACGCCGCGCCCGCGCTTTTCCCGCTCACAGCTTTTAAAAAATCGCTGTCCGCAGCATCTACGATGACAGTGTTCTGCGGCGCTGGCATTTCAACCGGGGCAGCTGCTCTTGAATAGAGCCGCTCATATCGCGGCTCTATTCTTTCGTTGGATTTCTCCATCTCGGCGCTGATTATGTACAGGTCGGCGAGCTTGGCGTAGTTCGGGTAGCTCGACTCCTCATACTCGAGGCGGGCTATCTCCTTGCGAATCTCCTGCTTGTCGAGCATAAGGTCTCCCTCCCGTCAGCTGTCGAGCTCGTTCATGCAGCGGCGGATAGCCTCGCGGGTGCGATCATCGTCGGCGTCCCGCATCATGTCCTCCATCTGCGAACGCATGCGCTCACGGGCATCGGTGCGGCTGTAGTGGCCGCGCACATAGTGCTGTCCGCGGTGCGCGTAGCTGCTGCCGCGCCCGTAGCGTCCGCGCATATCTGCCTCCCATTCACCCGCACGGCTATAGCCGCCGTCCTCTTCGTACATCTCTATCTTGTAGATGTTCTTCATGGTGTCGGTCAGCTTATGGACGATATCCAGATCACCCGCTCCGAGTTCGGGTTTCTTTGCGATCTCATCAAGCTCACGGCAGAGCTTCTCGCAAATATCTTCAAGTGCTCTTGTGCTCATGGTTTACTCCTTTCATGCGACGCGCTCAACAATGAGGTTGGCGTTCGCGAAATTGATAGCCTGCCCGCTGGTGTTCTCCACCGCTACGGTGAGGCAGCAACCGCGCGGGACATCGACGTTTGCGGCAACGTAGATGTTGCCGTACTGGTCCACAGCGGCCGGGGTGACAATGCCTGTGGCGCTGTTCAGAGGCTCACCGTTGACGGCTATCGCCGCCGAAATCGCACCAACGGTGCCACCGGTTGGCAGGGCGATATTAGCGCCGAACGAAACCTTGAACCGTGCGCGGCACTGGTTCGTCAGACCGCGGAGCGTGATAATCCCCGCTCCCTCGCGATGGACTATACAGGGGCTGCCGGATACTGCGACTTCGGTGAACGGGACGTTCTGTCCCGCTGCGACAGTTTCGGTGCTTGCATTTGTGTATTCAGCCATTTCTATTCATCCTTTCAAAAAGCACGGCGAGGCATTAAGCCCCGCCGTTTGTGTTGATATCAGCTCATGGGGCTGAACATGTCGATTATTCCGACAAGTTGAGCGCTATGCTGTTGTCAGCCAATACCGCAGCAGCTACCGTAGGCAGCTGACGCCCACGGGTTGCAAGTGATGTACGCCGGAGCAGGAGCCGGGCGGAGCGTCGAAACGAGGTAGTTGTTCTGCGCAGCCTGAGATGCGGCCAGCTTCAGGCTGGCGTTCTCGGCTTCCAGATCCCTCATCTTGCTATTCTGGAGGTAGTCCAGAATAGCTCTGCTGTTGGAGTTCTGGTTGTCGATGATGTCGCGGGTGGCGTTCTGAACAGTGTTGCGCGTGTCGCAGGCCTGAGTGGCCATGTCGTAGCGCACCTGTGCTATCGCCTCGCGGTTCTGGCAGCAGCAATCAGAGAGCGACTGCTGCAGTGCAAAGAACTGCTGCATGAACGTCATCTGGGCATTGCATCTCGCTACCTCTGCCGCCGAGAATCCGCTTGTGACTGCCTGAGTGACCCCAGCAAAGCCGTTGAGCATCCCGGTGTTCATCGCGTAGAAGCCGTCACAGATGCCGTTGTTTACACCGTCGAGCTTGCGCTCGATGTTCGCAAAGTCGGACGTGAGGACGTAGCCGTCCATCACTCCGCCGCCATTGCCACCCCAGCCGTTTCCGCCCCAGCCGAACGCTGCGAGGAAAAACAGGATGACGATCCAGAAAAGACCACCGCCCCAGCCGAAGCCGTCGCCGTTCGCATTGGCAGGAGTCACCGGCATGGTAAAGGGAACGTTATCGGAAAGACTCATTTTGTGTTTTCTCCTTTCGGATTTTTTTGAATTTATCTACATCGTGGCCACGATAAGATTACTTGAGAAATGACATGAACTGCTGTGCAAGCCCCTGAACCTGATTGAGCTGCTGTTGGGATATTCTCCCACTCTGCAGGAGCTTCTCTACCTCCTGCTTCGGGTCACCCTGAAAGGTAGCTCTGAACTGCTGGAACTTCTGCATCATGTTCTGAAACTGTCCGGTCATGCCAGGCAGCTGCGGCGCAGGCTGCTGCGCGCCGCCGAGCGCCTGAAAAATTGAATTACTCATTTGCCGTGGCCTCCTCATTCTGCGCCTTACGCTGTTTCTTTGCCGTCAGTGCCGCCACCTGCGCCACCAGCGCATCAAACTCCGCCCGGGGTACGTATTCAACGCTCTGCGGCTGCGACGCCGCTACGGGCGTCTGTGACGGCTGTGTACGCTCCGTGTAATCAAAGATGCGCAGCGGCAGCGGCATCCCGCTCTGATCTGCACTCTTAATGCAGAAAGTCGGATTCTCGCTGTCGAACAGCAAAACACTATTTCCGGCAGCAACCAGGAACGCCTTCATCCCTGCCTC
This sequence comes from uncultured Oscillospiraceae bacterium, assembly GCA_934590505.1. GTDB lineage: Bacteria > Bacillota > Clostridia > Oscillospirales > Oscillospiraceae > Limivicinus. Next base: position 2,823 of record CAKTPC010000006.1, read on the forward strand.
GCCCTGTACCCAGTTCACGCCGCCCTGCTGTGTGGCTGCGGGCGTGGGTGCCGGCTGCTGGGGCTGCGGAGCGTACTGCTGGGCGCGCATCTGCGCGAGGTTATCCATCATCGGTGGATTGTAAGCCGGGTAAAACTGCTGTGGCTGATACGCCGGGAACTGTGGAGAATAATTCATGATTTCTGCTCCTTCCATACATACAACGGGATTTCATCGCCTGAATCCCACGCGTCAAAATAGTTGCCGTCCTGCACCGCTACGACGTGTCCGCTCAGGGCGAGGATATACGTGCCGCGTGGGTGTTCTTCCGAGAAGAGCTTCACCGTGTAGCACTCCGGGCATTTATCGGGAAGTGCCGTGCGCGTGTAGCCTTTCCTGTGGAGATAAGCGCCCCACACTGCATTTGCGCTCGGCATATCCGCCAACTCGAAGCCCGTCACGGCCAGCTCAACAAAGGTCTTGTCCCAGCTTTCCCCCGTGGCTTTGCACAACGCCCTGATCACGCAATCACCAACCGAGTGTCCCGCTGGGTTAGGGTTAAAATGTACATACATGCGCATCACCTTTTTCTGCTTAAATTCTAAGATAAAAAAGGGCAGGTAACATGTCCGTTACCTGCCGGGAATCTGTCAGTAATCTGTCTCGGGATATATGAAAGAGCGGCGCATGGTGCGTCGCTCTAAACTGATTCCGCTATCTTGTTTTTAATGCTCCGGATGCGTCGGTTTATTGTCTCCACGCTGCAGTTCTGCCTGCTGGCTATTTCCAGCAGTGAAAAACCGTCAGCCCTCATATTTAGGATCGTTTTCTCCTCGAGTGTGAAGCCGCACTCGGCTATGAATTTTTCACGGAGCGCCGTCGGAAATTGCAGTTTCGCTTTCTTGCCGGGAGTCATCAGATCGGATAACGCGTCTATCGGTATCACCGCCAGTCAGAGCAGAGTAGAGCAGCTCTGTAAGATTTTCTGATTTTTCATCAATGCCGTTGATCCGGCAGAATTCTTTGACGGTTGCAGTCACGTCATTAATTCCTCTCTATCGGTTTACAAGGATTTTTCTGTTTGCGCCGGGTGCAGCCTACATCAATACCCCGCGTAGGCACGCAGGCCTTCGACTGCACGCGGCACCTGTCGCTTATTCGTTCTGGGTTTTGTCAGCCTCGATTATTTCAACGGGCGGCTCGTGACCTGAATCTATCTTGTCTTTATAATTTCTGAGCCACTTCTTGAGCCATTCTGGGATAGGCGCTCCGAGCTTCCCGGCGTTCTCGATGATGCTGCCCAGCTCCGTTATTATGTACCAGAGCAGCACGACCGGCGTGATGAGCGTCCCGAACGTTATGCCGATATCTATGCCGGCGCCATTGATTATTACACTAATTGCTATGTCGCAGAGTGCTGCCACGAGCACGGCGACGATCTCGCCCAGCTTGTGCCATAATCCCGCTCTCGCTACGGCGGACGACCAGTCCCCGGCGCTCTTCGCGGCCCATGTTCCCGTAGCATAATCGAGGACTATGCAGGCGATCCAGATTATCACAGCCCATCCGACCCAGCCCCACAGCGTCGTGAGGAAGGCGATAGCTGCAACGATCCATGCCTTGAGCTGCAAGGCTTTTTCAGGTGCATTCATTTTTGTTTCTCCTTCATGTTTAAAGTTAGTGTCCTTTGCGCGTATAGTTACTTTCCCTGCCGGTCATACCAGGATTTTCTTCATTCCCGCTCACCTCCCACTATGCTCTTATACGTTGCCGCGCCGCAGATGCCGTCAGCTTCAAGTCCGTGCTCCGCCTGATAGGCCAAAAGCATATTGCGCGTCCTGGTTCCGAACTCGCCGTCGATCCACTTAGGATCATAGCCGAGATACTTCAAGGCCGCCTGAAGCATGGCAACGACTACGCCAGTCTGGCCGTCCTCCAGCATGGGCAGCTCGACGGTGACATAGCGTGTCGGTTTCTTCGTGACGGGCACCGTGTCCGGTTCTGCCCCGGTATACCTGAGTGCGCAGTCCCACGGATAGTTATAATAGCTGCGCGTGTATATCTCGCGCCCGGTCTGGTCTCCGGTCTGTCCGCCGGTCACAGTGCCGTACTCGTTGATGCTCGCCTGCACTAGCTGCCCGCCGCCGATATACAGGGCGGTGTGATGGACGTGGTTTAAGAGCACATCCCCGCGCTCAAGCCCCGCGCCGGTGCCGAGATCAACGCTGCCGGTCACGTCCTCGAAGCCGTGCCGCAGCATGTCCCCGCGCATGTTGCCGGTGTATGTGCAGCTGAGGGGCAATCCCGCTCGCTTAAAGCAATCTATCACGAGGCTGCTGCAGTCGTAGTCAGGCCCCCAGCGGTTGGCCTGATCGTAGCCGTGGCTGTCGTCCGCCGCTATCTCCAGTGCGCGGGTCACGGCATTGTCAATGATTCCCATGGTGTTCTCCTCACTCCGTATACTCCACGCCGTACCGGTCGAACAGAGCCTTGACCCGAGCGTCCTTGAGTATCTTCTTCTGCTGCCCCTGATTCAACGCGTCATAAACCGTTTGCAGTGCGGTCTTGGTGTCGGCGGCTACTTCCTCTGCAGCTATCGTCCACTTGCCTTTACTCATTGACTGTTACCCCCAGCACATTTAGTGCATTTTGCATGTCCTGTTTTTCTTCGTCCGTGCCGCCTTGCTTGATTTCCTCAATCTTTGCAAGAATAGCCTGTTTTCTTTCTTCGATGGTCATCCAGCATTCACCCCCAATGCCGCTTCAATCTCTGATAATGCCGCTTCATACTGCGTGTTCTGTGCTGTTACGTAAGCCGCCTGCGCTGCGTATGCGTTCGCCATATCCTTCCACGGAGCTACCATGTTAGTGAACATTTCGCCGTTGGGTTTTACCCACGTCTCGCCTGCCGGGACAAAGCGGTAACTTTCTATCCACTCCGTACACTTGCCGTCGAAATAGTTTGTCTCTATCGCCCTGCGACCGTCAGCCTTGGAGACATAGCATTTGTAATCGTCATCTATGTAGATCGTCATCGTTATGCCCCCTTACTCAGCCCAAACTTTATCGAAACTGATATCAATAGTGTTTCCATAGTCGTCGCCTCCGAAAACCTGCATCATAATGAAAACACTTTGATTTATAGCTGAGACATCTATACTAGTCGTTTGACCAGCCTCCTTTGTAATGGCCACTTGTCCTAAATTGCTGCCCGAAAGACTAGTGCCAATTTGGAAATATCCACGGCCCGCGCTGCTGGCGCAAGCCTTTGTTCGTATTTTCAAAATACTATAGTCTGATAGGTCAATAGCTGTAGATATTCCACGATATGCGCGGGGTGCAGTCCGCACTCCGGAAATATCAAGAGTCTGCGAACGCATGTTTATAACATCAGAAACGGTCGAGGACGCAAAAGAATTTTGATTATATACATAATCCCATGCAATTCCATCCACGAGACCATTATCAAACAGCACCAGCGCAAACGATAACGTCACGGTCTCAACTTGCCCTTCGTATGTGATCTCGACTGCCGCGCTCTTCGACTGACTGCCGCTGACAACTGTGACCGTCCATGTCCCCGCGGATGGGATACTAAACAGCGCCTTGCCGGTGGTGTCTTTTGATGTCAACGTCTTTGAGCCGTTAGTACAAGTGCAGGTTGCGCCTGTGGGATAGGTGACGCCGATGACCGCATAGACTTTGGCGCTGGTGCCGCCCCGGCGCGTTATAAAAGCTTCACCCATTACTTTCTAACCACCTTAATTTGAATGCCGATATCAACAGTCGGCTTTTCTGCCGCATAGACCGTGAGTTTATTTTCAGCGGTAACCATTCGATAGATGCTCGCGAATGCTTCAATTTCAGTTTCTGCGGTCTCGAAAGCGCTTGATGCGATCATGTCAACGAAAGGATTGTCATCGGCGGTCAGGCCGGTTACAGTGACCTCGTTTGTGTATGGTGCCGCGTCGCCCGTCCATCCCGCGGCGGTTATCGTTGCGGTAAAAGTCTGTGACACTGCGCCGTCTGCAATCTTAGGTGCCGTTACAGAGCCGTTTGCAAGGCTGTCAGCGCCTATGCTCCCCGCGGTTATACCGCCCGTCGCATTGGTGATACCTCGCCCGTTGCCGCCGTTGGATATGATCGTCGCGACCGGAATGGTTATCGCTGCGGTCGGCTTGGTTTTTGCCAAAATCTCGATATACCCATCAAACGCGAATGACAGCGCCGCGAAATTGCCGCTGATGGCGTCGCTTTGGTCGAAGGCTACGATGGGGAAATCATCTTCCGTCGCGCCGCTGATCGTGATCTGCGCCTTATAGTTAAAGCCCGCGAGCACGGTGCTATCTTCCGTCCACGCCGAAACGGCTATCGTCTGGTTCTCTACGTACCGCGCCGAGATGTCCGCTGCGCGTATCTGGCCGTAGTCCTTCCATTCGTTACGGAGACCGTCGAAGATGTACAGGTTATACGGTGTGGCCGTGCCTACGCTATAGGCATCGCCGACGTTCTGCGGTGCGGATGCTTGCAGCTCTGCAACCGTGTCGAAGTGGCCGAGTATTTTAAGACTGCTTCCGAACGGCACAGCGCCGATGTTCTCTCTCGCCTGCGCCTTTTGGGTCTCGGACAGCGCCTGTTCAGAGTTGAATCTGACAGCCCCCATCAACGTGTCGTCCACTTCCTGATGTTCCATTGAAAGTGGGAAATAATACACTTTATCTGCCATTTGTTCACCGCCTTAATAGTAGATTATAAGCACGCCGGCGTTGCCTTGTGTGCCCTCCGTTCCCTTGCCGCTGTTGCCGCCGGCGCGCGGGATTGTGGAAATTAACGTTGTATAGACCGTATTCCACCAATAGCTAAGGGTTCCCCCACCGCCGCCACCGCCGCCGCTGCCGCCGTTGCCGCCGCGGCCGTAGCCTTCGGGCGTTGGAACTGCGGCCAGCGCATCAGCGCCATCCCCGCCGAAGTCATTGACATTCGTCCCGGTTTCGTCCAGTCTCCAACCGCCTGTGCCGCCGTCGTGGCCGTTGGCGCCGTAGGCAGCGCCGCCGCCGCCTTGACCGCCGAACTTGACCGTCAGATTTTCATGTATCCACTCAAGTCCGGTAGTACCGCCTTTTGCATCCTGCGTCTTGCCGGCTTTCCCGCCCTTGAAAGTCGTACCGTTATACTCAACGTCATTGCCGGCAGTAGCTTTCTGCGGTGATGATCCTATCGGCGGGTATTTGCCGCCGTTGCCGCCGTCAGCTCCGTCAACGCCATCGTCGCCAGGCAGTGCGTATACCGCGCCCGAGAACAGCTCGACGAAGCCTGAGCTTGAGCTGTGGCCGTTTGCGGAGGAATAAACTTCATCGCGGGCATAAACTACGGTGTTCCCGCTGATGTTCTTATACCGGATGAAAGCAAGGTTCTCGCAGTCGATTGTCACAGAAAGTACCTTGCCGCCTGCGCCGCCCTTGCCGCCCTTGCCGCCCTTACCACCTGCGCCGCCCCCGGATTCATCGGCTTCACCGCCCGCCTCGCCGTCTGATCCACTCTCGCCGTCTGCGCCGTGGCCGATCAGAACGCAGCGTATTTGTTGGACGTCTTTCTGGCGTACACTGTCCGGGATGTTCCAGCGCTGCTCCTCATCTGTAAGCTCGAGTATCGCGCGGCGTGCGAATGATGCGCCTTCGGCAACCGGCATATAGTCTTGAATCCACTCGCATTCAGCTTTTATGAAGCTGGAAACCATAGAGGATTTTTTTGCAAGGAAAGCATTCGTGAACTCGTGGAACGCGTTCTCAAAGCTATACCTTTTGCCGGTCAACTCGCCGTCGACGATGATCGAGTTCTGAACGGTAGTCGCGTGAAAGTAATATGCCGAAAGTCTTGCGAGCACATTCTCGGAATTTGCCATCGTTACAAGCGTTGCCTCTTCAACAGTGACTACTCTCTCGGTAGGGGCCTGTTCATTGTCGGCAGTCAGACGCTTCACCGTGTGGATATAAGGCTTTCCCTTCAAAACGCCCGTGCCGGAAACAACAGCGTAGTTTGTCCCGGATGAGCTGATCGTGAGATCGCCGCCTTCCTCGACCATCAGCGACGCCTCATATATGGGTTTGTCAAAGATAACGGTCACGTTATCGGCAATTTCGGTCCGTGTATCGTACAGGACCTCATATTCCACTGTTGAAAGATAATGATATCCATGCTCAAGCACTACAATCCGCGAGGCTGGTTCGTCATAGATGACACTTCCGCCGTTAAACACGCGGCTGCTCGGTATGTCCTTTGAGTCGATGGATTTCAGGAACGTAAACAGCATGCCGCCTGTGTCCGACCTCGTGATCGTTACACCGTAAGCTACAAGCAGCTGATGCAGGTTCCTGCGGCGCGTGGAGTACGGCAGCCATCCATACACCTGAAGGTCCGCAACATCCGGCTCGATCTCGTAGCTGTATTCTTCGCCCATGATTTCTGCCGCGACTACATCAAAGCGCTGCCCGTTGTAAATTCCGCCTTTGCTGTACTGACGATTCATCAGGCCGATTTCAGATACGCAGTTGATTTTAAACAGGCTCTTCCCCTGCCGGTCGACCGTGTTGCAGTAATACAGGCCGCTTATCTTGCCGTCAACGTAGAACCTGATCGGCGTGCCGTATGGAATGTTGCGGATATCGTAGTTATACTTGCCGCAGAGAACGTAGCCGTCCGACGATATGAGCCCGTTATAATTCTCTTGGTCAGCTGGGGTGAGGATGTACTGGAGTAGCAGATCATAACCGACGATAGGTACAAACTGATTTATAAACAGCTCATCGCCTATCGGAGAGACTGCAGTCTCCTCAGTCACGTTTTTAATGCTGTCGTTGTAAAAGGTCAGGATCGGCGCGTTTTCGTCGCCGATCACTACTTTGTTTGGGATAGCTCTCATAGTGGGCTTCTCCCTTCAAACGTTATTGTGTTAGCGAACCAGTATTCATTGCCGTCAGTGCCCGTCAGCCTGTGTCCGGCTTGGATATCGCTATATATCGCCTCGACGGTCTTGTACTCCCGCTCTCTGAGGTCAAAGTAGTAGACTTGCGCATAGTCGTTCTTATACAGATTTGCGATGAACGCCGACAGCTTATCCTCGGTGACCGGCATGAATCCGAACGTCACGATTGGCCTCACTGCTATAATGTCCACGGTAGTGCTCCCGTCGAGCATGTCGCCGCCGGCATCACCCATGATCTTCTTGTACGTGACAGAATACCCGTAACGGGTAAAGATCGAGGAGCAGTCTATGTCGTTCACTTTGATTTCCTTGTTCATAGCCCGCTCCTCCTTAAGCCTTGATCAGTTTCTGACCGTGGTAGTCCTCTTCCTTGAGTATGTAGTTGTATATTTTTCTTGCGACAGTGGATCCGTCGAGCTCCGTTTTCGACTCGATGTTGAGAACAATGGGCCGCTGCGTGGCTGCTGCATTTCCCGCTCCGCCCTTGCGCCAATTGTCCGCCTCGCTCGACGTGAGCACGGCCTCGCCGCGGTGAAGCACTGCGGGGTATCCGTTATAGGGGACGTAGTCCAGGCCGCCTGCGTGGCCTCTGCCGCGGCCTCCGCTTACGCCGACGTTGACGCTCAAGCCTCCGAAAAGAGAGTTCCACAGTCCGGAAAACCATGACGTCAGGCTATCCCACGCGTTACTTATTCCGTCGCGGATTTTATCTACGACCGACTGTCCAATGTTGACGAACTCTTCAACCTTGTCGCGAATTGGAGTTATCAGGTTTGTTTCTACCCATTCTCCGGCCTGCTCGTATATCTCCGCGAATTTTGCCGCGAGCGTCGAAATGAATTCACCGACAAGCTCCTGCGCCGCCGCGACGATCTCGGAAATTTTCCCCGCGATTGCCGCATTGAGGCTATCTATCCACGCTCCGCCGACTTCAAGGAACGAGCCGAGTGCCGCGAACATTGCGCCCAGTATTGCGAGAATGACCTCACCGGTCGCTTCAACAAGCTCTGGAATATGAATGACGATCTCCGCCGCGAGGTTCACGATTATTTCCACAACAGCCGCCGTCAGCGCCGGGAGATTGTTTAGAATCGCTCCGGCGACGGCGGTGGCGATCTGAACCACTCCGTCTACAAAGGCACCTGTATTATCCGCCATCGACTCTGCAAGGCTCACTAAAAGCTCCAGCGCCGCCGCTAACAGCGTCGGGAGATTGCTTATCAGTGCCTCGGCAAGCGTGCCAACTATGGACACCGCCGCCTCCAGCAGCATCGGAGCGTTTGCGCCGATGGTATCAATAATCTTCGGCACGACCAGATTTGCAAAATCAGCTATGCCCTGCACGACCTTAATGATTCGTGGCTCAATGTTCTGATAGACATTCCCGGCCGATGTGACAAGGTTGTCTATTTTGGTTTCGAGGTCTGCGTTTTCATCTGCAAAGGCCGTCATTAGGTCTTTCCACGCCGACTTCATCGACGCGACCGAGCCTTGTATGGTGTCTGCCGCTTCACCCGCCGCATAGCCCGACAGTCCCTGCATTTCGATGTAGTCCACCAACGCCGATTGACAATCTGCGAGATTATCGATCGTGTACTCGGTCATCCTGCCGTTCTCGGCATTCCACGCGTTGACGCTGTCGATCAGGCTCTCAAAGCCCTCCTTCGTCGGGGTAATGCCGAGCTGCAAGTTATCCAGCATCGTGTAGTTATTCTTCATGATGCCGTTGAAGGCATTCTGCACGTACTCCTGCGACGCGCCCGTCGCCGCTACGACGTCAGCCTCGGCGGTGATTATCCTGTCTGCCAGCTCTGCCGCGGCCTGAGCGTTGCCGCCGAGCGCCGTTTTAAGTCCGGTGGCAAAGCCGTTGACTTGAGTCAAGTACTCGTTCTGACTCATCTGCACGTTCTTATATGCGTTCTCTGCATTCGCTGCGACGGTATCGTAAGCGTCGCCAAACATCAGCTGCGCGCCGCCGACGAGCTGCTCATACTCTGCGAACTGGGACAAACTCGCCTTGCCAAGTGCAGCCACTCCCGTGGCTACGGCCCCTATTGCAGCCGCGCCGATCTTCGCCGCGGCAGTAAGCCCGGTCTTAAGCTTTGAGCCGAATCCGTCTGTTTTAGTCTGCGCATCGTCGAGGTCTCGCTCATATTCACTTGTGTCAAGGCTCAGCCTTGCGAACAGTTCAAAAACATTCATTCTTCGATGCCGTTAATGTCTCGCTTCATGCGCTCGATTATCTCTTCCGGCGACTCTTGCGCCGCCTGTGGCCTGATTATGTCTACATACCGCATGTTCAGCCCGCCGATAATCTTGAGCGCGTCTGTGACGTATATCTGATAGGCTCGTTTCTCCTGTTCCCTCCGGTCGATATCCGGAAGGAGCAGGAAGAACGATGCCGCGCTGACTTTCGGCGCGGATAGAAGAGCGTTTATTATCCTTTCTCTCCCGACTCCGCGCACGATTTGAAAAAAGTCATAAGCTCCTTATCATTGGCGATGTCGCGGATCTGCGTCATCGTCTTGATGAAGTTCTGCTTCCTGATCACTTCTGCGGTCGTGTCGTTGAGCACGGCAAGGATTCCGAACACGTCCTCGCGGTGCTCCTTGAGCAGTATCGGGACAACTTTGTTGAATTTTTCCACACCTGCAAGCAGCATATCCGCGCGTGTCTCGGCGTGAAGCTTTTCCTTGAGCGTAGCGAGCAGCGCATTATCAATCGCGATGCTGCTTATATACGGAACGAGGGCGCACATCACATCGCACGCCCTGTCGGTTGAGAATTCAGAAAGCTTCATGTGCCCGTCGCCTCCGTGTTGCTCGCGGTCTCGGCCGTCCCGCTCTGGATGTAGATGTCGACAGGGACGGTGTTCTGATCGTTGAGGCTCGAATGCGCCGTAAACTCGAACGAATATTTCGCCTTACCCTTGTCCTGCGTCTGTACCACGAAGCCGCCGGTCGACAGCGCGTCAATGAGCCTGACAGCCATATAACCGCCGTTCTTTTCGCCGTTTTCATCGGAATAGTCCCCGACGATCCATAGGTCGGAAAAGTCGGAGCTCAGAAGATCACGCCTCAGTACTATTTTTGCCTTGTTTGTGCTATCTACATCGGCAGCAGCTGCCAGCCGCGCGGCCAGCGCGGGGCTCATCGTCACGAATGACCCGGAGGCTTTAGTGACTACTCCTGTGCATTTTTTGAGCTCTTTTGTGTCCGTCGGGCAGCCGTCGATGTCGCTTCCGTAGTCCTCATAGGTTCTTGTGATGGAGACATTGACACCCCCCGAAGTCGCCCCAAGAATATTGCTGTCCGTCAGCTTGGGGTCTGCTGGGTCGAACGTCTTGAGGAGCAGCCCCGCATTCACAGTAAGCTGCTTGAAGGTATCTATGGGTATCTTGGTAAATTTCATTTTTACACCTCAGTCCTGTGTAAGGTAATCGGCCGTTATCTGCAGATAGCGGCCTTTGATGTTGTCGTCGGCTTGGTCGGTCTGTGCCTGTGAGAATGGCGAGCCGCGCTGAATCAGCACCGCTCCGCCATCGCACGGAAGATACACGCCGCCGCCGATTGCTGTTGAAATCTCCTGCACTTTGGCATTTATGTCTAACTCACTCTTGCCGTAGTACCAGAGGTTGACCACGATGGGCACGGAACCGTCATCGATTGAGCCAATGTTCGGTTCGTACACCAGATACGGAAAAGCCGTGTCTGCTTCGGCTGCGGCTGGGTACGCCGGGAGGCCGAAGCCCGAGAAGAACGTATACAGCGCTGCTGCCTTCGTCACGGAAGCTTCACCAGCTTCCTGACGTTGTAACGCTCGAAATCGAACGACGCCACGCGCGGCGCGGCGCTCGGAATGCCAACGACGATAAAGTAACTGTCGCCGTGCTTGAACACGTCCTGCTCATCAAGCGATGTGCCCTTGGGGGTAATCACGGTATCGGTATACTGAACCGTGGCTTGCTGCGCCGCCATCTGCTCGACCGGTGACATATCCTGAAACGCGATCTGTATCTCGACGCCCTCTGTCCATGTGTTGACAATGCCGCCCTCCGGATCGCGTTCCTTGACCTTGTTCATGATCGTGCAAGGCTCGTAAAAGCTCTCGTATAGGCTCATAACTTCCTCCACCTCGCAAGCTTCGCCGCGAACACGTTCCTCCATGTCAGAGTCTTCTGTACTCCGCTCCCGCTCGGCGTTGCTTTGCTATAGCTATATCCGCCGAAGCTCTCCGACTGGTACGGGCTCGCCACTGTTGCCGCGTTCTGCGCGTTCCATTCCTCGATCTCTTTGGTAATGGATATGACCGCCGGTGGAACTGCAAGCGCCCAGACGGCACCGTGGAAGCTCTCAGGAGCTAATCTGTCCTCTTCGTCGCCGTAGCGGTGAATGCCGTCGTTGAACACGCTCCCGATTATCCGGTAATACTGTCCGTTCTGGAGGAACGGCAGCGCGAGTGCCCCGTCAACGACGGTGTAGGTACCGACGTGAACACCGCCCGGCACTGTAAACCAGTTGCGGAGAAATCCGCATACTTCGTCAAGCGTTTCATTCATGCTGCCGTCCTCCTTTGCTTATCAGCCCATGTATACGCAAGCAAGCTCGGGGTAAATGAGCTTATAGCCGTACAGCACGTCCATGGACATTACTTCCTGCTTGGTCTCGGTATTGAAGCCGCGGTACACGCGGACGGAAACACCGTTGTACTCGTCGCTCGCGACATAGGCTTCTACGCCCTTGGGGAGCATCAGCGGGCGGGTGACGAAAGCTATCGCGTTCTGATGGAATGCGATATTCGCGGTGTAAGCTCCGCCGACAGTGACGGCAGCGTTGTCTGCTGCGGCCTTCTGGAGCGCCGGAGCAATCTCGATGTCCTGATCAGCGGTTTCGAGCGCGCCCGCTCCGGTGACCACGTAGCTGGTGGCGTCACCCGCGATGGTGAAGCGGTCGCCGACCTTGAACGCAGTCGTGAGACCGTCAACATGAATGCTGGTAGCGCCTGCATTGGCCTTGCCATCAATAAGCACGGTGCCGGTCGCGCCGACTGCGTGCTCAAGCACCCCCTGAGACATATAGTTATCAAGGCCGAACAGGCGGCCGATCTCCCCCTCGCGCAGGGTCTGCGGAGTGCCAGCCTCGGAGACGCGAGTCAGGTTCGGGATTTCGGACAGCTTCGCATCTGCTTCGACATCCCATACTGCGCGGCGATTGGTGAGCGGTGCCTTGTTCTTGTTAAGATACTTGCGGATCGCCGACAGCGCTGCAAGATCGTTCGGCGTAGTGCCCGCAGTGCCGAGAACGCCCGGAATCTGCGAGTACAGCGCAAGGCCGTCGCGGTTGATCTTCTCGGCCAGGGCTACGGCGGCAGGCTCGATAAAGTCGGTCTGAAGCTTCGCCTCGGTGAGGTTGGTCGCGCCCTCGATTGCGCCCCACTTCACGTCAACGGTTGCGATCTTATCGAGCTTCACTGCGACGGAGCTCTCCTTCATGTCCTGACGCTGGACAGTGTCTCCGTCCTTAAAGCTCTTCGCCTCAAGTACCACCGGCTTCTTGACCTGAATGGTGTCGCCAAGGTCGGAAAAGTCGCTGGAATAGTCTCTGTAACAGAGGTTCGGCAGAACAAGGTTTTCGTGCAGGCGCATGAGCGTCTGACGGGCGATGTTCTGCATGGTGATAAAGATATTTGCCATTTCTGATCATCCTTTCTTGAGTCCGCGCTGATATGCGAAATATTCAGCGTCGGTCATCTTTGAGAAGTCTTTCTCTTCTCCGCCATCGGGGGGTGTTGCCACATCTGCCCCCTTGCTGATAATTTTGCCTACCAGCCCCGCAAAATCGCCGGTGACGAGGGCGTCGAGTGCTGCGGTGTCCTTGAGCTTTTCACCGTCAAGCTCGGCTGCATCAATCTCCGCTCCCGCTCCGCGCATTGCTATTTCAAGGCTCTTGCCGGTGATGCCCTTGCTCTCAAAATACTTGCGCACTGCCGTGGTTTTTGCGGTTTTGGTTTCCCTGGCGGTCTGTGCAGACTTGTAAGTCTCAAAGGCCGAGTGTTCTTCCTCGTACTTTTTCTTGTAACCGCCGTCTGCCGCTTTCAGATCGTCCAATTCCTTCTGAACGCCCGGAAGCTTATCAGCTGCGACCTTATATTCATCGCGCTGAGTAGTGAGTCCGTTGATGGTCTCGGTGTGGAGCTCGATCACACTGTCGACCTGCTCATCCGTCAGCCCCATTGCTTTGAGGCCTTTTCTTGTAAGTGCCATGTTTATTCTCCTTTTTCGGTTCTTCGGCGGCAGTTCCTCGCCGCAGGAGTGGGTATAAAAATAAGCCCACAACTTTCGTTGTGAGCTTATTCTAAAATATTCATTTGGCTTTTGTGGCTCATTTTTTAATCGCCGCGGGAGAGGTATTCTTCTATGATTTTCCCGTAATCCTTGGCGTTCTTTTCAACAGCCTTTTTGACGAAGCGGCGGGGCTTTTGCGGCGTGCCGATGCGCCATTCCCCGGTCAGAGGGTCTTTATACGCCCAGCGCTTCAAGGGCGTGCCGCCGGCTACGTTCTCCGCGCCGGTCCCTTCGTGGACGTAAACGGCATAATTGACGTCCGTCCCCACGTATACGGCCTTCTCATCGGGGACGACCTTGTGCGTAATGCTGCTTCTGAGCCGCCCTGTGTCAACCGCGTGCAGGTTCTCGACTTCATCCTTGACGTCGCCCTCGGCCTGTATGCCCACGGCTTCAAGGGCGACGATGATTTGCTCTCGAAGCGCGTCCCGCACAAGGTTTCTGTTGTTTATGATTTTGACTTCTACGACCATTACTCGAAGCCTCCGCTCAAATCGCTATAAGGGCATGCTCGGCAAGCTTTTCTCGCCGCCTCAATATCCGGAATTTCTGCAAGTTCCTCTGTCGATGAAATTTTGAACATTCCCGTCAGGCAGCACAGTGAATCGTAGCACAAATCCGCGTCTATAACTCTGTTATACGCCGGGCAGAAGTGATCTGCATTATAATCCAACATTTTTTATTGCCTCCATAATTTTCTCTGTTTCCCCGTCAAAATCTACATCTTTCCATGCGGTCTTAAAAAGCCAATCTTCGCCGTCTCGCATTATCACGCATATTCCATTTTTTGAAACATACATCCGGCGCTGATCCCCCCACTGATTGAACATAACGCTCGCTTCTTCGACGTAGCTTCGCATATCATCATCAGTAATCCCCCGCTTCATCATGCGCTTCATAATGTGGTATGGTTCATACTTGCCTCCCGGAAGAATATACGCCCGAACTTTCTCCGGCGGTAATGCAACGCCCTTGTATATGCCCGCAGCCTTCAGCTGCTCCTGTATTTTGAAATATTTTTTGCTGCTCTCAGGGTGCTTTTTTAGATATTCCTTTAAGCCCTTGATATACGTCCATCTCTCGGTGTCAGTATACTTCATGTCTTGGAACTTTGCAAATGTATTCGGTACTTCTTTCCCCACAATCTTTTGAAGCTCTCGGTACTGCGCATAGTCAGCGTTACGCCGAACTTGCTTTTTGAACTCCAGCGTAGTGCCTTGCGGGTCTTCTTCCATTTTTCGTTCAAGCCACTCCGAATACACCTCTCGCGTGCGTTCATGGCCTTTGATTTTGGCCTTCACGGCGCAGCGGCAGCAATACAGATTCCAGCCAGACGCTCCAAGAGAAGCATCTCCGGGGAACATGAGCTTTTCACCGCCAACTGTAAAAGGTTCTTTTGCGCCGACGCTCTGCCCGTCGGCTTTGCCGTGTTCAGGGCGTGTTCTGCCATCTCTCGTGCTTAGCCATTCACGCTTAAGCTCAATGCCCATTTCCTCGGCTTGTTGATAACTCGCCGTGCGGCCGCCGTTCTCCGCCGCCGTGACTGCAGTCCGAGCAGCCCGGATAGCACTCGCGACGCTCATGTTCGTCAGCCGTTCCCGCAGTCCGGCAGCAATCTGTCGGTTGCTCTCGCCCGTAAGTATCCCCCGCGTGACTCGTGCGGTTATCTGCTTCTTGCCATACTCGAGATCGCGGGGCGTTTTAAGCCCGATTGATTTTGGGAAATACGGGTTATATTCCGGCATGAGGTCGGGGCGTTCGACAAGCAGGCGGCGGATAGTGGCTTCATCGTACAGAGTGAAGTCTACGCCCGCTCCGACGCTCTCGATCTCATAAGCCGCATAGTTGCGGTTGAGGGTGTATATCCCTGGCGTGGCATCGTTGATATAAGCCACTGCCACTTCATTTGCGTGCGTCGCCCGCTCGGCGAGCTTGTCCCGCAGGTTCTCAAAGCGCCGACCGCGGCCGATCTGGTTCAATCGCCACTGCTTATATGCCTCGGCGTCAATTTCCCCAGCCTGCAGCATATCCTGCATTTCCTTGTCTCTCACCGCAAATTTCGCAAAATAGTCGTCGATGGTATCCTGAAGCTCTTTCGCGGCCCCATCGTACATTTCCCGGATGCGGTCTTCAAGTTCCTGCAACTGCTCATCTGTCAGCCTGTGGCCTTCATCCAGCTTCATGGTTTATGCCTCATCCCCAGCGTTATCATCATCGGGGTTTATGTTATCGTCCTCCGGATTTTTGTTATTGCCGTCGTCGAAACCGTTATCAAAACGGCTCATTTCTTCGGTGAGCATAGTTTCGAGCCGCGCCGCGACTTCATCCGGGGTCAGGAAAGGCAGCTTCTTTAATGCCAGCTCATCGCCGATCAGTTCCCGTGTCTCCATGACCATGTCCGTCTGCTCTTTCTGGTTGCTGATGCGGTTGCGCTTGAAGCTCGGCGTCGCGTCCTCTTCCGATACGCCCTGAAGCGCGAGCAGCGCCGCAATGCACTCAATGATCTGGAACTCAAAATCGTCCGCCTCCTCATCCATGGGCTGATAGGCGGCGTCAATGTGGTCATTCGTGGCGCCGGCGGCGATGGTATGCACGTCCAGCCCGCCGAAGTCCTCATAGATTCCCGCTCTGATTTCCTGCAAATATTCTTTTCGGGCTTCATACGGTATCTGCTGGGTGTACGGCTCGGCAGCATCATTCTCGCCGTCATCATACTCTGAATTCACCGACGCGATGTGCTGCGTCTTTAGACGTGTGCGGAACTCTGCAAGCGCAGCGTCGTCCATGCCTCCCGCTCTCTTGACGATCCAGTATATTTCCGCACAGTCCTGGAGATTGTTCGCGAATCCGGAACGGATGAGGTCAAAGGAATCTATCTGCTCGCGCATGCCTATCAGGGTGCTCTGCTTAAGCTCTGAGCCGTAAAGTGGGATTATCGGCAGAACGCCGTTCCAGTTCTCTTCACCGGCCACCTCGACCTCTCCCGTGGCCTCGACCTTGCGTATCGTTATCTTGTAGGCCGTGTATCTATCCCGCTCAGGCGGTATTGCTTCGGGCTGCCTGTCCTTCCGGTATATGAACTTCTTATAGCCCCGCTCCGTGTAGAGCACGGCGATCAGCGGCTTGTCCGCGGCGAGCTGCCAGAATCGGATTCCCGCTCTCACTGCGCCGGTGTCCTCGTCCGGCAGCGGCTTGAACTCGGTGACCGGGAACACATACATCTGGCTGCCGTTCCAGAAGATGAAGCTCCGGCCGTGGATCAGCGCCTTGTACGCAGCCTGCTTAATCTTCACATCGGCATTCCTGCCGAGTTTCTTTTTTGTCTCCTCTTTCTCGAACGTGAGGCCGTTGCCCAGGGAGTACATATTCCGCTGCGTGTTCAGCCTGTGGAAAAAGTTGGAGCAGATTTTATTATTTGCCGCCGTGATATCCACGATGCGAACGCCGGTCACATCCATCATGGTCTGGACGTAGTTGCAGATCGTCGTGTTCCGCTTTTTGTCGTATTGGTCCGCCGTCAAGGCTATTTCGTACTCTACGCTGGCCTTATGTTCCGCGATCGCACGCTTTACGAAGTCTGCGAGCTCTTCCGGCTTCACAGTCTCGAAGTCCTGATAGGTCAGGAAACTCATAGATATTGCCCTCCAAATATCGTCGAAATGGTTTTGTCTTTGCCGTCTTTATACGCACTGCGCAGCAATGGGCGCAGGATCGTGTATGCGAAATACCGGGTGTCGTCCATCGCGTGGTCGTTCTCTTTGATGACCGTGTCGGTTGTGGCTTTTTCGTTCCAGCGGTACAGCTTGAACTCCCGCAGGCAGCTCTCGCAGCTCTCGTGAACGGTTATCAGCCCCGCCTTCAGGCACGCAGCCGTGAAGCGGATGCCGTCAAGAACGTCGTTTTTTGCCTTCTTGGTCTGGAATCGTTTCTTTTTCCGGATCAGCGTTATAAATGACGCCGCCGACGGGTCTATTACTACGCAGCTGATCGTCAGGTCGCCCGCCAGCTCTTCAAGCTTGGTGTAGTATTCGTCGTCTGTCAGCTGCTCCCGCTCCTCACGGCCGGAATAGTAAAACTCCCGCTCCCGCTGCGCTTTCTTTCCGTCCCATGACCAGAGCCCCGCCGAAAAAGCGTTGAATGTGCCATAGTCTATCGATATGAACCAGCGCTGCGGATTCGCCGCGTGCTCGGTCTTGATGTTCGCATCCGTGAACTCGGTGTACACAAGCCCTTCGGCCACGCGCCACTCGCCGAGGATGAAGCGCTTGTAGAACACGCCGCTATACATGCCGCGGTATCGGGCTTTCGTTTCCTCGCTCAAGGAGAGGTTATCGTCCATCGTGAAATGGAGATAAATCAAATGCTTCCCGCTCTCCTCGCCGAGCTTATCGATCCATTCTTTCTTGAACCAGTGCTCCGGGCTGTCTGGGTTGCAGTTGAACCAGAACTTCGAGCCCTCGACCGAGCATCGCGCCGTCGCTTGGTTGACGAAGCTCTCAGGCATCAGCGCCACCTCGTCAAACAGCACGCCCGCGAGCGTTATGCCCTGGACCAGGTCCTGACTGCTCTCGTCCTTGCCGCCGAAGATGTAGAAATAATTTATCACCGGGCCTCGGCGTATCTCGATGTAATTGTCCGCGCGGTGATAGGCGTATCTGTACCCCCGAGTCCGCAGCATTCGCTGCAGCGGGCCGAGGACGTTTCTCCGGAAACTGCCGATCGTCTTACCGCACATGCCGAAGTTCTCTTCTCGGAACGACGACATTGCCCACATAACGTAGGACAGCGCCATTGACACCGTCTTCCCGCTCCTAATCGCGCCGTCAGCAATGATGCCCTCATAGTCGGAAACCCCGCTCGACGGCATCCACCATGTCAGAACCTGCTTCTGTTTGTGGGAAAACGGTTGAAACTTGAATCCGGCGCTCCTTACGCTTCGTCTTGCCATATTCTCGCCGCCTTCTCGTTCAGCGCCTCAAGGAAACCGTCGTCCTCCAGCAGCTCCTGCGTCTCGGTTATGATCTCGCGCCACACTTCCGGCTTGCGGTTCTTCAGCCAAAAGATTATGGCAGCCACATCCGGAGGCATGGTCTTCTCTGTCACCGTGACCTTTGCCGTGCCGTTTTTTATGCCATTTACGGTGCCCTCTTTCTTGACCTCTGTATACGTGTAGCCGAGAGCACGCTTCAGCAGCGCGTTCTCGACTTTTATGTCCACGATTTCTTTCCCTTTGGACACCGCCGAGGCGATGTCCGGGAAGCGGCGCTTCCAGTCGTAAAAGGTCGACGGAGCGACGCCTATTTTTTTCGCGAGGTCTTCATCGGTGCAGCCGTCGCGCGCCCAGGCAGCGAGCAGCTCAAGCCCGCTCTCGGTGCGCCACGGCGCATATTTGCCCCTTGTGCTGGGCTTCCCTCCAGCTGCCGGCTTTTTCTTTGCGCTGGGCTTCTTCTTGGCTGCGATGTGGCTCACCTCCTCCTGTCAGCTTTATCAAGCCTCGCATTGCTCCCGCGGTATCGCCCGCTCGGAGCTGGCCTTTTATCGTCCTGTACTGCTGCTTCGTCAGCAGATGCTTGCAGCGTTCGAGCGTCTGCCACTCATTCATTCAGCAGCACCGCCCGCTCGCCGGTGAATTTCTCCCAGCGGTCGATTATCACGTCGACGTAGTGCGGGTCGAACTCCATGCAGTATGCACGCCGCCCGTTCTGCTCCGCCGCGATGATCGCCGTCCCGCTCCCGGCAAACAAATCGAGGACGCTGTCCCCGGTGTGCGTCGAGCACTGTATCTGGTAGTCGAACAGGCGCACCGGCTTCATCGTCGGGTGCTCCTTGCTCTTTATCGGCTTCGGGAACTCAAGCACGGTGGATTGCTTGCGGTTTTTGAAGAAATAGTGCCGCGCGCCATCTTTCCAGCCATACAGACACGGCTGTGTTTCATCGCCGAGTGGTATCTCGTCTTCTTCGATCTCCCGCTCACCGTATAGGCAAGGCTCGTGCTTCCACTGGAAGTCCTGCCGCCCCATGACGTGCGTATTTTTCACCCAGATCAGGCACTGCCGGATCTGGAATTTGCTATCCATGCAGGCCCCGCGGAAGTTATAGCCCTCCGAGTCAGCATGCCAGATGTAAAATCCCGCTCCGGGCTTCATCACAGCAGCCGCATTCCGGAACGCCGCCGTTAGGAACTCGCGGAACTTATCCGATGCCATGTGGTCGTTCTTGATTTTCCCTGCCGTTCCCTCATAGTCCACGTTATACGGCGGGTCGGTCAAGAGTAAATCCATCTGGGCCCCGGCGCACAGCTTCTCCACATCCTCGCGTTTCGTGCTGTCGCCGCACATCAGTCTGTGCCCCCCCAGTTGATACACAGCGCCCGCTCGTGCTTTCGGCTTTTCAGGCAGCTCCGGCACATAATTGTCCTCGACTACCTCGGCGCTCAGTTTGTCCTCGAACCCGAAATCAAAATCAAATCCCGACAGGTCGACCTTTTCAAGCTCTGCCGCGAGTGCATCCATGTCCCATGGGGACTCCGCCGACTTGTTGTCGACAATTCTGAACTGCGCTATCTCTTCTTCGGTCAGATCATCGGCTATAATGCATGGCACAAGCTGGTCTCGCAGCACGTTTGACCGCTGTGCCGCCTGTACGCGCCCGTGTCCGACGATGATGACTCCGTAGGGGTCTATTACCACCGGCTGCTTCCAGCCGTAATTCTCGATGCTGTGGGCAATGTTGGCCAGCTGCGATTCTGGGTGGGTTTTCGCGTTGTTTTCGTATGGCCGCAGCTCATCGAGCCGCTTGTAAACGATGTTCATCTTTTGCATGATCCCGCTCCTTTTTTATGGACTCCGGATTCTCCGGATTCATTTACCCGCCCGGCGAACCACCCGCGGGTGTAAAAACAGCCCGTCTGTCCGGGCTGTTAAGCGTCTTTCCGCTTTGCCGCAGAAAAGGAGAAGATGAAGAGACGATCATCTGTCCTTCTGCGGATATGATATCAAGTTCTTTTGGCTTTCGTGGCTCATTTTTTTCTGCCGTCCACAAGCCCTAAATTTCCGGCAACGGCTTTGAGGAAATCTCGGTGCCATCTTTTGGCTGTTGCCTCGGATATTCCCGGCAATGCGAGCGCCGCGCCGGGGATGTTGTAGCGAATGTGTGACCAGTATATCAGCCTGACCAGTTCGAGCCGTTCGTCTGCATCCGCGCAGCTGTCGCGCGTCGTTTGTATTGCTTTCTCGATCGCGCGGCGCTCCGCCTGGCGCTGGTTGTCCGGATACCGGTAAAGGGTCTTCTTCACGTAGCCCCACCAATCATACCTCGGTTTGCTCATCTCCTCGCCCCCTCATCAAAGCTTGTCCAGCGCGGTGAGGTCGAGGAACGTCTGCTGCGTGAAGCCGTAATCCTTCGGTGCCGGCGCCGGATCTTCTTTCCGCCTGATCTCCTCGCGGGTCTTCGGCGGTGCATTCAGCTCCGCGCGCAGCCGCGCCCGCTCTTCCGGCGGACGTTTATCTTTTTCCCGGTCATACTCGATTTCCGTCAGCTCCCCGCGGAAATCGCACAGGCCGCATGCTCCCCTGCCGCTTCGCTGACGTTCGAGCGGCACGTCATGCAGGCGGTACAGTGTGTTCAATCTCTGGTAGCACGTCGCGCACAGGTGATCGTAAACCATGTTGCTTTTGTTCTTCATGTCTCGCTCCTTTCTGCGGCTTATTCCTGCCGCCGTTTCCGTCCGCCTCTCTTCGGTGGACGGGGTAATATAATTTGCCGGCCGCGGATGGTCGGTTTACAAGGCAATACGCAGCGGATGTATGTACTCACGGGGCGTCCGTCTTCATCATCCAGGCGCTCGAACGCCGTCTGATTCGCTGTCGGGATGACCTGAATATCCTCGACATCGTCGACGGGTTCGGGCTCTGTGTAAATGGGCTTGGCAAGATTGCCGCGGCTCGTGCTCCATGAGCACTGACCCGGCTCCAGACCGTGAACGTTGTGGACGAGATAGCATGCGAGGGCGCTGTGATCGGCGCGGCCATCGATAGGCTCTATGCTGACGCCGTTTACTGTCGGCCAGATATCGCGGAGCATGTCCCAGCTACAGCCCTCCATAACCACGTGATGATGGAAGCGAGCAGGGCGGTTCTCTTCCGGACTCCAGTTCGCATTCACGAATATCATGCGAGGATTGCGGCCATGCTCCGCCTTGAACGCAGCGCGCAGAGCGCGGCAGAACTTCTTGCCGTTTTCCTTGAGGGCAGCGTAGTCGGACGGGAGGTGTTCGTCATCGTATTTCAGGGTGACAAGGATCCAGCCCTTTTCAAGATTCGCATTCAGGATTCGAGCGAGCTGCTTCACTCTCTCAATCTCGTTCTGTCTGATCTTTCTCTCGGAGGTATTACCGGCTATGCGTGTCCCCCTCGGCTTCTTTGTGTTCGATCGAGCAGACATCCATGTCCGCTTGATCTCCACGACGGAGCCGCTTATGATCTTGTATTCCATCGGTATCCTCATCCTTTTTATCTCCATGTCCTTATGTTAGCGTCCTAAAAGTCTCGCAAGAAACGCACGCGCGTTTCTCGTTTCGGCGTCCAGCGCGCCGGTGATATACACATACAAAGGTTCATTGCTCTTGGAGTGTTCAAAGTGGGCTCTAAGGTGCTGCCGGTTCGCGGCAGCACCTTACAATCTACTTTGGTTACTTAACTGTTCTGAAGAATACTTCTTCAATGGATTTGTTGAGTGCCTTTGCTATCTTGTACGCAGGTATCACCCCTGGGAGAACGTCGATTTCGTATTGTCTTAAGACGTTTACAAATAATCCCGTTTTACGGCTCAACTCCGCGCTTGTCATTCCCGCTTCTATGCGCGTCAGACGCAGGGACTGAAAAGTGTTCAGTTGCCCGTGATATCCCAGTATTACGGATGGCTCTGTGTTCAGTGCCGAGGCGATGTTGCTGATGCCTTTTGCTCCTGTGCACCCCGCCTTCATAGCTCTTAGCAGACTTGCCGCCTGCTTCGGCTCTGTAAGGAATCCGTCGATTCCCCGCTCTTTTATCAGTCTTTGGACAGCTTCGGTGTCAATTGTTATCGTTGTGCCCATTAGTTGCCCTCCTGTTCCATGCCTCGATCGCCCGCTCCGGTGTTACAAACTCTGCCATCTCAGCGCCGCATGTTTCGCAAATTACTTCCCAACGCTTATAATCTTCGTTGGCATAAATGATCTTCTGCAGGTGAACAGAGCACCCGCTCTCCCCCGCAGAACGGGCAGGGTTTTAATTCAGGCATCACTTCATACCCCCAGCTTGTCCATTATTGCCGTGAGCTCGCACGCCGCCTCGTTAAGTGTCTTGAGCTGATTAGCAAGAACATCTCGGAAACATGTCGGAGGCTCTGCCTCATCTCTGTCGGTGATGCTTACACCAAACATGTGAACATTTATCTTTTGTGCCATGATCAGAATTTCTTGTGCTATGTTATTGGCCTGATCCATCATTCTCGAAAGCGGGGCTGCACTCCCCTGAAGCATCCCTGCCTCCGGGGCGCCAACGCAATTTCTGTTGTCTTCGTAACTCATAATTTTTTGCTCCTCCATTCTGAACAGCCGCCGCTGCCTTTCGCTTGCGCGGCTGCGGTAAAACAGCCACGCAAAGTAGTCGCAGCGGAACAGCTTACGGTGTATGTTGCTCTTCATCCCAGTTCTTTTATTGCCGACACTATATAATCCGTAGCGCTTTTAACAGCATCCAGTGCCCGCTCGGCATTTTCGACGGTCGTGAATCTCGCTATCTGCATTTCAATCAGCGTTTCTCTTGACGGGATAAATGCATAAATTGCATACAAGATTACGGCAAAAACAGCAAGGACGGTCGCGACTCTTTGCGTTTTGGTTCCGGCTATGTATTCAGAACATTCTCTGTCGAATCCATCGTCGTCAAGCGCATTAAATTTGAAAGCCGCTGTCACGATGTATGCAGTAGCCGAAAAGATAAGCAGCAGAATGGCGAGCGTGTGTGCGACCTGACAGATTTTTTCCGCAACACTAAGCCAGTAAAACCACATGGGGTTGATAATGTATGTCATCTATTCATACCCCCAGCTTATCCATTATCTCATCGAGCTCGCACACCGCTTCACTAAGCGCCTTGAGCTGATCAGAAAGAACATCCCGGAAGCACTTTGGAGGTGGTGTCTCGTCTCTGTCGGGAGCGTTTACGCCGAACATGTGAGCATTTATCTTGTATGCCTTGATTAGGATTTCTTGTGCCATGTTATTGGCCTGATCCATCATGCTCGAAAGCGGGGCTGCACTCCCCTGAAGTATCCCCGCCTCCGCGCCGCTAATGCAATTTCTGTTGTCTTCGTAACTCATCATTTTCTTCTCCTCCATTCTGAACAGCCGCCGTTGTTCTTCCAGACGCAGCGGTCACATTTGCCGTAACACTTCTTATGTTTGGTCATTAGCCTGTTACTCCTTTCTTGAGAAGAGCCTCTATTGCTCTCCTGCGTTCAGCAGTTTCGAGGTCTGCAAGATTACTTGGCGTATCCATCCTCGCGCCACAACGAGGGCAATAGCGGAAAGTGTATGCCCCGGTATCAAAACCGCATCTTGAGCATCTGCACAGCATAGAACCCGGAACGCCGCTGCTTCTCCAGCTTCCATGAATCTCCGGTACTACATCCGCAGTCGCACAGCGTGTTATTTCCGCCGCCGCTGTTTTAAGCATCTGCCTTTGCGCCGGGCTGGTATTCGCATTGATTCTTCCGCGCAAGGCATCAATCGCATCTTCAAGCAGAATGTATTTAGACATCAGTTTTCACCGTCCTTTCAGATCATTACTACAATCGTCCTCGTGTCTCTTGGCTTTATCTCGACCGGGATGCCATCAACCGCAGGGAGCCTTTCAATGAGGCGCGAACATTTGAGGATGGCAAGCTGTTCCTTACTGTCTGGGTCTGTCTCGTTTAGAACATTGCTTAGAACACGAAGCGCGTCTTTTTTATCGATATATTTACTCATCTACTACGCCCCTCCATTCCCAGTTGCTGCCGTCCTCACAGTCGATGCAGCACTCTGCTGCGTGGATACCGAAGCGATGCTTGCAGCGATAGCAGGTGTCCGCAGCGTTGCGCATCACTCCCTGTATGTCAGCTACCGCCGCGTCCCGCTCCTTGCGCAGCTTCTCTACCTCATCCGCTACCGGCGCGCTGCGTATGATCTTCTTCAGTACGCTCTTCGTGCTTGGGGTTATCCTCGGCGCGGCGTCTATCGCCCGCTCTAATGCTTTGGCTTCGTAGTATATCTTCATGCCAGTTCCTCCTTCACCCGCTCCAGAACAGCGCAGGCCGCGCGGGACAGCTTGTCTGCCATGTCCGCATTCCCGGAACGTTTCATCTTTGTAATGAGCTGCCCCATAGACGCCGCTGTTTTCTGAAGATTATCAAAGTGCAGCTTGAACATAGCTACGTCGGGGGCAGCTACCTTAAGCTTCGCCTCGGCCTCTCTTGCCCTCGCTTCGGCCTCCTCGGCAGCCTTGCCGAACTGTGCCTTGAGTTTATCCATGACCTCTTTAGGGATCTCGGGATTGTCCCGGAGCTGTTGAAGATCTTTCTTGGCAGCCTCGGCTTCGTCGCGGGCCTTCTTCGCCTCGGCTTCTGCCGCCTTCTGTGCTTTCTCCGCTGCACGTCTGGCCTTCTCCGCTTCCGCGGCCGCCTCTTTCTTGGCTGCCTCTATACTTGCGGAGACGTCAGCCTGTGCGGCTCTGAGTTCTTTCTCCTGCTCGCTCGCCGCCGCAGACAGCGCCGCATACTTATCCGCGAGCTTGTCCAGTTCCTCATGTGCCTCGCGGCTTTCGTCCTCCGCTTCCTTCTTTTCCCGCAGCAGCTTCTCCATTTCGCGGACACTTATTTCCGCCACGTTGTTTTCTTTTACGAAGTCCTCTCGCTCACTTTCCGGCACAGAAATCAGCAGATAAAGCTTGGAAACCGGCAAATCCGAATACGTTTTCGTATTTATCTCCGGTCCGAAAAGACTCTTCTGACTCTCTCCGAACTCTCTGTACACAGCCATAAGCTTTTGAGCTGTTCTGTCTGTCCACCCGAACTCATCCTTGATCCATGGCAGAAACTCACCGTGACCTAAAAGTTCCTTGGCCTCGCACAGTCTTTCCCCGATTTTGAGCGCGCCCTGCGCCGCGTACTGCTGGACGTCGTTCTGTATGTAACGGATCTCTGACGTTATTGTGTTTATGTCCCTGACCGGAACAGTTATTACCGTATCGTTCATGCACTCTTTCTCCTCTCTTTTATGATCGGCTTACCCTTGCTGTCGCGCAGGCTGCCGGACTTGTACCATTTCTGCCATTGCTTAAGCCACGCCCTGTATCTTTTCTCGGGTGCTATCGCATGAGGGTAGCCCTCATTCCTATACCCGTGTATCTGCTGTATCTCTCCACGGTTATCAAGCTCTATGCATAACCAGCTCCGCTCCGGTCTGCGCTCATGCCGCAGGAAAAGTATCGTTGTCTTTCCCTCGACGTGTCTGTGCGCGTAGCCGCCCACGCATATCTCAAGCGTCTTTCCCTCGTGCACGATGTCATCTATGCCGTGCGGGACAACTATGCTCATCCCGTCACATGTGTAGCCGTATTTCTTCTCAAGAGCTTTGCGCCGTTTCTGATACGCCTCTGTCTTTTTGCTGTCGTCCATGATCTTCAGCGCCTTTGCAGCGGCGTCGTGCCGCTCCCGCAGGCTCTTCGGCAGCAGCACATCACGCCGGCTGAAATCGTAGCCCAGTGTCTCGCCCATGTTCACGTAGTCCGTCCACATGCTCATGGTCTGCCCGTCGCCCATCCGGCTTGCCAAAGCGCAAAGCCCAAGCCCGTATTTGATAGCAGTCTGTACCGTCTCCACCGTGCAGAATCCGACGCGCGCCGCTATGAAATCCGCTTCCTTCATTGACTTCACCGCGCCGAGCTTGTTCAGCTTGTGATACCAGCCCAGCTTGACAAGGCTCGGATTCTCAAAGAATACCTTCGCGTCCGCCTTGTTCAATCTCACGAACGCCGCCGGCGTATTCGCCGTCCAGTCGAGGTCTCGCGTATTCTTCCTGCCGTCACGCACAAGCTCGCCCGCGGCAGCAGGGAGCCCCAGCTTCACCGCCATTTCTATGCGGTTATTCAGCGCGTACTCAGCCATATACTTTACGAACAACCGCACAGGTGTTTCCGGTTTCGTAATGTCCAGATTATGATAATCTGCGAAGTACTTAACCGCAGCGCTGTATCTCAGCTGCGATCTTTCAAGCTTGTCCAGCCCGACAAGATAACCGAAGCCGTCATAGCCGTACATAACGTTTGCCTGAAATGGTTCCTGTACGTTTGTGGCTTCAGTCCAGCCTCCTCTGTCCGTGGGGTAATACATAGGTCCCATGTTTCCCCGCCACTCCATCACTGCGCCCTGCTCCATGTAGTACCGTCTCTTCGCGATGCACGATACCTCCATATCCGCGTACACGGGATCCCTTTCTCCGTTGTAATCGTAAAAGACTATGCAGCTGTCAAGGCACACAGCCCCGCTCCCTGTCACGTTGATGAATGTGACCGCCGTGCTCTGGCTGAGGTTCAGTCCCCCGCGTATCCTCCCCATCTGCTTGACCGTGACTGATCTGTCGCAGTACGGGCAGCGAGTTTCGTCGTTGTGCTTCAGGCGGAAATATTCCGGGCGCTCATCCTTGCTGGCGCTGAACCTCTCCCCGCACGCCGTGCAGTGGTATTCCTTCGTCGGCGCGAGAGTCGGGAAGTCGTTGTCCGGGTCTGCCCAGTTCTCTGACCTATCGCAGAAAAGATAATTATCGAAATACTGCCGGCACACTTCAAGCTCTTCGTCGTGCGCCCAGAACTCTGCGCGGCGCAGGTACTCGTCTCTCAGCTCCGGCGCAAGATTACACTTCGCCATGTTCGCGCCCTCACAGGAAATCTGACAGGTCAAGGATAAGCCCCTTCGGTGCGGGCACATCCTCCGGCTCTGCGTCTGTTCCCTTGGCAGCGTCCCCGATAAGGTCGATGGTCATCTTCATGCGGATCTTCGCGCCGGGGAAATAGAACGGCACGGCCTTGCCGTAAGCTTCTAAGTCGCTTATGCTTGTGCCGCAGCCCTTGGCTACGGCCTTCATGCAGTCGGCGAAGCTGCCGCCATCGAGGACAGCCCGCGCGAACTCTTCGTCCTGCTGTGTGAAATCTATCAGTGCATCCAATACCGCGCTCTTCATGGCCGCGGCATACCTGTCGTAGGTTCCCTCTTTTGATTCCCGCTCAAGCTTCGCTTTCGCTTCTTCGTATACCATGCGCTGCCCTCCTCATACAATCTCGCCCGTCGCCGGGTCTGTGTCTGGGATGTTCTCTATACGGGCGAGCTCGTCTTGCATAGCTTGGGCGAATGCGTCAGCAGTGTCAGCGTTGCTCACATTGATCAGAGCTTTCTCCGGCTCGATGATTGCCGCGAGCATGAGCCCCTGTTTCGCGGCGATGTACTCGCCTGTGCGTCCACCCTCTCGGAGGTAGATTATAGGATCGTCCTCTCTGCCGAGTAGTGGCTTCAGGTACTCCGAGTTGATGAACAGCAGGCCGCTCTCGCACTGACGTCGGTAAGCATTGTAAATGGTGTTGCCTATGACTATCCGGATTGGGGCGTCGTTAAGAAGTTTCTCGCCTACGGCATTGTCGCTGATGTCGTAATAATCGGGGATGCTCTCATGCTCGACCACGATCTTCTTCATCTCTTTGTCCGTGATTGACATCACGGGGCCGACGGTATCGCTGTCAAGTATCGGCAGGGAATACAGCGGATATATAACCGCGTTCGTGCCGCACCACTGCACATCACTGCCGTCCGGCTCATCGTATAGCTTGATGAGATTGGCGCGCTTGCAGATACCGGCAATCTTATTTATTTTCATATTCACCCTCCATGTAGTCTGTGATGATCTTCGCTGCCTGCTCCCAGCCGTAGGCTACGGCAGCCGCGTAGCCCTGCTCGCGCAGGTCGGCAAGCCATGTGTTCTGATTCTTCGTGGTGGTGTTCCCGTGCTGACGCTTCAGCTCTATGAACAGCCCGTGATAGCCGCAGCGGGCCACCGGCAAGAAGATGTCCGGCACACCGGACTTCACGCCCTCGGCGCGGAAGCGCCCGGCCTCGGCCTTGTTCCGCTTCCCGCCGTTGGGGATGTGGAACATCAAGGTCAGTTCCGGGTACCAGTAAGTGCGCATCTGCGCCCAGGAGAAAAGTGTTTTCTGCTCATCGCTTTCAGTAGGGCAGGGCATCTTCTTCCGGGCGCTCGCTGCGGTCATTGTTGTTTCCATATATCTGTTCCCTCCAGTCGCCCTTGTACTGTGCCCGCGTGTCGCGGCTGCGCACTGGAACACTGCGCTGACGCTGACGCGTGAGCATGTACTTGGGCATGTAACTGTACTGCGCTCCCGCTCTTCCGCAATGAAAGCAGGGGCTGTTGTCTGCGATGTGGATCATGACGTACTTGCCGTCATGGGTGAAGTTCTGGTAGTGCTTGGGGCAAAGGCTTATGTACTGCCGGAACGTGTCTTTTTTCTGAGTGCTCATCCTGTCTGTACAAAGGGCTTCCGCCGTGGCTTCTTTCCGGTGCGCGGCTCGTACAGCATGCAGTCCGCAGGCTGGCGCTTGTCTGGGGGGTGCTGCGCCGCGCGGGTGTGGCCGGTCACAAGAGCATAGTCGCAGCTGTACACGCCGTATGCGTTATTGCTGGTCGCCCGGTACTTGCAGTTCTTATGCTTGCAGGAGCGGAGCTTAAACTCTTCCTGCTCATGCTCTGCCGCTCTTTCTTCCTCCGGCATGCCTCTTCTCCTCCTCTCTGATCTTATTTTTGAGAGCCTTGACGCCGGCTACAAGGCCGTCATACTTGGCGCGCAGCTCCGCGTTCTCCTCGGCCATGTCGGCAAGTGCCTTGCAGAGACGGTCGTTCTCGCGGTGCAGACGGTCGTTCTCAGCCTGAAGCGCTGCGTCCGTCATGGTGTATATGGGTCTGCTCATCTGCGCCTCACTTTCTCGCCGTCCGGCATGGTGAAATACTGTGCGTCCATCACTGCCGGTGCCGGTGTTGGTCTGCTGCGGCGGTGCGCGGCGCGGCTGCGCGGGCGCTCGCCCAGCTGCTGTACCTTGGCCGGATCTGCCCAGCCCTGTTCCTCCGCGATTTCCTTGATCTCCGCCGCATACTCGCCGACGATATCCAAATAGATCGTCACGATGATCATAATGCCCGCCGAGATCAGCAGGCATATTGTCCCTGTGCTCATAGTCCTTCCTCCTTCCACGCGCGTTCACTCGCCGCGTGGCGCTCTTCGATTTCACACACTGCCTGTCTGAACAGGCAGCCGATAAGGTACGCGACCGCTGCCGTCACGGTCAGCCATGACATTGGGTTATCCATCTTCTGCGGCTCCTTTCCTCCCGGCCAACTCCGCCTTGACAGCGGTGCTGATCCTCTGGAAAGCTTCATAGTCGAGCTGGCGAATCTCGTTCGCAAGCTCAAACATCTCCTCCGTGCGCTTGGTTATGAGGTGTTCGGCTTCTGCCGCGCACTTCTCCAGATCGCGCAGTCCCATCTGTCGGAACTGTGTCTCTGCAGCTGTAAGCTTGTCCATTGTTTTCTCTCCCCCTTGATTTCTGCCGCGGTTATGCCGACGGCTTATTCTCCGCAGACCCCCACCAGAACTCTATAAAAGGCCGGCGGGGAATCCTAACGGTGCGGTTTGTAACTGAGACGCGATACCCGAGCTTCTCCGGAGCGTCATGCGCCTGCAGCCTGATTGCGTGTGGGTTGCAGTTGAGCGCCTTAGCGGCCTGCTCCGGTGTGAGATCGATACAGTCCAGCGATTCAAGCCAATCGCGAGCTTCTGAGGATGTCACATTCTGCCTCCTTACTTGTCCTGCGGCGCGGGCGTGGTGGCCTTGAGCGCCGCCGTGGCATTGACACCAAGCACGAAGCCCGTGCACATATTCTGCTTCTCCGGCGGCAGCTGTCTGAGCTGCTCTATCGCCTCTTCAAGTTCCTTCTTCATCTCATCGCTCATTGTCGTTTACCTCCATTCATGCCCAGCAGGGCTTTATTAACACGAATTGACTAACGCGCAGCCCGGTGTTACTATTGGCATATCCCATCATTGAAGAGAGGTGAGAGCCGTGCAGCGCCTTGTGCGAGGCATTGTTTTTACCCCCGAGTTCCAGACTAAAGCACCTGCGGGATGCTCGATGGGGTAGGCAGTCCGGGTCTGCCAAAGTGAACGGCGCGCTATAGAAACGCAGCCCCAATATGCGTATCAGGCATTAGGCGTACCGCCTATGCGCGGCGGTAAAGCACCTCCGCCGCAGCACCTGATTGCACCGCGTTCTGGTAAACAAGCCGGAGAGAAAGGCATTTGCTTATTGGGGGCAGATGCCTTTTCTCTTTTTGCCATTCGCCGGGAAGAGCCCCGTCTGTGTCGCTACCACAGGCGGCGGACGCCCTTTTTCTGCGCGTTAGTCCTCACTCTGCGTTTATCCGGGCTTGTGACCGGCTCGCGCTCTCGCGCAAGGCCGCATTAAGGTGGGCGGGGATTGCCGCCCGGTGGTGACGTCAAATTTCAAGCCAGGCCATCAGATGTTCCGCTTCGCTCTCGTCCTGCCGCTCGGTAAAACCGGCGTCATGCAGCGCAAGGATAATATCTCGGCGGCAGTTTTCCGGGACGTCGCTATCACTGCACAGCCAGATTGCAGTTGCAATCTGCTCAATGCCTGCGCCCTGTTCGTTCATTTCAAACAGCTTTTCGTACTGTCTGCTGCTGCCGCAAGTGAACCAACCGTGTTCGATGCAAAGGCCGCGAAGCTTGTCGTTGTCGATACGCCCATCTCTGGCTTCATAATTAAAAAGTCCCATTGTCATTCTCCTCTCAAATCACCATCGGTCAAAGTCATTCAGGATGTATTCGCGATTTTCAGGTGTGTCCGGCAGGTTGTAGCCAGAATAGTCATCTCCGAGGAACAAATTACCGTCATCGTTGATCCCGCAGGTCAGGCCGGTTTCTTCGTCTTTTCTCCAAATAGTCATTGCATGTCCTCCTTTTCGTGTTCGCAGTTGATTTGTTTTTCAACTTGGTTCGAGTATAAATCAACTTAGTCAGAATGTCAAGCATTAATTTCTAACTAAGTTGATTTTTATTCTTGACATTTTTCAACCGTGCCCTTATACTTCATGTTGAAAGGGGGTGATTCCGATGAACACCCGCATAAAGGCGCTTCGTAAGTCCGAGGGGCTGACGCTCGAAAAGTTTGGAGAGCGCATCGGTATCTCTAATTCAGCTTGCAGCGCGCTTGAAACCGGCAAGAACAATCCCAGTGAGCAGACGATCCGTGCAATCTGCCGCGAGTTCCGCGTCCGTGAAGAGTGGCTGCGCAGCGGCGAGGGCTCGATGTATATGCAGCTCACGCCCGATCAGGAACGTGCCGTGTTTCTGGCCAGCGTCACCGCCGGGGAGTCAAGCCCGGAGGTCAACGCTTTCATTGATGCTCTGAAAGCCACGCCGAACGACGATCTGAAAACCGTCATCGCTTTCATCGGCCGCACCTACGAGGCCTATCAGGAGAACCTCAAAAACGACAAAAGCCCCGACGCGGATTAAACCGCATCGGGGCTTTTGCCTTACCTCACATGTACAGAACCAAGTAATACAGGTTCTGTAATTTTTTTATGTCCAGCATTCGCAGCAGCCGGACGATCTTCTCTATCTCCCGCTCCTTTTCAGTCTCGTTCAAGTCGTTCCCCTCTCCTTTTTATGTCAAAATTCTTAAATATGACGAAAAATGATATAAAGTGCAATATAGGCACGATAATGCACTTGACTTTTGAGTACTGATGGTGTTAATATTTTATTAACATTTCCAGAAAAAGCTATCTGAAAGGTTGGTGTTGATCCTTGTCACTGTTCGGTACAAAAGAAAAGCAAGAAATTGAGGCTTTGAATCAAAAAGTTGCCGAGCTTCAGTCTCAGTTGCTCCCGGAGCAAAACGACTTGAAACTCCTGCAAAAGCAAATTGCTGAAGCCACCGCTAAAAAAGAACTGCTCGACGACGAACTCGTTGGTGTCCAGAACCGACTCGACCGGTTGAAAGAAGAAGTCGTCGAGACTAACGACACTGTGTTGCTTCAAAGCTTCGGGCTCTATACCCCACGGTTCGACTTTGTAAAAGCCGACGATTACAAGGCTCGTTTGCTCGAAATACGTGCTAAGCAAAAGGATATGGTAAAGGCCAAGACCGCCGTCTCTGGTTCAAAATCATGGACTGTCAACGGCAGTGAAGCGAAAGGCCGGAAGATGGTCAGCGATATGCAGAAGCTTCTCCTGCGCGCCTTTAACTCCGAATGTGACGATATAGTCGAGCACGTTACTTACAGTAACATCGAAGCGAGTGAGAAGCGCATAACGGCCTCTCGCGATGCTATCTCCAAGCTCGGCGATATGATGAGTATCGGAATAACCTCTGGCTATTACAAGCTGAAGATAGACGAGCTGCATCTCGCTTTTGAGTACGCGCAAAAGAAACAGGACGAAAAAGAGGCACAGAAAGAGGCGCGAGCGCAGATGCGTGAAGCGGCGAAGCTTGCTAAAGAAATCGAGGCGGCAAGGCTCAAGCTTGAAAAAGAGCAGTCGCATTATCAGAACGCGCTGTCCAAGCTTGACACTCAGCTTGCGAATGCGTCAGATGAAGATCGTCCCGCCATCGAAGCCAAGCGTGAACAGCTTGTGCGGCAGCTCGATAAAATCGACAAGGAGTTCAAGGATGTCGACTATCGGGAAGCGAACCAGAAAGCCGGTTATGTCTACATCATCTCCAACATCGGAGCTTTCGGCGAGAATGTATATAAGATCGGCATGACCCGCCGTCTTGACCCGATGGATAGAGTAGATGAGCTCGGCGATGCATCTGTCCCCTTTGACTTTGACGTTCATGCCATGATCTTCTCGGACGATGCCCCGAAACTGGAGGCCGCTCTGCACAACGCCTTTGCCGATAGGAAGCTCAACTTTGTCAATCAGCGCCGTGAGTTCTTCAATGTGTCTCTCGATGAGATCAAACGCGTTGTAAAAGAGAACTTCGATAAGTCCATAGAATTTACGGAAATTGCTCCCGCCGAACAGTACCGTGAATCTTTACTGTTGAAGAAAGAAGCAGAGGCGGTCAAGGATTAGTTCCAAGGTGTCCCGCCCCTGCTGCAATCAGAGGCGGGACTTGTAACAGATATTCCCTTGTAAACCGACTATCTGCTACGGTTACAGGGTATCAGGTAATCTCCATAATGTCCAGCGCCGAATCGGGAAATCGCTTTCCCATGCAGCAAATACCATAGTTTGTTTACTTTCTTTTTCGGTAAATTATTTTTCGGAGGCGTTCATTTGTGTCCGCTATTCAAGAACTGGAATCGTATATCAAGGAGTACCCATATAAAATCAAAGCCGCCCGCGTCGCCAAGGGGCTGACGCAAAAGGAACTTGCTGAAAAGGCCGGCGTCCCGCTCTCGTTCATTACGAAGCTGAATGTCAACAATCAGGACGCGCTATTAAACTTCGCGGCGGTCTGCCGCGTGCTGGGTATATCAATGGATGAACTGTTTGGCATTAAAGGCTCCACCGATGTCGCGGAGCTGACGGAGCAGATCCATGAGCTTGAACTCGAAAATGTCCAGCAGGCCGGTGACGTTCGCCGCCTGACGGAGGTAAACGTTGAGAAGGACAAACGGCTCTATTCGCACCGGCCGATGCTATATGCGCTTATCGCCATGTGTGTGATTCTGACAATGGCGCTGATTGGCTACATGATATTCGACGCATCGGTCACGACCGCCGGTCTGTTTAAGAGTGCCAGAACGAGCGCTTTTGCAATCTTGTTTATAATCGTCGTCCTGCTCTCGCTGGTTGTCATTTCCCTCGCCGTGAAGAGTGATCTCAGCTGGAATCGTAAGAAAAAATAAAAACAGCCCCCAGTCTCCTCCGACCGGGGGCATAGTTATAGGGTGATGCTAT
Organism: uncultured Oscillospiraceae bacterium; assembly: GCA_934590505.1. Classification (GTDB taxonomy): domain Bacteria; phylum Bacillota; class Clostridia; order Oscillospirales; family Oscillospiraceae; genus Limivicinus. The sequence continues at coordinate 37,204 of CAKTPC010000006.1, forward strand.
GAAATGCCGGAAATGTAAAAAGGAGATTCCTGACATCAGCGCGTACTGCCTATATTGCGGTGCAAAGCAGGAGATCGCTCAAACGCGCAGAGGGCGCGGCAACGGCCAAGGGACGGCATATAAACGCGGGCGCACGTGGACGGCCATGTGGACGTGTGAGACGTTCGTGGACGCCTCCGGGAATCTGCACCAGCGGCGCAGCACAAAAGGCGGCTTCCCGTCCAAAACAGCGGCGCTGGCCTTTGCCGCGAATCCGGTCGAGGCGCAGGCAAAAGATGCTTACCGCCCCACGCTCAATGATTATTACAAGGGGTGGTCTACCAGCGCCTATAACGCACTGTCGAAGTCAAAGCAGTGTGCGTATGATATCGCGTGGAAACGCATGGAGGCGCTGAAGAATGTCCCCATGCTCGATTTGACAATCAACAATCTGCAAAGCTGCGTCGATTCTCAGGTCGAAACGTTTTACCCTGCGCGGGATATGAAAACGCTTTTCTCGCAGCTGTATAAACGTGCCGTCGCTGAGGGGCAGGCGCGGACGAATCTCGCCGAGTTTATCGAGCTGCCGCCGTTGGAAGAAACCGAGCAAAAGCCGTTCACCGAAGATGAGATAAAATCCCTGTGGAAAGCTTACGACGGCGGTGATAAATTTATTGCTTTCCCGCTCCTGATGATTTATAGCGGCATGATGCCCGGAGAGCTGCTGCGCTGCACCGCCGGTATGATCCACACCGATACGCACGAGATCATCGGCTGCGGCCTAAAGACCAAAAAGCGCAAGGAAACGCCGCTGATCTATCCAGACTGGCTCGGCCCGCTCGTGCTGGATATTCTGTCCAACGTCAAAAGTCAAAAAGGCTATATCGTCGGCATGAACGCAGATAATTTCTATACCGAGTATCACGCCGCACTCGCTCGGGCAAAGGTGCGTGACCTGCCGCCTTATTCATGTCGGCACACCACCGCAACAGCGCTTGCCTTGGCCAAGACTGCGCCAAGCTTGATTCAGGAGATCATGCGTCACACGAAGTTCTCCACAACTCAGCGGTATATCCATCCCGACATGCAGAGCGCCCACAACGCTATCAACGTCCTCGACAAAGGCGCCGAGTGACGCCGTAATCGCCCGTCAAAATTCCCCGCGTAGCTAACAAATTCAGGGGAATTCCGGTTTCAATATGGTCTGTAAAGTGCCGAAAAGCGTATTCGCGTAGCTAACAAAATAGCCTACAAAATCCCGCAAACGCCTGAAAAATCAAGGGGTTTCTCGCCCCTGCTAAGGGAGTAGGTGTCTAAAAAGCACGCGAGGGTTCAAATCCCTCCTTCTGCGCCAAAGATACCGAAAAT
>CAKTPC010000007.1 GCA_934590505.1 uncultured Oscillospiraceae bacterium
CGCAGGTCTTTTTCATTTTGCTTTCAAATTCTTTGTAGTCAGACATTGTGTTTCCTCCGTTTATATTATCAAGTTTACCATCAATTGACAAAGACACATACGGTTTTGACGGGCAGAAAAACGCCCATGCGGCTTCAAAGCCCTTGCCAATACACAAAGTATTGCCTGCGGGCTTTTCATTGCCTGAGCGCATTTCTGCTCCGGCAAAACTGCTTGCACCTGACAGTGATGGATTTTTGTGTGATTTTTGGTTTTTGAGTCGCAGATGTGTCGTAACCCATCAAGACGAAAAGGACAAAAAGCACCGGAAAGACACGCTGTCAGGCGTGTGTGCTCTTGTCAATTGATGGTAAGATTTTACGATGTTGTCAGCTCACCGTCGTGCCGAAGGCTTCACCGGAGAGTGTGCGGCGGATGTTCTCGGGCTCCGCGAGGGCAAAGACGATGACGGGGATGGAGTTATCCATCGCGAGGCTCGTGGCGGTGGTGTCCATGACAGCGAGGTGACGGGCAAGGACCTCATCATAGCTGATGCGGTCGAACTTCTTAGCGGCGGGGTTCGTGCGCGGGTCGGAGTCATAGACACCGTCGATGTTCTTTGCGAGGAGTATGCCGTCGGCATGTATCTCCGCCGCGCGCAGGACTGCCGCCGTATCGGTGGAAAAGAAGGGCGCGCCGCTGCCGCCGGCGAAAAGGACGATATTGCCGTCCTCCATATACTCTATGGCCTTGCGGGTATCGTAGCGTTCGCCGACGCCCTGAATATCGACCGCGGTCATGACGCGCGCCTTCGCGCCGAGCTGACGGAACACGTCGCATACGGCAAGGCAGTTCATGCAGGTGGCAAGCATGCCCATGCGGTCGGCGCTCACACGCTCGACCTTGCCCGCGCCGTCCTTGACACCGCGCCAAAAGTTGCCGCCGCCGATGACGATGCCGACCTGAGCGCCATCATCAACGCAGCCCTTGATGACGGAGCAGACATGCGAGATAAGATCAAAGTCAAAGCCGGTCTTTTTATCTCCGGCAAGCGCCTCGCCGCTTATCTTGACAACGACTCTTTTATAAGCAAAGCTCATACGATTTCTCCTTGATTTAAATGTCTAAGATTCCCAATATCACTATACCCGCGACGACGAGCACGATCGACAGATAGTGTTTGAGCGAGAGCTTTTCCTTGAGGAAGATACGGCTCCAGAGGACCGAGGCCACGCAGTACGAGGAGATGATGGGCGCGGCGAAGGCGACATGCTGGGTGTCGGCAAGGGCGTAGATATAGAAGAACTGGCCGATGGTCTCGAATATCGCGCCGGTGTACTTTGGGGCCTCCTGCTTAAAGATGAGCTTCTGCTTCTTTATGCCGAGGGTGTATACAGCGCTTGCGATACCGGCGGCAAGGAAGGTCAGCTCGTAGGCAACGTTTGCGGAGTCCTCATCGAGCACTTCGAGCACGCGGCTGTCGGCAAAGGTACCGAGAGCGTCGAGCAGGCAGTAGATGACCGGAATGAGAATGGCAATCCAGCTCTTGGCATAGTGCCGGTTGGACTCGTCCTGCCGCGCGCGGCGAAGTTCGGGGTCCTCGTTCGCTTCCGTGAGGCCGAGGAAGAACACGCCGAGGCAGACGAGCGCGACGGCGACGAGCGCCACGGGGGGCAGATCATCGCTTATGCCGACGGTCGCAAAGGTGAGTACGGCGACGACCGCACCGGAGCTGTTGCAGATCGGCGAGGATATCGAAAGCTCAATATACCGCAGACCGACATAGCCGATGGCCATGGAGAGAATGTACAGTATCGAGACAGGCAGATAAGTCAGGATGACGCTCCAGCTTATCTCAACGCCGCCGATAAAAATTTCATAGCAGGCGTGCAGACCCATGACTACGCCGACAGCCGTGACCATTTTCAGGTGACTGTATTTATCGGTCTCGGACTGGCAGCCTATTTTGGAGAAAAGATCAGAGCCGCTCCAGCAGAGCAGGGCAATGACCGCAAATGTAAACCACATCGGGAAATCACACACCTATCCATAATAATATTTCAGCATAGATTCTACCACAGTACGCCCGGTTTGACAATTCCCAAATGACAAATTATGCGGCGCGGCCGTGATATACTCCGGGCATGAAATATATTTACATAGACAGCCTGTTTTTCCTGAGCCTGTTTACAGACTATCTCCTGTGCCTCATAACCGCGCGCATATGCAGGCTCTGCCTGAGACGGTGGCGGTACCTCGCAGCGGCGCTGCTCGGCGCGGTGTACTCGGTATCGGTGTTCCTGCCGGGGCTGGGCTTCATGGCCTCGCGGTGGATGGAGCTGGTGTCGGCGGCGCTGATGGGGCTCATAGCCTTCGGCGGGGAGCGGCGCATGTTCCGGTGCATGGCGGTGTTCTTCGCCGTGTCCGCGACCTTCGGCGGGGCGATATGGGCGCTGAGCCTGCAGACCGGGGCGCTGCCGGTGATCGATCTGCGGCTGCTGATAGGCTGCTTTGCGGTGTGCTACACGGTGCTGAGCATCATCGCCCGCTCACGCTCGCGCGCCGCCGACCGGCGCACCGCGGCGATAGAGCTGAGCCTGAACGGCCGCCACTGCTGCTTTACCGCGCTCATCGACAGCGGCAACTGCCTGTCCGACCCCGTGACGGGGGCGGAGATAGTCGTGATATCTCCGAGGGCGCTGAGGCCGCTGCTGCCGGAGAGCGCGGTGCTGCTTGAGATAACTGACCCCGTGGAATTCGTGACTGCCGCTGGGGACAGTCCGGAACTTGCGGGACGGATGCGGCTGATCCCGTTCTCGGCCCTCGGCGGGACGGGGCTGCTGCCGGTGTTCAGGCCGGACAGCGTGCGCGTGGACGGGGAGGAGCGCACGGGACTGCTCGCGGCGATATCCGCCGCAGCCGCCGGTGACGGCTTTGAAGGAATCATATAAGGCGCTGTCTTGCTGCTTTGAAAGGAGACGGAATTATGCTTTGCAAGCCACAGATCATGTTTATACACGAAAGGATCCTGTCGATCCTCGGGATAGAGCCGCCGCCGGTTTTTTACATCGGCGGCAGCGACACACTGCCGCCGCCCCTTCCGCGTTCCGAGGAGGAGAGCGCCATCGCCGCGCTCGACGACGGTGACGAGGCTGCGCGGCGGCTCCTTATCGAGCACAACCTGCGCCTTGTCGTCTATATCTCGAAGCGCTTTGAGAACACCGGCATAAACCTTGAGGACCTGATATCCATCGGCACGATAGGGCTTATCAAGGCGGTCAACACCTTCAACTCCCGCAAAAACATAAAGCTTGCGACCTACGCCAGCCGCTGCATCGAAAACGAGATACTGATGTATCTGCGCAAGATCGGCAGCCAGCGCACGGAGGTGAGCTTCGACGAGCCGCTCAACACTGACTGGGACGGGAATGAGCTGCTGCTGTCCGATATCCTCGGTACGGATGAGGACGAGGTCTGCCGCCCGCTTGAGGACGACGCGGAGAAGCACATACTCATGGAGGCGATAGGGACGCTCAATGAGCGGGAGCGGGAGATAATCATGCTGCGCTTCGGGCTGCTCGGCGGGAGAGAGTACACGCAGAAGGAGGTCGCGGATATGCTGGGCATATCGCAGAGCTATATAAGCAGGCTGGAAAAGCGGATAATCGACCGCCTGCGGCATGAGATGCTGCGGCTGCTGCAATGCTGAGACGACAACTATATATCGCAAAAGACGCACTGCAAATCGCGTTGCAGTGCGTCTTTTACACTTAATCTCTGAAATCAAAAAGCTCCTTAGGCTTTACTTCAAGCACCTCGCAGAGCTTGAAGATAACGTCAAACGACACGCCGACATTGCCGAGCTCTATGGCGCTGATATGGCTGCGGTCAATATCCGCAAGCTCGGCAAGCTGCATCTGCGTCAGCTTTTTCCGCTTGCGGTAATAAACGACGTTTAGGCCGAACTTTTCATATAAAGGCTTATACTCAGGTTTCATGGCAGCATCTCCCTACCATTATTTTAGGGAGAATCGCAGATATATAAACCTTGCTAAAATAGCGTAACGATGTTGACACAAGTCAAAATATGCGCTAAAATGTTGAAGAGATGCAGAACCTTGTTAAAAACGAAAAAGTCCGCGCTGTGTGGGGCGCGGACATAGCTGCATTATTCTTCTATGAACTCTATAACATCGCTGACGCCGCAGTGCAGGAGTTTGCAGAGCTGGTTCAGAGTATTTGTGGATATGCTGTTGCCGCTTTTGATGGAATAATACGTGGCGCGGGAAAAGCCCATTTGCTCCAGGCGATAGGAGCTTATACCTTTTTCTTGCATTGTCCGGAATAGCGGTGCGTAACTTATCATTTCAAAAATCCTCATGCAGCTGGATGCTTCTGCATTTAATATAATGAGGATTTTCGGGGTTGAGTATGTACGAATATCCGAGCATAATTTATATGGAAATGTGGGAGAAAGGAACAGGGGATATGCCGAATTATGAAAAAATGTACGCAGTCCTGTGCGGAGCGGTAGACGACGTGATGGAGGAGCTTGCCCGGATCCCGCTCGCGAGCCCGGCGGTTGAACGTCTGCACGCAGCCTTGGAGCAGGCAGAGGAGATATACATCCGGACGAGTGTTTACACCGCCGAGATGGACGGCAACATCATAGAACTCAGGTGTGATGCGGAAAGTCGAGAGTGAAGCTGTATCCGGGCGCATGGTCAGAATTTAATCGGTTGATAAGCGGCGGATAATCTGTTATAATAGGCCGAACGGCGGTGAAATCCGCACTCTGCGGATGAGCCGTGATACCCCGGCTGGAGGTCAGAACTATGGCTCTGGATAAAGAATTTTTTGACTCCGTCAATATCGACGTGGTCAAGAAGAAATATTATAACGCGAATAAGGTCAACGCTCTGCTCGGCAATATCCAGCAGCAGGCGGAGACAATGGGACAGGAAAATGAGCTGCTGCGCACCCAGCTTGAGGCACTCAACGGGCAGAAGTCCGAGATAGGCGACACTCTGCTTTCGGCGCGCGCCCTCGCGAAGAAGATAGAGGACCAGGCACGCGCGCAGGCCGAGGAGACGATACGTCAGGCGCAGGAGAAGGCAGACGCGATAGTGCGCGAGGCGGAGCATAAGCGCCGGGAGCTCGCGCAGTCCCTGCCCGACCAGCAGGAATATGCCGCAAAGTGCGTTGAGAACTGCCTTAACAAGCTCAAGAAGCAGCACATTGAAGCAATCGAGATGCTCAACAATGAGTGGCAGGATTTCCTATGCGGGCTGATGCCGGAGGAGCATACCGCCGAGCCTGAGCCTGAGCCTGAGCAGTCCGACGCGGAGGTGCAGGAGAACACGGAGGATATGCCGGAGCTTCGGGAGCGGGTCAACGCTATCGCCAAGGAGCTTATGGAAATTCTCGATAAGAAACAGTGAAATAAATATATAAAAAAGAGACGCGGTAGCGTCTCTTTTTTATATAAAGCCAAATCAGTTTTTGATTTCCACCGGAAGTCCTGCTTCGGTAAATTCGTTTGCTATGCGCTCGGCGTAGGTACGGCAGGGGGAGCCAGCCTCGGGCAGGACGATGATGAAGCTGCGGCCAAGATAGGTCTGCCCGGTCAGGATATCGTGCAGCGCGTCGAGATTCTCGCCGTACCAATCCTGCCAGAGCATGGCGCGGCGCAGGACGGAGTACAGCTCGCGGCGCTCACGGCAGGCAGAGAGGTCAAGTGTCACCTGCGGGTGCAGGGCGTTGAGCAGACCGAGGCAGCCGGCGTTGGTATCCCGCCATGTCGCTTCAAAATCGCGCGTGTACCATGGGTCAGCGACGGCGTCTCCGGGCCGGCCGGCATATTCGAGCAGCAGGTGCAGCTTGCCGTCGGGGTCGCCGCCGAAGGCGCGCGCCATATTGCGCATATTTGCATCGTCCATGCCGATGAGAAGATCGTAATTATCATAATCATCCGGTCTTATGCGCCGCGCGGTCTTGCCATCACAGCCGATGCCGTGCTCGGCGAGCTTGCGCCGCGCGGGCGGATAGACGGGGTTGCCGAGCTCCTCGCTGCTCGTCGCGGCGGAGGCGATGTCGAACTGTGCCGCGAGCCCCGCGCGGGAGCACATATCGCGCAGCACGAACTCGGCCATCGGGCTGCGGCAAATATTGCCGTGGCAGACGAATAAGATTTTTGTCATGGTCTTACCCAAGGATTATATCGCAGATGCGGTCGACGTCGGCAGTGCTGAGACCGGCGTAGAGCGGGAGAGTCAGGACGCAGTCGGCAATGTGCTCGGCGACGGGGGTCGCGGCGGGATCGAAGCCTGGGCGGCCGCGGTAGCATGCGAAGGAATTGGTGATGGGATAGAAGTACTTTCTCGCGACGATGCCGTGCTCGTACAGACGGTCAAAGACCTCATCACGGTTATACTTGTAGCCGTCGAACACGACGGGGAAATAGGCATAGTTCGAGCGGACACCATTCTGCGGCGCGTTGAGGCGAATGCCGGGCACGCCGTCAAGGCGCTCCCAATAGCGTTCGTCAACAAGCTTGCGCTCGGCGATCCAGCCATCAAGATGGTGCAGGTTGCACAGACCCATCGCCGCGCAGAACTCGTTCATCTTCGCGTTGCCGCCGACGTATTCAACGTCCTCCGGGCCATGGATGCCGAAATTCTTGAGATCGCGGATGCGCTGCGCGAGAGAGTCATCCTTAAAGCAGAGCGCGCCGCCCTCAATGGTGTTAAAGACCTTGGTGGCATGGAAGGAGAACATAGCGGCGTCACCGAAACAGGCGGAGCTGATGCCGTTTTTTGTCACGCCGAAGGCATGGGCGGCGTCATAAATGACCTTGAGACCGTGCTTCTTTGCGATGCGGTCTATCTCCTCTACATTGCAAAGGTTGCCGTAGACATGCACGGGCATGATGGCGACGGTCTTATCGGTGATGAGAGACTCGAGCTTGCTGACGTCGATGGTATAGTCGGAGGGGTCGATGTCACAGAACACGGGGGTGCAGCCGCAGCGGACGATCGCATGCGTGGTGGAGGCAAAGGTGAAGGGAGTGGTGATTATCTCGCCCTTGAGCGCCATGGCCTCGATGATGTTTTCAAGAGCGAGGTGGCCGTTCGTGAGCAGGGCGACATTTTGTACGCCGAGGTATTCCTTAAGCTCCGCTTCGAGCCGCTGGTGCTTCTCGCCCATATTTGTGAGCCAATGGCTGTCCCAGATGCTGCGGATCTCATTGCAGTACTCCTCAAACTCCGGAATGGACGAACGGGTGACATTGATTATTTCGGACATATCTTACTCCAATCTGCCGCGGATGCGGCCACAAGAGATTTATCTGCGGTTATCCTACAATTAGTCGACGGCGATGCGGTACCAGCTGTCGTCAGACATATATTTTTCCGCGTCCCCGCGGGTGGGGAAGTTCATGACAAGCGTGCCGATGGCCTTGTTCGCACCGGAAAAACGCTCAACAGCATCGCCGGGCTTTACCCAAAGGTCACGCTGGACAACGGCGCTCTCAAGCTCCGGCGCGATATCGAGCGCACGGAAGGTACCGTCGCGGTCGCTGTGGAGGATGATCTCCGTCCAGTGACCATTATACACGGGGTCATGCATTTCGTCCACCGGCAGGCCGACGGCGGCCTTGACGGCGTTTGCGACGAGGTTGGTTCCCGCCGCCATGCTCAGCACCTCGCTCAGGCGGTTGCCGCCGCCGCGGGGGGAGACCTCCATTATGTAGGCTTTGCCGTTTGTGCCGAGGCGCGTCTCGATATTGTAAAGACCGGTGCCGAGGCCGAGCAGTGTGATGAGCCGCTGCAGCTCCTGCTTAAGCTCTGCCTGCGCCCAAGCCGGCATAGTGGACGGCCACGCGTAAGCCGAGGGGGTATAGGGATTATCGGCATGTGCGTCAAAGTACTGCTCGTCAAAGGAGCAGCAGCGCAGCTCGCCGTCAACGGAAAAGCAGTCTGTATCCGAGGAGAAGCCCTGCTGGGTGATGAACTCCTCGATTATAAAGTCACCGCAGATCGAGAAGGCCTTGGCATGTTCTATCGCGGCGGGGAGCGCGTCGGGAGAATCCACGCGCGTGACGCCCTTGCTGCCGGCGGAGTCCACGGGCTTTACGATCATCGGCCAATTGAAGCCGGCAGAATCATTCAGCGCTCCGGCGGGCTCGGAATAGCTTTTTGCCCAGGGGACGTTGAAGCCGTTCTCGGCAAGGAAGCGGCGGAAGCGTCCCTTGTTCTGGAGAATGGACACAGCTTCATATGAGCCGGCAAAGGGGAGCCCCAGCTTCTCCGCAACATAGGCTGCGGTCACGACGCCGGGGTCGCAGGCGAAGGACATGACGCCGTCGATACCGAGCTCGCGCGCCATATTGAGGACGGCGTCCTTATCGATGATGCTGACATTGCGGTACTCATCTGAATGCTTATGGGCGATGTTATCGGGCAGATAGTCACAGGTGATGACATACAGCCCCAGCTTATGTGCTTCTTTTATGACGGGCAGCAGGTATTGCGCGCCGCCTAAGAGCAGCAGCTTTTTCATGGGATGGCTCCTTTCGCGCTCATTCGTCATAGCCCTGCTTCTGGCGGTAGAGCCGGTGCAGCGCGGGAAACAGGCATTTGACGGCGTTATTGATGCGGAAGCGCAGAGGCTTCTCTTTCAATAGCCTATTATATGGCGGACGGCGCAGATCCTTGTCCTTACCCTGCGTATAAAGAAGCTGAAATTTCCATTTGAGGATACTGTCATCCACAAGACGCAGAACATCGGGATCAGTGACATGAGGGCGGTAGGTTTCGAGCATAGCGATGGAGCCGGTCATGAAGCGGACGAGCTTATCATATTGTCGTTCGACACCGCTGCTCCATGCGGCACCGTTGCTGCATATACGGTAGACGGACATTGTGCGGGCGATGAAATGCACCGGGCCGTTATGACGCAGCCATATGCCGTAAGGGTAATCGCTGAAGCCGTACTTGTCGGCAACGTAGTAAAAATCAGGCGGATCGGCAAGGAGCGGCATCTTTGCAAGCAGCGCGCTCGTGTGCCACGCGGTGTTCATACCGGGGATGATGTCCGCAAACTCAACGTCGCAGTCCTCGCTGCGCTGCACGAGCTCCTCATCGGGACGCCCGCCGGTGCAGTAGTGCAGGAGTGTGTTGTGGACGCAGGCGGAGTATTCCGGGTGCGCTTCCATGAAGTCGACCTGACGCTGGAGCTTTGTGGGATCGGTCCAATAATCGTCACCCTCGCAGGAGGCCATGTATTTGCCGCGCGCGTTCGGGAAGAACACGGCATAATAGATGTCCAGACCCTGAGAAAACAGGTTCTTTTCCTGATAGAACGGGCGAACGATGTCCGGGTACTTCTCTGCGTATTCACGGATGATCGCGGCGGTGCCGTCAGTCGAGGCATCGTCGTTCACGAGCAGCTCAAAGGGAAAATCCGTCTGCTGGGTGACGATGCTCTCAAGCGCATCGCGGATATATTCTTCGTGGTTATAGGCCGTACAGAATACGGAAACGAGACAATCTTTACTCATGATGTGACCTCAAATAAATTATTCCTCCGCGCCGCGGTGCATAAGGCGGCGGAGCACATCCAGCATGAAGCCGAAGCTGTCAACGCGGAAGATAACGGAGCCGCCGACATATATCGCGACGCCGAGCGGGACCTGAATAAGCAGTGTGAGCCAATCGTTCAGCCCGAGCAGGCCTATCGGATAGATGCAGACGCCCATCAGGCAGGCAAGCAGCACCGCCGGGAGCATGTCACGAAGCTGACCGGACAGCTTGTACCCGAGCAGTTTACGGTTCGGCCACGCGTTTATGACGAGGGAGAAGAGCCCGGAGATAAGCTGGCTCACCGCTACGGCATAGACGCTGATGTTCATCGCGGCGAAGAGCAGGCCGATGCCGATAAGCTCCTTTATTATCTCCAGACGGAGGAATATTTCGCTGTGCCCCATCGCCTTGATGGCGTTTAGGTTCGCAGTGTGCAGCGGGTAAAAGGCATATACCGCGCAGAATATCTGCATGAACGGCACACAGGGCAGCCACTTTTCGGTAAGCAGGAGGCGGATAAGCGGCTCGGCGCACACGGCCATGCCCATCATTAGCGGCATCATAATATACGAGCTTGTCTTGATGGCGCGGCGGGTCATCTCACGCACATGGTCGCGGTTATCCTGCTCGGCGGAGAGCACGGGCAGCAGGACGCTGTCGATAGAGTAGTTGATGTTTTCGACGACGAGCACGCAGAGCTGATCGCCCTTATTGTAGTACGCGAGGTCAGACGAGGTATATTTCAGCCCGACGACGAGCTGGGAGAGCTTGAGATACACGGTGTCGAGCAGCGCGGAGGCAAGGAGCTTCCAGCCGTAGGACACGAGCCCGCCGAGGCGGCGCAGTGAGAACATGAGCTTCGGCTTCCAGCCGACGGTCAGCCAGAGAATGGCCGTGTTGACGGTCACGTTCAGGAGCTGCTGGGCGACGAGCGCCCATATCCCGAAGCCGCGGTAGGCCATCGTGATGCCGACGACGGCGGAGAATAGCGTTCCGCCGAGGGTGGAGAAGAAGAAACGGCGGAACTGCATCGTCTTTGAGACGTAAGCCTGCTGCACATTCTTGACACCGGAGACGACGATCGTAAGCCCGAGCACGCGGATGACCGGGACGAGGTCAGACGAACCGTATATCCGGCTGATAAGCGGAGAAGCGAAAAACAGCCCTATATACAGCACAAGACAGAAAGCAACGTTGAAGTAGAACACGGAGGAATAGTCGAGGTCGTCGGTGTCCTTTTTCTGAATGAGCGCGTTTGCCATGCCGCTGTCGACAAAGACTTGAAGAATGGAGGTAATGACGGTGACAAGGGCGATAGTGCCGTATAGCTCAGGCTCGAGGATGCGCGCGAGCACGATGGACACGACAAAGGACACGACCTGTGCTCCGCAGCGCTCCATAAATCGCCATATCAGATTGGAAAAGACTTTTTTATTATTCATATATCCGTTCCGACTTTTATATTCCGCATGGCGGCGGATCGTAAAAGCTTAAATATTTCCTCCCGCGGCGGCCATTGCCTCTGCCAGACGCTTCTGTTCCTCGGTGAGAAATTCTTGCTCAAGCGCAAGAAGGTCTTTTTTTCTGCCATTGATCTTATGCACAGGGATACCGGCGTAGATGCTCCACGCTTCGGTATCCGCATTCACAAACGAGAAGCAGCCGAAAGCACAGCCCTCCGGGATAGTGACGCCGGGGAGGACAACGCTTGTGGAGCCGATGATGACGTGCCTGCCGATGTGTACGGGCTTGCTGATAACGTGTTTATTTTTATCCGGTATCATGGGGCTTGTAAGTGTGGTGCCGGAGTAGTCATCACTCACACTGTAGACGGAGATGCGCGAAGAGAGATTGGCAAAGTCGGAGATGAAGATCCCCGCCTCACCGCCGTAAAGCGCGGAATAGGCCGCAATGTGAATGTAGCTGCCAAGCTCTATATGGCCGCTGAGAATGCAGAAGTCATCTATGCGGACGTTATCTCCGATGCTGATATTCTGCGCACCGTATATGCTCGCGTGCCGGCTTATCATAACGTTCTGGCCGTACTTCTTCAGCCCAAGAGAGGATAGCTCTTTTTCTGTGTAAAAACTGGTCATATTTTTTCCGTTTCTCTATAAATCTATGATCCTGCGGTGCGGTTGAATAATAGGATACATTCAACTCCTGTAGCCGCGCACATACCGGTACAGCTTTTGCAGGCCGGGAAAGAAGCTTTTGAGGAAATTGTTCACGCGGTACGAAAGAGGCTGCCTGCGCAGAATGGCGTCATACGGCGGCCTGCGCTGCTCTCTGTCCCGCCCCTCAATGTACATAAGCTCAAACTCTCGCTCACGCAGCCAGTATTCTATTGAACTCCTGAAGCGCTCAGGCGCAGTTTTAAGTGCGCTCTCCAGCACCTTGCACTCGCCCTCGGTATATTTGCGGAGCTTTTCATACTGCCCGTCGACGCCGGTGCTCCATGCGCTCGGGGAACTGTCCAGACGGTAAACGGACATGCAGCGGCCTATATAGTGTACAGGGCCGTTGAACATCATCCACAGACCTATCGGATGATCGAGGAACGCGTGATCCCAGCCGATATGAAAGTATTCCGGGAGATCGGAAAACAGCCATGCTTTTGCAAGGATCGAGCTCGTGTGCCAGCTATATGAGGTGCCGCGGGCGATCTTATCAATATCGGGGTCAAAGTCATCATCGCGGCCGATAAGACGCTTGTCCGGAGAATTGCCGAGGCAGTAGTGACACATCGTATCATGGACACAGCCGGAATACTCCGGGTGGCTTTCCATGAAATCGACCTGCCGCTGGAGCTTTGTCTGGTCCGACCAGTAATCGTCCCCCTCGCAGAAAGCAATGTATTTGCCGCGGGATTCGGCGAAGAGGACCGTTTCATAAGCGTTTTTATGCTGGGAATATAGATTGTCCTTCTGGTAAAACGCACGGATGATGTGGGGGTACTTTTCCTCAAACGCGTGGATTATCGCGGCTGTGCCGTCAGTCGAGGCGTCGTCATTCACAAGCAGCTCAAAGGAAAAGTCCGTCTGCTGATCGACAATGCATTGAAGCGTCTGCGCGATATACTCCTCATGATTATATGCCGTACACAGAACAGACACCATGCACTTGTTTTCTGCCACAGACACACCTCCGATACGAAAAGAATAAATACAAATTCACAATATTATACAGCGGATGCAGGCTTATTTCAATATAAATGTGTGAAGGACATAAAAAACCGCCGGAGCATATGCTCCGGCGGGATGGTGCGGTTTACTTTGCAAGCTCTGCTGCGGTCTTGGCCGCGACGGTAGCGTTATTGAGGACGAGCTTGATGTTGCTCTCAAGGCTGTCGCCGCCGGTAAGCTCGACCACGCGGGCGAGCAGGAAGGGAGTGGTCTCCTTGCCATGGATGTGCTGCTCCTTTGCTTCGGCAAGCGCCTGATCGATGGCCTTGTCGATGACGGCTTTGTCCATGGCGTACTGCTCGGGGATGGGGTTGGTGACGAGCATACCGCCCTTGTAGTTGAGCTCACGCTGGGCGCGGAACATCGCGGCAAGCTCCTCGGGGGAGTCAACGCGGTAGTCGACACCGAAGCCGCTCTTACGGGTGTAGAAAGCGGGGAGCTCATCAGTGCCGTAGCCGATGACGGGGACGCCCTTGGTCTCGAGATATTCAAGAGTCAGGCCGAGGTCGAGGATGGACTTTGCACCGGCGCAGACGACCATGACGGGGGTCTGGGCAAGCTCCTCAAGGTCGGCGGAAATATCCATGGTGACCTCAGCGCCGCGGTGCACGCCGCCGATGCCGCCGGTGGCAAAGACATTGATGCCCGCCATGTGGGCGATGATCATGGTGGTGGTGACGGTGGTAGCACCGTCTGCCCCGCGAGCGACGAGCGCGGGCAGATCGCGGCGGCTGGCCTTGGCAACGCCGCGGCCGGTCTTGCCGAGGTACTCGATCTCCTCATGGCTCAGACCTGCCTTGAGGCGGCCGCCGATGACTGCAATGGTTGCGGGGACCGCACCGTTATCACGGATGGTCTGCTCGACAAGAAGTGCGGTCTCAACGTTCTTGGGATAGGGCATGCCGTGGGAGATGATGGTGCTCTCGAGAGCGACGACGGGGCGGCCTTCATCGAGGGCGGCCTTAACTTCGGGGGAAATGTCCAGATACTTGTTCATAATTCTGCTCCTTTGCTGATTTTTATAAAAAAGCTGAGCTGCCGTAATTGCTTTTATACGGCTCACAGACGGTAGTGTACCTATGTCGTGAAACCACATCATAACAGAAAAGACCGGGAAATGCAATACCCTGCCGCACTTGACGCGGCAGGGTATAAGAAAGCTTATCTTGAGCCCTTGTCATAGGGGATGCCCTCGGCCTTCGGTGCGCGGGAGGATTTGGAGGTGAAGGCAAGGACGATGATAGTGATGAGATAGGGCAGCATACGGTAGAAATGCGGGCTGATGCCGATGTTTGCAAGGGCATAGACGCCGTCGCCGTTGATATCAAGGCTTGCGTAGGAGGCGGCAATGCACTTGAACAGGCCGAAGAGGATGGAGGCGCCCGCAATGTTGAGGGGCTTCCAGTTGCCGAAGATCATAACTGCCAGAGCAAGGAAGCCGAAGCCGGCCACATCGCCGTTTGCGGTGCAGTTTGCCGTGGTGAGCGCATACACAAAGCCGCCCATGCCTGCGAGCGCTCCGCCGATCGTCACGCCGGCGTAGCGCATCTTATAGACGTTAATGCCGAGAGAGTCGGCTGCCTGGGGATTTTCGCCGCAGGCGCGCAGCCGCAGACCGAACTTCGTCTTATAAAGAATGATCGACAGGACGATGAACAGGATGATGCAGATGTATGTCGCAAGGTAGACCTTGTGCAGCAAGGTGTTGCCGAGGAAGCCGAGGTCGGCGTTCTTCTCAAAGCCGAGCGTGGTCTTTTTTATCATAAACCAGCTTGCAGCGTCGCCCTCCTGCATCTGGAGAGTGTTCTGATTTGCAATGATGCGCACGAAGAACAGAACGAGCGCCGGGGCGAGCAGGTTCAGCGCCGTGCCGCCGATGGTCTGGTCGGCACGGAGGTTGATGGACGCGAAGGACAGCAGCAGCGAGAACACCGCGCCCATGACGGCGGCAGCGAGCATCGCAAGCAGCTCATAGCCCTGCATGGCCGCCCAGTTCTTTGCGGCCTTTGCGGCCAGAACGGCCTCGCTCGACTGGAGAAGGCGGACTGCCAGAACGCCGATGAACGCGCCGAAGATCATTATACCTTCAAGGGCGAGGTTGATGATACCGCTTCGCTCGGAGAACACACCGGCGAGCGCGACGATCATCAGGGGAACCGCGAAAAGCATGGTCTGCTGGATAAGGAATGTCATGCTTCGTCGCCTCCTTTCTCAGTGTCTGCGCTGTCTGGCTGTTCGGCGGTGACTGTGTTATCCGCAGCAGCCTCGGCGGAGCGCTTCTTTTTCGGAGCAATCATCATGCGGATAACGAGAGCGAACGCGCTGAGGTAAACGATCGCGGCGATGATAACGTCGGTGATGTACTCGTTATACGCGGTGAGGTTCGTGAGCTGAAGGCCGATGATATCGAGCATCGACATGAAGATCGCAGTGAAGATGACGGCGATGGGATTGTTGACCGCGAGCAGCGCAACGGGGATGCCGTTGAAGCCTGTCGCGGGCAGGGACTGATAGGTGCTCCAGAAGAACTCCGTGTTGCCGGAGAGGTAGTAGAGCGCAGCACCGCCGCCGGCCATGCTGCCGGCGATGGCCATGGAGAGGACTATATTGCGCTTGTCCTTGATACCGGCGTAGCGCGCGGCGTGGCGGTTGGAGCCGCAGGCCTTGAGCTGGTAGCCGAGGGTGGTCTTGTTGATGAGGATGTACATGACTATCGCGAAGAAGACCGCGACGAGGATACCGGCGTTCACCTGAGAGCTGGGGAAGAGCTTGTCAAGACCGAGCTTTGCCGTGGCGACGCCGTTATAGGTCGTCTTATAGATATAGCCGGACTTCGTGCCCTCGACCATGTTTTTGAAGCTGCTGATATCGAAGAGCCATGTGACGAGGTTTGCCGCGACCCAGTTCGTCATAATGCAGGCGAGGACCTCGTTTATATTCAGGAATGCCTTGAGCAGGCCAGGGATCGCGCCCCAGAGCGCACCGGCGAGCATGCCGCCGAGGAAAGCGATGAGCCAGACGAGGAACGCGCCCATCGTCTCTGTCGGGAGACTGAGAGCGAGCATCAGTGAGACCATCGTGCCCATGAGGTACTGACCGGGAGCGCCGATGTTGAACAGACCCGTCTTATACGCGACGGCGATGGAGAGACCGGTCATAATGAGCGGGGTCGCGCGGAAGAGCATGTTGCCGACGCTTGTGGGGTTGAAGCCCCAGCTCAGCGCGCCGGAGGCGTCACGGCCGGTGCTGAATATACCGGCGAAGATAAGGCGGATGCCCTCCCATGCGCCCTTGGTGGAAATGCTCTTGCTGGTGAGGCCGACGATGAGGATGACAAGGCTGCCGACGACCAGACCGATAAGAATGGACAGCAGCGACGCGACGACTTTCTGTGTGGAGTCCTTCGCGTAGAACGCGGACAGCTTTTCTTTCATACCGCTTCACCCTCCTTGCCCGCGCGCTTTGCACCGGCCATGTAAAGGCCGAGCTCCTGCACGGTGATTTTCTTCGGGTCGAATTCCCCGACGATCTTGCCCTCGTACATAACAAGGATGCGGTCGGACAGGCTCATGACCTCGTCAAGCTCAAGGCTGACGAGCAGGATAGCCTTGCCCTTGTCGCGCTCGGAAACGAGCTGGCTGTGTATGTACTCTATCGCGCCGACGTCAAGGCCGCGGGTCGGCTGGACGGCGACGATAAGGGGCTTGTCGCGGTCGATCTCGCGGGCGATGATAGCTTTCTGCTGGTTGCCGCCGGACATACTGCGCGCGACGGTGACTGCGCCCTGACCGGAGCGGACGTCGAACTTATCGATAAGCTCATCGGCGTACTCGCGCACGGCGGCATTATTTATGAAGCCGGCCCTTTCAAACTGCGGCTCCTGGAAACGCTGGAGGACCAGGTTCTGCTCCAGAGTGAAGTCGAGCACAAGGCCGTATTTATGGCGGTCCTCAGGGATGTGCGACATATTCTTGCCGCGGTGGGCGATGGAGGCATGGGTGATGTCCTCGCCGCAGAGCGTGATCTTGCCGCCGGAGGACTTGTCAAGCCCAGTGAGGCCGTATATAAGCTCGGACTGGCCGTTGCCGTCGATACCGGCGACGCAGACGATCTCACCCTTGCGCACGGAAAAGCTGACGTCGTCAACAGCGCTGCGCTTGTGCACGCGGGAGGGGACGCTGAAATGCTCGACACGGAGCACCTCATCCGTGGGCTTGGCCTCGTCCTTCACGACCTCGAGCTGAACGGGGCGGCCGACCATCATGTTCGACAGCTCCTGCTTGTTGGTCTCGCTGGTGTTGACGGTGCCGACGTACTTGCCCTTGCGCAGAACGGTGACGCGGTCGGAGACTTCCATGATCTCATTGAGCTTGTGGGAGATGAAGAGGATGCTCTTGCCCTCCTTGGCAAACTCGCGCATGGTGGCCATAAGCTCGTCTATCTCCTGCGGGGTGAGGACGGCGGTAGGCTCGTCAAAGATAAGGATCTCGTTATCGCGGTAGAGCATCTTGAGGATCTCAACACGCTGCTGCATGCCGACGGTGATGTCCTCGACCTTCGCATCGAGGTCGACGTGCAGACCGTATTTCTCGCTCAGCGCCTGGACCTTGGCACGCGCTTCCTTCTTCTGGATGAAGCCGAGCTTCGTCGTCTCTGCGCCGAGGATGATGTTATCAAGGACCGTGAATACCTCGACCAGCTTGAAGTGCTGGTGTACCATGCCGATCTTGAGCGCGGTCGCATCGTTGGGGTCGTTTATCTCGACCTTAACGCCATTCTTGCGTATCTCGCCCGCCTCCGGCTGATACAGGCCGAAGAGAACACTCATGAGAGTGGATTTGCCCGCACCGTTTTCACCGAGCAGAGCGTGGATCTCACCCTTTTTGAGCTGTAGGGTAATGTCGTCATTGGCCTTGATACCGGGGAATTCCTTGGTAATATGCAACATTTCTATTACATATTCCGGGGATTTTTCCATTCTGCCACCTGCTTTCCTGTTAATCAATGGTGTGTCTGTATGAAACGCTTTAATACATTATAACGGCAGCAAAAGCAAATTGCAAGAAATTACCCCGAAAAGTGCAAAAAAAGAAGAGGGCGTATGCCCTCTTCTTTAGTGCTTAGAATGTGATCAGATGATGTTGAGAGTGAGGTTGCTCCAATCCTGCTCGAGGTTTGCCTCGTAGTCAGCATCGATGGTGAGCTCACCGGAAGCGACCTTCTGGAACAGGTCTTCGTACTCTTCAACGGTGTAGTTGGTCATGCTCCAGGTTGCGGTGGGCAGACCGACTGCGTTCTCATTGACGCCCAGAGAGGTGGCCTTGCCGCCGATCTCGGACCAGGTGCCGTCATAGACCTTTGCGATAGCCCACTTGGTGGCGTCTGCAAGACCCTTCATAGCGGAGGTGACAACAGTGTCAGACTCGAAGGACTGGTCAACGTCAACACCGACAACAGCTGCATCGTTAGCGGAAGCGGCTGCTGCAACGGACTGGAACATGGAGCCGCCGCAGGCGAAGATGATCTCGGTGCCGGTCTCATACCAGCCGGAAGCCATTGCCTGGAGTTCCTGAGAAGCGGAGAAGGATGCGCCGTACTCCCAAGAGTAGTTGACTTCAACATTGACGCCCATCTCAGCAGCTGCTGCGTTTGCGCCCTCGACGAAGCCGTAGCCGTAACGGCAGCATGCCGGGTTGGTGCCGCCGCCGCCGCCGGTGAAGCCGAGCTTGGTGTAGCCTTCCTTAACAACAGCGTAGCCGGCGAAGTAGCCGCACTGCTCTTCCTTGAAGGCGATGCCTGCGATGTTGTCAAGACCGTCGAATGCCCAGCCGTCGATGAAGATGAAGTCAACATCGGTGAACTCAGCAGCAGCCTTTGCAAGAGCGTTGCCCTGCATGAAGCCTGCGCAGACAACGACCTTTGCGCCGCCGTCAACAGCTGCCTTCATTGCGTCGTAACGGTCGTCATCAGTTGCCTGATCGCCGTTTGCGGGCTGATAGTACTTGTAGCTCAGGCCGTTCTCGGCAGCGTAGAGCTTAACGCCGTCGAAAGTGCCCTGGTTGAAGGACTTGTCCTTCAGCTGGCCGACGTCGGTGACGAAAGCGAGCTCATACTTACCGTCAGCGGAAGTCATGTTGTCGTCGATATCGTCAGCGGAGAGAGCAGCGGGAGCCTCGGTTGCGGGGGCTTCGGTAGCCTCAGCGGGAGCCTCGGTTGCGGGCTCGGCAGTGGGAGCTTCGGTAGCGGCGGGAGCAGCGGATTCGCCGCAGGCAGCCAGAGCAAAGACCATGCACAGAGCGAGAACCAGTGCGAGAATCTTTTTCATGATTTTTCCTCCATTAAAATTTGATTGACAACTTATGTAATTGTCATCCGTACACCGGGCAGTATAT
Organism: uncultured Oscillospiraceae bacterium; assembly: GCA_934590505.1. Lineage (GTDB taxonomy): Bacteria > Bacillota > Clostridia > Oscillospirales > Oscillospiraceae > Limivicinus. The sequence goes on from CAKTPC010000007.1 coordinate 19,141, forward strand.
CACAAACCGGTGCAACAAATCAAGGATTATAATGATAAAATTGCTAAATAATTGTTAACGATGGCCTTTTAGGAACTTTTCAGAGCTGTGCCATCTTGACGGCGGTGTCGAGAGCGATCTCCATCATCTGGGTGAAAGAGGTCTGGCGCTGCTCGGAGGAGAGTGCCTCGGCGCGGTAGATATGGTCGGAGATCGTGCAGATGCACAGAGCGCGTTTGTGGGCGTAGGCGGCGTTCGCGTAAAGCCCGGCGGCTTCCATCTCAACGGCGAGCGCGCCCATGCGGCGCCATCCGTCAGAATTATCGGTGCCCTCGGCGGCATAGAAGGTGTCGTTCGAGACGATGTTGCCGACCTTGATATCAACGCCGTGCTCATGCGCGGCCTCGACGGCCTTGCTCAGAAGAGTATAGTCCGCGATGGGGGCAAAGGTGCCGGGGCAGTTGAACTGGTTGATATAGTTGGAGTTGGTGCACGCTCCCTGTGCGGCGACGATGTCCATGACCTTTATATCGTCCTGCAGAGCGCCGGCGGAGCCGATGCGGATGATGTTGTCGACATCATAGAAATTGAACAGCTCCCAGCTATAGATGCCGATGGCGGGGATGCCCATACCGGAGGCCATGACCGTGACGGGAACGCCCTTCCATGTGCCGGTGTGCCCCTGCACGCCGCGGACGTTATTGACAAGCACGGGATCGGTAAGAAAGGTATCGGCGATGAACTTCGCGCGCAGCGGATCGCCGGGCATGAGAACGGTCTTTGCGATCTGACCTTTTTCGGCCGCGATATGTGGGGTGGGAACAGACATAGTATTACCTCCGTTAAAAAATCTTGTGTATTGTTTTGATGCAATTTTGCTTTGACACAATTATACAGTGAAAAATGCAAAAGTCAAATTGAAACGCGGAGAGATGTATGCTATTATAAAGCGGATAAAGAAATACGGGGAGGGCTATGCCCATGGATAAGGTTATGGTCATCGGTATCGCCGGGGGCACGGGAAGCGGAAAGACCACGATAACGAAAAAGCTAATCCAGCATTTCGGCAATGATGTATCCGTCATCCATCACGACAACTATTACAAGGCGCACCATGACATGAGCTATGAGGAGCGCTCAAAGCTCAATTACGACCATCCGGATTCCTTCGACACGGACATGCTCGTCGAGGCGGTGAAGGAACTCAAGCGCGGGCACAGCGTTGTCTGCCCGGTATATGACTACACGGTGCATGACCGCTCGGACAAGACCGTGACCGTGAACCCGGCAAAGGTCGTGATCGTCGAGGGAATACTCATTTTCTCCTGCAAGGAGCTGTGCCGGCAGATGGATATAAAGATATACGTCGACACCGACGCGGACGTGCGCATACTCAGGAGGATCATGCGCGACGTGCGCGACAGGGGACGCAGCCTTGACAGCGTCGTGAACCAGTATCTGAGCACGGTAAAGCCGATGCATGAACAGTTCGTCGAGCCGAGTAAGCGCAATGCGGACATCATTATCCCCGAGGGCGGGCACAACCTCGTCGCGATGGAAATGGTGATGGAGCGCGTCAGGGCGCATCTTCAGCGCACCTGAGATTAAACATAAAACGGAGAAGATAATGGCAAAGCTTTATTTCAAATTCGGGGCGATGGGCTCATCGAAGTCGGCTCAGGCGCTCATAACGAAGTTTAACTACGAAGAGCTCGGCATGTCGGTGTGGCTCATAAAGCCGAGCATTGACACGCGCGACGGGGCGGACATAGTACGCAGCCGCATCGGACTTGAGGCGCGAGCGCAGATAATAACGCCCGAGCAGGACATTACCGAGGAGTACCGCAAGGCGGGACGGCACGACGTGATAATCGCCGATGAGGCACAGTTTCTTACCCCCGCGCAGATAGAGCAGCTGCGCGACCTTGTGGACGACGAGGACCTGCCGGTACTGTGCTTCGGCCTGCGCACCGATTTCCAGACGCACATGTTCCCCGGTTCGCAGCGGCTCATGGAGCTGAGCGATTCGCTGACGGAAATAAAGACCGTCTGTGCATGCGGGCGCAAGGCGACGGTCAACGCAAGGCTCGACGGGCAGGGCAGAGTTGTGACGACGGGGGACCAGGTCCTCCTCGGCGGCAACGACAGCTATATCGCCATGTGCCACAAATGCTGGAAACAGAGAATAAGAGAACAGCGGTAAATTTTAACCCCCGGACAGTGCCCGGGGGTTAAGTGCTTTTACCAATTGTCCTTGAGCTTCCAGAGACCGCAGAGGGTGGCGACGGCCGCGGCGCACATGATCGTGAACAGCAGGCCGAGATCGCGCCGGTCGGCGGTTTTGGGCGCGGGGGAGGGGGACATGCTCGGCTCCGCGCTCGGTACCGGGTCCTCGGTCGGGACGGAAGTCGGCGCGGGAGTTGTGGTCGGTGTAGGCTCATTTGTCGGCACAGCGGTGGGTGCAGGCTCTTCGGTCGGTGCTGTGGTAGGTGTCGGTTTTTCAGTAGGTTCGGCGGTCGGAGCGGGGGTCTCGGTAGGTTCAGCAGTCGGCGTCGGCTCTTCAGTCGGCTCCGCTGTAGGTTCGGTGCGGCGGATGTTCGCGATCACTGCGCCCTGCGCGTCGCTTATTTCAAGCGTACCGGCATAGAAAAGGCTCCATGCGCTGGTGCGGCCAAAGTCGATATAGGTCTTGCCTTCGTCGAGACGGAAGTTCACGGCTCCGTTTGCCATCGAGGCGGGCAGGCCGGAGACAAATTCGGTGTTCGATGTGCTCAGAGCCTTGCCGAGCCCCGGAAGGCGGGCGCTGTTGATGGCTGTCAGCAGGCGAGCTCTCTGCCCGATGCTCAGAGTGCGGTCGGTCCAGACGTAATAGCTGCCGCCCTTTTTCGCGGCGACGAGGTTGGAGCTGCCGATGGAATATGAGCTTTGGCTCGCGGGCGTGACCTTTTCGCCCCATGAGGAGGCGGCGACGCTCTCGGCCCTCGGCTGACGGACGACCTCTGAGGAGAAGCCCTCGACGGGGAGTTCCTCAACGGTGTAGCTTATAGGCGTGCCGTCATCATTATAGAGCGGGACGTTTTTGAAGCTGCCCTGCCAGCTGCCGTTTACGGAGGTGTCGGCGGCGGTGAGCGTAATGCGGCTGACCTCTCTGCCGCCGCTGAGAAGGCGCATGGTGACGGACTTGGGCAGATCACCGGAGTCTGCGTCCCAAGTCTTTGCAACGCCGACTTCGCCGTATTCCGCGGCATGGGCGGCGGGAGCGGAGACAAGCAGAAGCGCGGCGGCAAGAGTCGCGGCGCAGATGATACGCTTAAAAGTAATATCCATGAATGATCCCTCGTTTCCAAGAAAGTGGTACAGTCCCAGTTTTTACCTTGGATGAGAAATTATTCATGGATATGGTTTTATTTCAGGCAGGTGCCGCAGACGTATTGTGTGGTGCTGCCTATATCCTGTCGAAGCTGAGCACGACCTTGAACAGATCACCGTCGACGGTGATATCGAGAGCACCCTTCTGGAGCTGTGCAAGGCTCTGGGCAATGCTCAGGCCAAGGCCGCTGCCTTCGGTGTTGCGGGAGCTGTCGCCGCGGACAAAACGCTCGGTCAGCTCATCACCGCTGATGTTCAGACGCGTGGCGGAGATGTTGCGGAAGGTGACGGTCGCCTTGAGCGCGTCGGCGGTGAGGTCGAGGTACACGCGCGTGCCGCGCTGGGCGTATTTGCAGATATTGTTCAGCAGGTTATCAAAAATGCGCCACATGTGCCGCCCGTCGGCCATGACCTTTACGGGCTCCTCGGGCTTTGTGAGGATAAGCTCCAGCCCCGCGGCGGAGAGCTTTTCGCTGTATTCGCCTGCCATCTGGTCGAGCAGGATGCCAAGCTCGCACTCGGTGAGGTTCACGCTCAGGCTGCCGCTGGATGCCTTGGACGCTTCAAGCAGATCGTCAATGAGCTTCTTGAGCTTTGCAGACTGCCGGTCGAGCACTTCAAGATACTCGCGCATCTTTTTGTTCTCAGGCTGCTCCTTTTCGAGCAGGTCAACATAGTTGATGATGGAGGTGAGAGGGGTCTTGATATCGTGGGAGACGTTGGTGATAAGCTCGGTGCGGAAGCGTTCGGACTTCATGCGCTCGCCCACGGCGCGGTTCATGCCGTCAGTGATGGAGTTGAGGTCCTCGCCGTGCTCCTTGAACGGGCCGCGCAGCTTGGAGGTATCGACCTTGCAGTCAAGCTCGCCCTTGGCGATGCGCTGCCCGGCCTTAAGAAGCTGCTTCATCGACAGCAGCACATACAGCGCCGCCAGCACCAGCACCGCGCGCTCGATGAACCAGCCGAAAAGCTGTTTTCCGGGACTTGTACCGGCGATGGCGATCCATAGAAACTCGACAAAGAGGATCGCCGCGATGACGAGCACTGCGCGGGGGAACATGGGGATGGCTTTCAGCCCGTCCTTAAAGGTATAGAATACCTTTTTTATTAAACGCAGGCACCACGCGCCCACGCGGTAGATGATGCAGCTCTTTATCGTCGTGCCGAGCTTTATGCGCACGGCAAGGCTCATGCACCACAGCAGGCTTATCAGCGCTGCGATGACGCCGAGGACGGCGATGAGGACAACGACGAGCATCGCGGTATTGCTGTATGACACCTCTGCCATTGCGGCGATAAGGAAGATGCCGGCAAAGACGGTCAGCGCGGTGTAGAGATCGAAGGGTATCTTGTCAATGAAGCTGGGGCGAACCTCGCCGGCCTCGCCGCGGCGCCCGGCGGCGGAGAGCAGGAACACAAAGACGAAGGCCTCAAGGATCAGGGCGACGACCAGCACGGCGATAGAGGTATAGCGCAGTTCGTAGGCGTAGGTGAAAAGCTCCTGATATTTATCGGCATTGCCGCTGGGGATGCTGCCCGCAGTGTAGTACCCGGTGATGGCATAGACGCGGTAGTTATTATCGTCGATGGGCGCATCGTCGATGGTGGGCGTGATGTCCGTCCTGCTGCCGGACTTGGTGCTTTCAGAGACAGCAGGCGTCACGGCGAGTTCGGGATACACGATCGAATCGGGAGATACGCTCGGCTCGGGGGACGCGGTCGGCTCAGGTGAAACGCTTGGTTCGGGAGAGTCAGACGGTTCGGGTGTGACGGCGGTATCATCCTGCGCGGAGAGGTCGTACCAGGCGGGGAGCTCAAAGCGCGTTGTGTCCGTTTCCCAGTCATAGCCGCGCTTTCCGAGCCCGTCAAAAACAACCTCGCGCGTGTAGTAATCTCTTATTACAAAATAGAAGCCGTTCCTGCCGTTGAGCGCTTCGGGAGACTCGCCGTTGCCCAAGGCGTACATGACGGCGTTCAGATCGTTGGAGTTGTCGTATTTGAATTTATGCAGCAGGGTCTGATAATCGTAATTGTAGCCGTCGATGCTGTCGATATAGGCGATGTCCAGCGCCGACGCGGCGAGAGACATCAGCAGCAGTACAAAGAGCGTCACGGCTATCAGCTTTGCTGCAAGGCTGCTTTTAAGTTTGTTCATGTCAGTTCACTCTTTCCATTTTATAGCCCTGCCCCCATACGGCCTTGATGTACCGCGGCTCGGCGGGGTTGATCTCAAGCTTTTCTCTGAGGTGGCGGATGTGTACGGCGACGGTGCTCTCGGCTCCGTAGGGCTCGTCCTTCCAGACGCGCTTATAGATATCGCGCGGGTGAAAGACCTGACCGGGGTTTTCCATGAGGAGCTTGAGGATGTCGTACTCGGTCGGCGTGAGGGCGGCGGGCTCGCCGTCCACGGTGACGGTCTTGCTGGAATCGTCCATGCTTATGCCGCCGACGGTGAGACAGCTCTGCCGTATCTGCGCCGCGCCGAGCATCGTATAGCGCCGAAGCTGCGAGCGCACGCGCGCAAGCACCTCAAGGGGATTGAAGGGCTTGGTGATGTAATCGTCCGCGCCGACGTTCAGGCCGAGTATCTTGTCCGTGTCCTCGCCCTTGGCCGTGAGCAGGATCACGGGGACGTTCGAGCGCTCGCGTATCTTCACCATAGCGCTGATGCCGTCCATGACCGGCATCATAATGTCCATGAGCACAAGGCTGATATCGCGGCTCTCCAGCAGCGCGAGCGCCTGCGCGCCGTCATATGCGCACTCGACGGCGTAGCCCTCGCTCTCGAGATAAATTTTCAGCGCGGAGACGATATCCTTTTCGTCGTCGCAGACAAGCACAGTGTTCATGCACATCACCTCGTTCAGTATGCCTATATCATAACCGATAAATTATTAAAAGCCAAGCGGCTAAGTTTTTAAGGTTTGCTTAAGAAACGGCGGGCAGCCCTCTGTGCGTTCGTTTTGATAGAACGGACATGCGGATGAGCCGTGAACAAAATGACAAACGCGGCGGACAGCTTCTGAAAACGATAATACTACTTTTTAGTACGATGTTAGAAGAAATAAAAAATGCGGAGTTCTATACTATATAGTGAAAAGAAAATGCGGAAAATGGAAAGCATTTTGAACAAAAAGAACAAAAGCGATAGAGAATTTTCCTGACTATAGCCATCGGAGACTTTCCACAAAGATAGGATCGGACTAAACGGCGAAAGCCGATAGTATAAAAAATCAAAAAAGGAGAAAAAGAAAAATGAAAAAAATCATAGCATTGCTCACAGCACTCGTTCTTGTATTTTCTCTCTGCGCCTGCGGTGCTGCTGAGACTCCCGCAGCTGCGGAAAGCACCGCGGCCTCTGCCGATGCGGCTCCAGCAAAGCTTATGGACAGTCCCATGACCTTCAAGGTCGCGACTACCCAGTCCTCCAGCGGCCTTTGGGTAAAGTACATGACCGAAGCGTACAAGGAGATCACGGAGCGCACGAACGGCGACCTCAATTTTGAGATATACCCAGACAGCGAGCTTGGCTCAAATAAGGATGTCGTCGAGCAGATCCTCGCCGGCGCGCCCATCATCCTAGGGTGCGGCTTTGACACCATGTCCGACTACAGTGAGAAGCTGGCTGTTGCAAGCTGCCCTTACGTTTTCCAGGATATGTCCGAGGTGTTCACCATTGCCGACACCGACTGGTGGACCACCACCACTCAGGAACTGGCCGACAGTAGCAACATACAGATATTTGCCGTCGGTACTCTCGGCTACCGTCATTTCATCAGCTCCAAGCCGATAACCAGCCCTGATGATATAAAGACCATGATCGTCCGCATGGGCAGCGACCTTATGCGCAACTGGATCAGCGTTATGGGAGGCACCCCTGCTTCCGGCGCATGGGCGGATAACTACTCCAACATCCAGACCGGCGTTTTCGATGCCTGCGAAGCGACTCTCGACCTGCTCTGGTCCTCCAGCCTTTACGAGGTCTGTGATTACCTCACGCTCAGCGGACACTCCATCAACCCCAACATCTCCATTATGACGGCTGACAACTGGAACAAGATCCCCGCCGAGTACCAGGCGATCATTACCGAGGTCATGACCGACACCATGAGCAAGATCTATGATGAAACCGTCGCCAACGAATCCACCATCATCGACAATTTCAAGGCACAGGGCGTCGAGGTCATTGAGGTAGACAAGACCCAGTTTGCTCCATATACCGCCGACCTTCTGAAGGTTCAGGGCTATGACACCGCGATTCTTGATGCGGTAAACGCAGCACTTGGCCGCTAAGAAAAGTTAACACGGATGCAGCGCAATATTTGAAAAAATATTGCGCTGTCTTAAAAAGGAGATCGTTTTGAAAAAAGTAATCAAATTTCTTGAGAATGATCTGCCGTTGGTCATAAGCGGAGCGGCGCTGAGCATATCGGTCCTGCTGGCTACGATCAACGCGATCACCAGATATACGATATCTTATACCATAAACGGTGCGGATGCGTTTATCACGCTCTGCTTTGCTTATACGGTGTATGTCGGCAGTGCCGCTGCATATAAACGCGGGCAGCATTACGGCGTGGATATTCTTGTCGCAAATCTTCCGAAGGAAGCGCAGAAGTGGGTTCAGGTGCTGCTGGATGTGTGCATGGCGGTGATAATGATCCTCGGCTTCTGGCTGGCTTACAACCTGACGGCGAAGGTCGGCACAAAGACCTTTGAGGGCCTGAGCTCCATTTCATACGTCTGGTATGACGCAGCCGCAGTCATAGGCTTCGGCTACAGCATTATTTACTCCATCGAATTTCTTGTAAAAGATATAAAGAACCTGAAGCGGAAGGAGGCCGAGGCATGAACACGGCAATACTTATACCCGTCGTCGTTATCGTTTTTCTCATGCTTATAAACGCACCGATATGGGCGGCACTGTTCGGCGGCATGATAACCTATTTCATGTTCCTCAAGGCCGATCTTCCGGCGCAAATACTTATTCAGCGCTTTGTCGCGACGACCGAGTCCTCTTCGTATCTGGCGGTGCCGTTTTTCATAACCGCCGGAGCGATAATGAACCGCGCCGGTCTTTCCGAGAAAATGCTTGATTTCGCTGACGCTCTTGTCGGCCACCTCCGCGGCGGTCTGGCGCATGTCAACATCCTGTTGAGCGTGCTGATGGGCGGGGTCTCTGGTTCTGCTGCGGCTGATGCGGCAATGGAATCGAAGGTACTTGTGCCGGAAATGGTAAAGCGCGGCTATGGGCTTGAGTTCAGCGCTGCGGTCACGGTCGCCTCTTCGCTGATAACGCCGATAATCCCGCCCGGAATGGGACTTATTATATATTCCATGGCGGCGAACGTCTCTGTGGGACGCATGTTTGCGGCCGGTTATGTCCCCGGCATACTGTGCATGATCGGCTTCATGATCTTCGTACATTTTTATGCGAAGAAGCACAACTATGCACCGAGCCGGGAAAAGATGGCAAGCTTCAAGGAGATAATGAAGCTGTTCGGCCATGCCATATGGGCACTGCTCATGCCGTTTGGCCTGCTTATGGCGCTGCGCGCGGGGCTGCTCACCGCGTCAGAGACCGGTGCGGCCTGCTGCCTGTACTGTCTCCTGATCGGCGTGGTGGTGTACCGCAGGTTCAGCGTGAAGGATATCGTTCCGACGATAATTGAGTCAGTTATCGGCACCGCCTCCGTCATGACCATCATGTGCGCTGCGAACGTCCTGTCGTATTTCCTGTCCTATGAGAACATCCCGCGCACGCTCACCGCGCTGATAACCAACGGCGGCATGGGAAGAGCCGGTTTCCTGCTCGTTGTAAATATATTCATATTCATACTGGGCATGTTTGTTTCCAATGGCATGATACCGATCCTTGCAACTCTGCTTGCACCGCTTGCAGTATCTCTCGGCATCGACCCGGTCCACTTCGGCATCGTTGTGGTATTTGGTGTGACGATCGGCAACATGACGCCGCCGTTCGGCCTGGTGCTCTATCAGGTCGCGGGACTCACAAAGTGTAGTGTGGCAAAACTGGCAAAGGAATGTCTGCCGTTTATCGGAATAATGGTCATCGTTTTGTTTATCATCACATACAGCGAGACGCTGGCGCTTGTCATTCCTAACTGGATATACGGATAACTGAAAGGATCATACACAAATGCAGATAAGCAGAATGCTTGCCGGGGCAAATCATTACTATCAGGGTGTGAACATTCTCACCAAAGTAGGCGAGGAAGCGCAAAACGCGGGCTGGAAGAAGGCCTTTGTCGTCGGAGGCCGCCGCGCGATGGACGCGGCGTGGGAAGGCGTAAGGGCCGGGCTGGACAAGGCCGGCATAGAATATGAAACGGAGATATTCACCGGCTTCAATACTGCCGGGGACATCGACAGATGCAGCGCGCGGGCAGCCTCCGGAGGCTGCAGCGGAATTATCGGCATCGGCGGCGGAAAAGTGATGGACCTTGCCAAGGCCGTTGCCGTGCAGTCAGGCTGCGGCGTGTTCACTGTCCCGACGAGTGCGGCAACATGCGCGTGCTATGCCCCTCTGTCGGTCATATACGACGAACAGGGAACACAGGCTGGAATACGCTTCTTTAATAATGAGGTGGACGCCGTGTTCGTGGACCTGCGCGTTATTGCGAATGCACCGGCAAGGCTTTTGGCGGCGGGAATGGCTGACGCAATGGCAAAGAGCTGTGAATACAGTTCAACTCACGCGCAGCTGCATTACGGGGATATTGATACCGCCAAGTACTGCGGGTACCGGCTCGCGCTGGCTGCGGACGAGGTCCTGCTTGGCTGCGGGGCGCAAGCGTATGAGGACGCGAAGGCGCACAGAATAAGTCAAGCCCTGGAGGATGCTGTCTTCAGTTCGATCGCCGTGATCGGCGTCGTCAGCGGGATGTGCGGATACACGAACAAGCCCGGCGGACGCTTCGCGATCGCCCACGGGTTCAACGAGGTGATCCGCGGGCGCTGGGAGAAGGACCCTAGGCGCTTCCTGCACGGCGAACTTGTCGCGGTTGGTGTGCTTGCGCAGCTGCATGTGAACGGCGTGAGCGCGGAATACATTGAAAAGGTCAGAGAGTTTTTCAAAAAGATAGAGGTCCCGACCACGCTCGCGGAGCTTGGGATGCATCTTGACGATGAACAGCTTCGCGCTTTTCAGGATGAAATAATTGCCAACACGAACATAGGCGTCACGCATGGCGACGTGATCAGGGAAGCCATAAGCGCAGTTCGCTGAAGCGTATGGGGAAACCGCAGTACGGCATTGCGGTGCTGCTGTTTCCGCCTGCTTGCAATTTTGGACGGATATGTACTTTACGGCGGGTAAGATATGGTGTTAAGATGCTTATATCTTACAGCAAGGCGGGGATGTCATGTTTTCAGACAGAGTAGTAGTACGTTCAAACACGGATAATCATATAATGTTCAAGGTGTTCAAGGCGTATTATTCGGATTGCGCTCTCGGAGTACAGCCGGTTTATGACCACAGACATTCGGAGCTTGAGATATCGGCGATCCTTACCGGCAGCGGAGTATACAAGTGTTCGGAAAACGAATATATGTTCCGGGCCGGGGATGTTTTTATGCACTGCGGAAACGATAATCATCAGTTTCTGCGTATAGATGAAGAACTATCCATGGTCGTAATACAGTTTGAGCCCCGGCTTATATGGTCAGGGGGGGAATGGTTTGAGCCCAAATACCTACGGCTTTTCACGGAAAAAATCAGGATAAACAGGCACATCCCGGCAGAATCGGAGGCAGCGCAGAATATATGCAGACTGCTTCAGGAGAGTTTCCTCGAGTGCTGCGACCACAGGGCAGCCTACGAGATCGTCGTAAAGGCAAAGCTGCTGATGATGCTCGCGGAGATGGCGAGATATTACTATAACGAAATGACCGCGTCAGAACTTCTGCAGCTCAAAGTACGCCATATTGAGCATATAGAGAATTCCATGGACTATATACTCAGCAATCTCAGCGCACCTCTGACGCTAAGCATGCTGGCAAAAGAAGCGTGTATGAGTCGGTCTTATTACTCTACATTATTCAAAACGCTCAACGGCGTATCTGTTTGGAACTATATCACGGCTCAGCGCGTGGATATGGCGCAGCATCTGCTGGAGAGCACGAACGATTCGATAACCGAGATATGCGAAAACTGCGGCTTTAATAATATCGCGAATTTTAACCGCACATTTAAGCGGATAACGGGAAAAACGCCGAGCAGTTATCGAAAGACATCAAAGGAAAATAGCTTTACGGATGCGGAGAGCCCTCCGAAAACAGACGAGGGGAAGACGCATGGCAAGGAGGAAGAATGAAGTTTTCAGACAGAGATTCTATCATAGCGATAACACCGGAATGGAAGGGGGAAAGATTCCCTGACGGCCGTCCAAAGGTGCCGGACAGATACCTGGACGCACTTTATAAAATGACCCTCGAAGAACTGTGGAAACCGATATTTGTGGCCGGTTACGAAAATCAATTCGTCGCTATGAAGAGTCTTCATCCGGAGTTCGATATGGATGGTGAGGTAAACTGCAAGCTGGTAGGCCGCGCACTAACAGCTGTATATGCGCCGACAAGGCCGGACTATTACAAAGCCAGCTGCGATATAGCGGCTGAGCAGGGCTTCAAAGGCACGCCGAACCAGTGGGTCATTGACCAGCTCTCGGAAAGAGACGTGCTGGTTGTGGATATGTATGACAAAATATATAAAGGTACGTTCCTCGGAGGGAACCTGACGACCGCCCTCAAGGCAAAGACCGTCAGCGGCGGGGCGATCATCTGGGGCGGTATACGGGATGTTGAGCAGATGCAGAAGGTCAAGGGCGTGCAGGTATATTACAGGGGCATAGATCCGACACCTATACGTGATTTTGCGCTGCTCGGCATGAATACGCCCGTCAGGCTCAGCACGGGACGGGAAGCGGCTATCTGCCTCCCGGGTGATATTGTTTACGGATGCAGTGGCGGGGTGCTCTTTATTCCGCCTCAACTCGTGGCTGATGTTGTGGATGGCGGAGCAAAGACGCAGGTGAAGGATATGTTCGGCTTTGATATGATAACTGCTAACCGCTTTACCACCGCTGAAATAGACAGAAACACATGGACGGTGGAAATGCTGGACATGCTCATGGAGTACATAAAGACGGAGCCGGCGGCGGCGGAATACCGAGAGCTCGACTGGAGCAAGGAATACGATCTTGCCAGAAACGGCGACCCGAACGATACGCAGTCAGCGTTGTAATACTGTTATTTCATTACAAAAATTGGAGCACAGTCATTTCCGACTGTGCTCCAATTTTGGCTTTTATGGGAAAGCTTAAATTATTTCTGCGCCGGTGGGGTCGACGGCGAGGCCGCGCACCTGCCAGTTGTGAGGAAGATTAGAGACGGCGGCGGAGAGCTTTTCGGCAAAGGCAGCGTCGCGCGTCAGGCAGAGAAGGCTCGGCCCCGCGCCGCTGATGCAGAAGGCTTTGCAGCCCAGTGACTCGGCAATGCGGAGGACATCATCGCTGCCGGGGATGAGCGGGAAGCGGTAGGGCTGGTGCAGCTTATCCGACAGGCAGATAGAAATCATCTCCTCATCGCCGAGGGCGACAGCGTGCGGCAGCATGGCGAGGTGTGAAAGGTCATAGACCGCGTCGGCAAAGGAAACGCTTGACGGCAGGGCGGCGCGGGCTTTATGAGTGCTGAGAGTATAATCCGGGGAAAGGACGACGAAATGCAGCGACTCGTGCACCGGATAGTGGGCGGAATAGACCTTCCCGTCACGCGATGTGGAGGCGACAAGTCCGCCGAAGAGCGCCGGAGCGAGGTTATCCGGGTGCCCCTCGATGGGGGTGATTATCGATAGTAGCTCGGCCTTTGGAAGCTCAGCACCGGAGAGGGCGTTTGCCGCCATTGCACCGGCGGCAAGCATCGCGGCGGAGGAACCGAGACCGCGGCAGACGGGGATATCAGCGTGAATATCGATGTGCACGGCGGGAGCCGGGCGGCCAAGGTGGGCATACACGGCGTCAAAGCCCTGACAGGCGAGATTATCGGGAGTCTGGAACTCCTCATCACAGCCGGTGAAAGACAGGTGGTCGGACAGGGTGAAGCTCAGGGTATTATAAAGGCTCAGCGCGCAGCCGAGAGTATCAAAGCCGCAGGCGAGATTTGCGGTGGTGGCGGGGACGCGGACGGTAACACTGTTCATGCTTTTCCCTCCAGAAAATCAAGGACATAGCCGCGCATTTCACCGGGCTTTACGCAGCCGGTGTGCAGCACGGGGCGCTCACGCAGGGAGCGAAGATTTGCGGGCATCGTGACGCCGGTGGCTTTTTCAAGCGCGGACATCATATCAAATTCATCCCCGTCACACTTTGCGCCGATGGCGCTGAGCACGGCAGCGGGGAACTTATACGGCGAGGCGGTGGAGAGCACGACAATGGGGTCATGCGATTCCGCCGCTTTTTCATACTGCCGCGCGACGTTCCACGCGACGGCGGTATGCGTATCACAGAGGTAGGAGTGGCATTTCCAGACCTCACGGATGGTCTCCTCGGTAGCTTCATCACCGCAGCAGCCTGCCCAGAAGAGGGACTGAATCTTTTCGAGAAGCTCGGTGGGGACGGTATAGAAGCCGTCGGCTTTGAGCTGCTGCATGAGGGATGCGACAAGCTCACAGTCGCCGCTCATGAGGTACAGGAGGCGCTCAAGGTTACTGGAAATGAGAATATCCATAGACGGGGAAAGAGTGCGGTAAAAGCTGCGGCGGCGGTCATAGGTACCGGTGCGCAGAAAATCGGTAAGGACGTTGTTCTCATTCGAGGCGCAGACAAGGCGGCCAATGGGCAGACCGAGCTCACCGGCGATGAAGCCGGCGAGAATATCGCCGAAGTTGCCGGTAGGGACAGTAAAGTTCAGCTTTGCGCCGGGGGTCAGGCGGCCCTGCCTGACTAGATCGGCATAAGCGGAGAAATAATACACGACCTGGGGGACGAGCCGACCGATGTTTATCGAGTTTGCGGAGGACAGGCCGCGGTCACGGACGGACTCAAAAATCTGCTTGACGCCGGACTGGGCATCATCAAAGTTGCCGTCGACGGCGCAGACATGGACATTGCATCCTTCCTGCGTCACCATCTGTGCCTTCTGGACGGGGCTGACGCCGTCACGGGGATAGAACACGGCGATGTCGATACCGGGAACGTCCCGGAAACCCTCAAGGGCGGCTTTGCCGGTATCGCCGCTGGTGGCGGTGAGGATAGTTATCTTCTCCGCATTGCCGCACTTTTCCGCAGAAGCCTTCATGAGATAGGGCAGCAGGCAAAGGGCAACATCCTTGAACGCGGAGGTGGGGCCGCGGAACAGCTCAAGCACGGACATATCGCCGACAGAAACAGTCGGGGCGATTTCCGCCGAGGGGAACTTGCCGGTATAGGCACGGCGGACAAGGTCGAGCATTTCCTCAGCTGTGAAATCCGAAAGAAGCGCGGAGATTATCTCGGCGGCCATGTGATAGTAATCAAGCGTAATAAGGCGCTGCCAATCGAGCTTCGGGAGCTCTGCGGGAGAGAAGGTATAAAGTCCGCCGTCTGGGGCAAGGCCGTTGACGATAGCCTGAGCGGGGGACACGGCGGGCGATGCGCCGCGGGTGCTGATATATTTCATAGGAAAGTCTCCTTCATTAATAATACAGGGCGGGGATAATATAGCGCGTCCGCGAGAAAAAGTCAAGTGTATTTGAAACGCGGACGAGATCAAAGCTTCACATGCTGTTGGGCGGAGACGGTCCGGAGCCAATGGGCAAGGGCGGATTCGGAATAAAAGCAGGGAACTTTGCCCTGCGGCGGGTGGAGGACAACATTCAGCGGTTCACCGTCGGCCTGACGCTCCATGCGTGACAGGGGCAGATCGAGGTAAAAATGCTCCTGCTTCAGATGGCGCAGCTCATGCTCAAGCGTCTCCTCGCGCTGCTGCGGGGAGAGACGGGAGTTTATATAGATATCAAAGCTGCCGTCATCGTTCGGGACGCTGACTCCCTCGACGGCGCGTGGCAGGGAGACAAGGCGGACATAGTATTCGAGCATGGCAAGCTTATTCTGACGCTCGCAAAGCTTCGATGATCTTTACGGCCTGGCGGACGTCATCGGGCGCGGCGTCCTTGGCGAGCTTGAAGAGCAGGCGCATGTCCTCCCGGTCGCGCAGGGCGGTGAGGAGCTGCTCAAGCTCATCATCGGAGGAGAGAGGGGAGACCTCGTCGCTCTCATCGCAGAGGTACTGGGGGGTGGTATCGAGGATGGAGGCGAGGACAGAGAGCTGTGCAGCGTTGGGCTGGGACTTATGCTGCTTCCAGTCCTGACAGAGAGTGGCGCTGCGGCCAAGGGACTGCGCGATAAATTTCTGCGTGATGCCCTTCGACCGGCGGAGGGAATCAAACCTTTCATAATTGAACAAAAGAATCACCCCATATAT